>JBEKDV010000132.1:0-17822 GCA_050014175.1 Candidatus Solibacter sp. | reverse complement strand
CTTCATCCATATCCCGATGTCCGCTTTGACGCTCGTATCCGAGGGAGGAGCCGTATGCGGTAATTCCGCTCGTACGGATCTGCGCGGGGGGTGGGCAGCGATGCTCATCCCTACCGCGACCCCGAGCGCTGACTCAAGTGCCGACAGGGTGGGGCGGTCTCGGCTGTCCCACCAGTCATACTGTTGGCCACAAAGCGGCAAATCCCAGGGGTATGGGGACAGCGTCCCCAATTCAAAAAAGCTCCCTTCCTAATTCAAAAAAGACCTTGACAAAAGGTGGGGAGTCCTGGTCCGCGGCCGACACCCCCGTCGGCCCTGCTTGTAGTTGTGCGAAGAGCGGGTTCAGGGGAACCCGCGCGGACCGGCCCAGAGGGCGCCCCGTCCGCCCCACCATTTCGGCAGGTTTGCGAACCTATGCCTCCAAAACTTCTCGCGGAGACGCCGTCCCGGTGCCTTTTTTCATGATGGTGATGCCCGCCACCAGGTTGCCGAATCTCGCCGCCTCGCGCGGATCGCCGGTCACCACCAGCGCCATGGCCGCGCCCGCGCTAAAGCTGTCGCCCGCGCCGCAGATGTCCACCGGATGGGCGACTGCCTTCGCCGCTACCCACTGTTCGCCTGCCTCGTCCACCACCAGCGCGCCTTTTCCCCCGTGCGTGACAATCAGGCAGGGCGCCTGCATGTGGCGGCGCAGCTCCGCATAATCCACGCGTCCCAGGGCGCGCATGGACGCGGCTTCGGCCTCCTGCTGGTTCGGCTTCACCACCGCGTGGCGGAAGTGCTCGGCGCGCAAACGGGAATCCACCCAGATCAATTTATCCGGGCGTGCGGCCGCGAGGCGCGCGATCGCGGCGCGCACAGCGGGCGTGACTACGCCGCCCTGGCTGGTTTCGGCCTGGTCGGAAACCAGGATCAAATCATACGCGGGCGCGGCGCCTTCCAGCCGCGCGATCAATTTCTCTTCCACCGCTTCCGGCAGTGGATTCGTATAGACGAAATCGACCCGGGGCAAGTCCTCTTGGTCGGTCCGGGCGTTGATCAGCTTGGTGTAGGTGAACGTCGGCACGCCGGGGGCGTCCACCAGCAGTTCATGCGAAATCCCGCGCGCGGCCAGCGCGGCGCGGAGTTCGTAGCCGAAGCCGTCGTCCCCCACCATGCCAAGCACGGCGACCTCGCCCGCGCCCAGCGCCGCCAGGTTGTTGGCGATGGTGCCGGCCGCTCCCGGGGTGACTTCGGTGGCCACCACGGCGATGCGCGGGATGCCGGTTTCGCGCGAGGCGTCGGCCAACCCGGGGTCGTAGCGGCACCAGCGGTCCAGGCAGACATCGCCGGCCACCAGCACGCGCAGCTTGGGGAATTCGTTCAGGATTTCGGCGTTCGTCATAGCATCCGCCACAGAGCGGGCAGCGTGGCGCGATGCTCGCCGCGGAAATAGAAGCTCTCGCCGCCATCGGCGACGGTGCGCACCAGCATGGTTTTGTGCGGCCGGAAATAGTAGCCGGGATCGGTCTTGGGCAGTTCCTTGCGATGGTCGCCCAGAATGGGGACAAGGTCGAAGACCGCGGTGGCGAAGTGGCGGATGGCGCGCCCTTCCTGGCGCGCCACGTTGCGCGCCATGGCGAGCGCCTTCAGGTAGACCTCCGGCCCCATGATGGCAGAGCCGAAGTTCAGCAGCATGCCGCCTTCCAGGCGCTCCACGGTGCGCGCGAAGATGAGGAAATCGCGATAGCTGGCCGCGCCGAGCGAGGCGCCGTCGCAATTGGGGTGTTCGTGGATGATGTCGTAGCCCACGCCCGCGTGCACCGTTACCGGCACGCCGGCGCGCCAGGCGGCGGCAAAAACCGACAGGTCGCGGTGCGGATAGTCGCTGGCGTCGATGCGGCGGCCGACATTCTCGCCCAGGCCGAGCGATTCGGCGGCCGCCTGGCGAATCCAGTCGTTCAACTCGCCGGTCTCGCGCCACAGGCCGAATTCGCCCGAGCGGATGTAGCGGTCGACGCTTTCCGTGGTGGCGCCGAAGCGCGCCAGCTCGTAATCGTGAATCGCGCCGGCGCCGTTCATGGCAATGTGATCGATGAAGCCGCGCTCCACCAGGTCGATGATGTGGCGGTTCACGCCGGCGCGCAAGACGTGCGCGCCCATCATGAGAATGCGCGCCGCGCCGTTGGATCTGGCGGCAGCGAGCCGCGCGGCGACGGCGGCCAGATCCGGATGCTCGAAGGGCGGAGTAGGGTCGCTGAGCGCGAGCCAGCGGTCCAGGTGCAAATCGTGTTGGCGCTCGGCCAGCGGTTTCACCAGCAGGCGCGAGCGGTCGAACTGTTCATATCGGCTCATGGTTGGCAAAGTGGTGGGACAGGCTTCAGCCTGTCAATCCCTACATCTATTGCACATCTTTGGGGAACAGGAGGGGTAGCGCCGGTTCCGCGGTGAACATGCATCGCGCGTTGTGGCCGCACAGTGAGATGACCGTGACCGTATGTTTGGCGCCGAACTTCTGATTCACGTATTTGCCGAAAGCCTGGCCGCGCGCCAGGCGCGTGGGGCCCTGGGCCATGGCGGGGCAGGAGGCATCGAAGCCGCCCAGGGGCAGAATGTCGATTTCGCCCAGCAGATAGGTGACGGGACGCGCCGCCAGTTGCTTTCTTAACTGCTCGTCGGTCTGCCTGGCCGTGTATCCGCCGGCACGATGCTCCAGTCCATAAGGCCACTGGTTGAACGTGGTGCAGTTGCGGCTGTCGGTGAAGGCGCGGAAATCCGAGCCGTCGGCGTTGGGTCGCGTGTTGTCGAGGTAGGCGTAGCTCGATGGGTTGGAAACCACGTAGGTCACCGGGATTCCGAGATTGTCATGCACGGTGTTGGCCATGGCGTAGCGGTCCACGTACTGGCCGCCCGCGGAATGGCCGGAAACCACGATCGCCTTGAGGTTCGGAAAGGTGTCTCTTCTGGCCAGCCTGCGCAGGATCTCGTCGGTGAAATCGAACGACGTCAACTTTTCCTGGTTGGTGGCCGTGCCTCCGGAGCGCCAACTGTCTCCGGCACAACTCCAGCTCACCTCGTTGGGCGCCAACTGGTCGCGGCAACTTCCGGTGTTGGAGGCGAGACGCGGCGCGATGACGATGGTGTCGTCCAGGGCGCTGCCCAGGAACGCGGCGGCCAGCGCCGTGCGGAAATAGTTGTCGGCGTCGCGGCCGGCCCCGTGGATGACGATGAGTGCGCGCGCGATCCGCGGATTGGCTTCGTCGAGCGGGTAGGTACGGTAGATCATGGAGCGCGCCGGTCCGCCGGCGAAGGTCACCCATTCGGTGCAGTTGGCCACGGTGGTGCATGGCGCCGCCCAAGCGGCGGCGGACACGAGGCAAAGCGGAAGCAGCTTCATTGCAGATTAGGGTACAACGTTTCACCCGCGGAAACGCACCCGCTGGCGTTCATCTTTTTGTCACCTCCATCGGTTACACTAGGCAACCTGAGGGGGATTCTGAAGGATGACGATGTGGCGTGTTTGGTGCCTGGCGGCGATCGGCGCCGCTGCACTCGGCGCGGCTTCGCAGGTAGTGGGCGGGCCGTATGTCGTGAATGCGACTTCACGAGGGGCGACGGTGGCTTGGATCGTGGCGAGCGACACGGTGACGTATCAGGCCGCGGGCGCGGCGGCCAAGACGTCGCCGGCGCTGAAAGTAGAGCACAGTGGCCTGTCGGGATTGCAGCCCAACACGCGCTACGACTACGAGGTCGCCGCCGGGAAAGGCTGGTTCAAAACCCCGCCGTCGGGCGTCGAGCCCTTCCGCTTCGTGCTCTATGGCGACGTCCGCACGCGCCACGACGTGCACCGCCGCGTGATCGCGGCGATTTTGAAAAGCGGCGTGCCCGACCTGGTGCTGCACACTGGCGACCTGGTGGAAAACGGCAAGGATTCCGCTCTCTGGGCCACCTTCTTCGATATCGAGCGCGAACTGCTGCGCCAGACGTCGTTCTTTCCCTCGCTGGGCAATCACGAGCGCAACGCCCAGGAGTTTTACGACTTCTTCCAGACCAGGCTGCCCTATTACTCGTTCAACTGGGGCAACGCGCATTTTACGGTGATCGATAGCGACCTCCCCAACGTGTCGTCGAGCAAGATCGCCCGCGATGCCTTCTGGGCGCAGCAGACCGCGTGGCTGGAGGAAGATCTGGCGGCCAATCAGAAGGCCGATTACCGTTTTGTAGTGGCGCATCACCCGCCGTTCACCGCCGTGGAGCGAAGACAGGGCGACAACCCGCACATGACAGCGCTCACGCCGATGTTCGAAAAATATCATGTCACCGCCGGCCTCTTCGGGCACGATCACAATTACCAGCACTATCTGAAGAACGGGATCCACTACGTAGGCAGCGGGGGCGGCGGGGCGCCGCTCTACGACGTCAAAAAGCCGGACCCCGCCATCACCGTCAAGGTGGCCAGCATCGAAAACTTTGTGACCGTCAGCGTCAACGGCAAGACCGCCAAAGCCCAGGCCATCGATATCGACGGCAAGCTGCTGGACGAGTTCGAGTTTCGCGCCGCCGGCCAGTAGAACCACGGTGGGGCAGGCGGGGTACCCTCTGGGTCCGCCTGCCAATCATCCGCTTGGAATCGCCGTGGGCTTGCCCGCCACGCCGCTGAGCGGGCGCCGGTGCACGATCCTTATACCCGGAGCACCTTATCCAATTCCAGAAATTCCCGAATCACGGGATGGTCGCTCTTTTCCAGCCCCGCGACGGGGCCGAAGTAGACCACGCCAACGGTATCCAGAAACACCACGCGATCCGCTACCTTGTACATCAGGTCGAGATCGTGTGTCACCACCACGCTGGTCAGCTTCAGTTGCTTCTTGAGGCGCAGCATGAGGTCGCCCAGGTGGTCGCTCATGATGGGGTCCACCATGGTGGTGGGCTCGTCGTAGAGGACGCACTGGGGCTGCGCAGCCAGGGCACGGGCGATGGCCACGGCGCGTTTGTATCCGGTGGAGAGGTCGGACGGATAGGCGTCGGCGGCATCGGCGATGTCCACCATCTCAAGCAGGCCGTGGACCACGTCTTCCTTATTCTGAAAGTCGTAATCCTCGCGCAGTTCCAGCGAGAAGAGCACATTCTCGGCGACGGTCAGCGAATCGAAGAGAGCCCCGGACTGGAACACCATGGTCACTTTGTGCCGGATGCGGCGCCACTCGGTTTCGGAAAAATCGGTCACATCCTCGTGGGCCACGATGACGCGTCCGCTATCCGGCTTCAGGAATCCCATGATGTGGCCCAGCGTGACGCTCTTGCCCACGCCGCTGCGCCCGATGATGGCCACGGTCTCGCCCGGGTCCACGCCGAAGTTGCAATCGACTAAAACCGGGCGGTCGAACGTCTTATAGATGTGCCGGAACTCGATGTAGTGCGGAAATGGATCACTTTGCGGCATAGGCGGCCCAATCTTCGGGGGTGTTAACGTTTTGAAAATGCGAGAGTTCCGCGACAGCAAACCGCTCCACAGCGAGGCCGGCGAGGGCCCGTGTAACCTGGCGCACGCCGCCCGCGAACTGTTCTTCCAGGGCAGCCAGAGTGCGCCGGTGGTAGACCGCGCACAGGGGTTGCGGCAGAGCGTCCGGCCCGTACGGCAGCAAAACGTCGGCCGTGGACCGCATGGCCCGGGCCAGCAGTTCGCCCAGAAAAGCCGCCGACACCTCCGGCATGTCGCAGGCGACGATCAGGTTCCAATCGGTCGAACTGTGAGCCAGGGCGGTGAGGATTGCGCCCAGCGGACCTTGGCCCGGGTAGCGATCGGGAATTGCCGGCAGTTCGGCGTGCCCCACCAGGGTGACATTGCCGGCGGCGCGGGCCACCGCATCGGCCACGGCGCACGCCAGTTCGCCCCCGCGGAACGGCAGGCGGGCCTTGTCCAGCCCCATCCGGGAACTGCGCCCCCCCGCCAGCACATAACCCGAGCACGTCACACGGAAATGATAACATTAGGCTTGCGTCAGACCTCCGGGCTTGCGGGCTGGCCCGCGCGGCGAGCCGGTTTGAGTGATAGGATGAGGGGAAACATTTTGCGCCAATTTTGTTTTACACTGATAATCGCAGGTGTTGCCGGGGGCGCGCTGTTCGGCGCCGGCCCGGATAGTCCGCAACGCGTCACCAGTGTGGTGCGTCCGGATCTGCGGACAGGGAAATTGGTGAGAAGCGTGGTGGTCAGCCCCAAACCCGTCACCGAAGTCAGAGTCGCCGAAGCCGTCGTCCAGCCCCGTGTGGTGGGCGCCGCCGCTCCCGCGCCCGGCCCCGAGCCCCTGGCGCCGCCCTCCGGCATTAACGAAGCCGTGCGCCGGATTGCCGCCGAGCACGCCCTGCCGGAACAGTTGATCCATTCCGTGATCAAAGTGGAGAGCAACTACAACGCCCACGCGATTTCCAGTAAAGGCGCGCTGGGACTGATGCAACTGATTCCCGCCACGGCGCGGCGCTTCGGCGTCGGCGATGCCTTCAACGCCGTCGAGAACATCCAGGGCGGGGCCAAATATCTGCGCTACCTGCTCGATCTTTACAACGGCGACTACCCGCTGGCGCTGGCTGCATACAACGCCGGCGAAGGCGCGGTAGCCCGCTACGGCGGCGTGCCGCCGTTCGCCGAAACCCAGAATTACGTGATCCTTGTACGGCGGCAACTGGAGCAAGCCAGAAAAGCCGCTGCCGCCAAAACTGTCGCGGCGCCCGTGCCGCCCCAAGCCGTCGAGGCCAAGGAAGCAGGTCCCGCCCACGTCGTGGAAATAGTCCAGGCGGACGGTTCCGTGCGCTACGTCTCGAGATAACGCCATGCTATGAAGCCGCTCGCCGCGCTCGCAATTTCGGCCACGATGTTGTTCGCGCAAAACGAGCGCGCCCCCGTGCATTCCGTCACCGCCATCCGCCACTGGTCGCTTACCGAGATTACGCGCGTCGCCGTGGAAGTGTCCGGCGAATTTCACTTCCGCACCGACCGCCTGCACAATCCCGAGCGGGTTTACTTCGACATCCTGAACGCCCGCCCGCGCCTCGACGCCAAACGGACTTGGTCCACCGAGATCGGCGACAAACTGGTGCAGCGCGTGCGGGTGGCCGAAACCAACCCCGGCACCACACGAATCGTGCTCGACCTGGCGGGTCCGGTGGAAGTGAGCACCTCGCAACTTTCCAATCCCAACCGGCTGATCATCGAACTCCACCCCGGGAGCGGGCCCGTGATTCCAACCGGGCCCGAGCCTGGGCTTCCAGCCGTGAAGCCGCCTCCGGTCATCCGCGCCGGAACCGCCGAGCCCGTTCCGCCCCCGGTCAAGCGGCCGGAAGCGGAGCCGCCGGTGGCGGCTCCGAAACCGGAAACGCCGGCCGTCATAGCCGAAGCCGAGCCGCTGCCCGTGAAACCCAGGACCACGCCGCCGGTCAAGGGCAAATCGGCGCCAACGGCTAAATCCAAACCGGCGCCGCCCGTCGTAGTGGCCGAAGCGCCGCCGGCCGAACCTTCCGACGCATCGGCGGAATCTCGCGGCGCTGCCGAGCCGGCCGTACTCCATGCCGAGCCTCCCGTGCCTGCCGCCTCCGCGCCACCCGCGCCCTCGCCCGGCGAGTTCGGCAAGGCCGCCCGGCGTACCTCGACCGGTGGCAACTCGCTCACCCGCGCGCTGGGGCTCAAGGTGGGGCGAATCGTGATCGATGCCGGCCACGGCGGGCACGATCAGGGCACCGAGGGGCCCCATGGTCTGGTGGAGAAGGAACTCGTGCTGGACGTGGCGCAGCGCGTCGGCAAACTCATCGAAGAGCGCCTCAACGCGGAAGTGATTTACACCCGATCCGACGACACCTTCGTTCCTCTGGAGGGCCGCACGGCCATTGCCAACCAGAAGAAGGCCGACTTGTTTCTCTCCATCCATGCCAACTCGTCGCCCTACCCGCGCATTTCCGGGATGGAGACGTTTTACCTCAACTTCACCGATTCCAAGGACGCCCTGGACGTGGCCGCGCGGGAGAATGCCAGCTCGCAAAAATCCATTTTCGAATTGCAGGACATCATCCAGAAAATCACCCTGCACGAAAAACTGGACGAATCCCGCGAATTCGCCAGCCGCATCCAGGGCGCGCTTTTTTCTTTCTCTTCGCGCAACATGCCCGGGCAGAAGAACCGCGGCGTCAAAAAGGCGCCCTTTGTCGTGCTGATCGGCGCCAACATGCCCAGCGTGCTGGCCGAAATCGGCTTTCTGAGCAATCCGCGCGAAGAGAGCCTGCTGAAGAAATCGGATTACCGCCAGAAGCTGGCCGAATCGCTGTACCGCGGCGTCGCCAAGTACGCCGAGAGCCTCAGCCACTTCCAGTTGGCGGCCAATTGACGCTCATGCGCGTGCTGGTTTTCCGTCACGTGCCCTTCGAAGGCCTGGGACTCGTCGAGCCCGCGCTGCACGCGCCGCATATCGCGGTGGACTTCGCCGACCTCTACCAGGCCGGCGCTGCGCTGCCCGATATCGCCGCCTATGACGCCCTGATTTTCCTCGGCGGCCCGATGTCGGTCAACGACGATCTGCCCTTTCTCCGCCGCGAGATGGAGTTCATCCGCCAGGCCATGGCGCGGCGCCAGCCCATCCTCGGCATCTGCCTGGGGGCGCAATTGATCGCCCGCACGCTGGGCGCCACGGTGCGGGGCAATGCCACCAGGGAGATCGGCTGGTACGCTCTGCGCTTCACCGAAGCCGCCGCGGACGACCGGCTTTTTCACGGCCTGTCCACGGAGACCGTTTTCCACTGGCACGGCGAGACCTTCGACTTGCCGCCCGGCGCCGAACTCCTGGCGTCGTCGGATCTCTGCCGCCATCAGGCCTTCCGCATCGGCGAGCGCGTTTACGCGCTCCAGTTCCACCTGGAGGTCACCCCGGAAATGATCGCCGATTGGTGTGCTCAGGACGAAAACAGCGGCGATGTGCGCGAATTGGAGTTGGCGATCGATCCGTTCTTCCATGCTCCCCGCCTGGCGGCGTTGTCCGCCCTGGTGTTTGGCCGCTGGGGTGAAATGCTACAGCAGTTTAGGCATGACTCCGGCGCCGCGACTTGTCATACTCAGTGTAGTGGTGCGATCTTGCAGGCGTGAGCGATGAAAATGGCCAAGGATCCGGATAGGAAGTCCGAGACCGAAGAGCACCGGGAGCGGGCGGAGGCCGACGTGGCCGAGGTGGAAGATGCTGCCAGGCCCAGCTCCGACCGTCCCACTTGCCCGCAGTGCGGCTGGCACAATACCCGCCTGTCCCACACCCGGAATGCACTGGATTCCATCCTGCGCCTGCTATCGCTTCGTGCCTTCCGCTGCCGCACCTGTGGCAACCGCTTCCGCGTGCGCTATTCTTCCAAGGCGTGATCCGATGGGCTTCTATCTTTGGCTGGACGAGCAGTTAGCCTGGGCGCAAGGCACTTACGAATACCGCCCCATGGGCGCCGCGGTCATCTCCAAGTCCGATCTCTTCCGCCGCCGCGATTTCAGCGCGCGCCGCCCACCCCACCCACCGCGTACCGCCCGCTTCGCCGGGCAGTTCGCCAGCCTGGGACATTTGAATCAGCACTTGCTGATCGCGCGCAAACGATCGCGGCGCTGACTGCAAGTGGTCGAATTCCGTCGTCGCGACGTCCCGTAACGGCGCAAGGTCATGGCGTACAGTGTGCCAGATCAGGGCTTCGTCGACAGCTTCGTATTCATGCCGGTAGGGGTGCCGATCTGTCAACTCGTTGGGAAGCCGCCGTGATCGACCGAGCCGAACACCGCGGCGTGAGACACACCGAGTAGCCGCAACTCGTTCTCGTGAGTGCGGAGAGTTTGCAGCACGTCGCTAAGGGCCGCGGGCATTTTCACCACGAGTCTATCAAAACGGGCTTGCGGGGTGGTGCGCAATCGCGCCACAGGACTGTCGACACCCCCTGCCGCGCCGCCCGCGTCAATTCCGCCGCCGCCCCCTGGACCCGCCCGCAGCGTCTTCGCCCCGTACCCGGTATAGAATCCCGGCGCGTGGATCCGGTGCTTGAACCAGCCCGGCCAGCCGGGTGAAAGGTCTACTCATATTCCGGCCCCTTCGCTACAATGAAGACGATGGCTCCGGAGCTTCACGGAATCGAGATCCCGCGCGCGCGGATTGAGCGTTTTTGCGGGCAACACCACATCCGCAAACTTGCGCTCTTCGGGTCCATCCTCACGGACCGCTTTCGACCTGACAGTGGACCTGCGCACGCCGGGCGATTTGAGCCGCTACTTTCGGGAGGAAGTCCTGGCCTCCGCACTGGTTCAGTATGAACAACCCTGATCGGGTTCGCGTGCGCCACATGCGCGACGTTGGTCGGGTGTCCGACCGTGGAAGATGGCCTTCACGGCCGTATTCAGCTCCTGCGCCGCCTGTTGAGCGGGCAGGGATGGCACGCAAGCACTCGTTTCCCCGATGAGGGACTTTGGGGGCGTGAGCACACTTTCACAAGTCTTCAGGTTGCAGGCCGGTCTTCTTTGAGAGTTTCGAAAGGATTGCTGGGCCGAGTTCCTCGGAATCGTGAAACGAGAATGGGTAGTCAGCCCATCCGTCTTTTTTCATGATCTTGTGTGAGCCCACAGTGCGGTCGTGGCGCCACCCGATTCGCTTCAGGGCGCCGAAGACACGACGCGCTTTCGCCGAAGGCCAAGCGCTCATGCGGCAATGTCGAATATGGCATTCGCCGAATCAGGAGGAAGCTCGCCGTGGGCGATCCGGTCGAGAACAATTTCCCGCGCTGCCGACTGAGCCCGTTGAATCGCGTCCTGCTTCGTGTCCCCGTACAGGAGGACGTTCAATTCCGGTACTTCGGCAATCCAACGGCCGTCGACTTCGCGGTCCAGCTCAATCGTGAGCTTCATAACCACAGCTTACCACCTTGGTTCGGCCCACCCGATGCGGTGCGGTGGCCGAGCATCTGCGGACCACCAAGGTCTGGCAAAGCGCCTACGGTTGTGGTCCCGAAGAGGACATCGGGGGGCTAACCAACCGCGGGCCAACGAATGATCGAGAGTGCCAGACAAGCTCTCGCTTTCGCCAAGGGCATGGAAAACCATGGCTGTGAAGTACACGTGCCAGACGACATCGATGTTAAGGCGATCAGGGAGAAGATCTCCCTATCTCAAGGCGAGTTCGCCAAGTTGTTCGGTCTGAGCAAACGGACCTTGGAACATTGGGAGCATGGCCGGCGAGTCCCCAGCGGCCCTGCTCGGGCCTTCCTGACTGTAATCGCACGTGAACCGGACGCGGTACGGCGTGCGTTGCTTGCCTAAGACATGGCTTTCGTTCTGCCGCCCCCCTACCGCGCCGCCCGCGTCAGTTCCGCCGTCGCCCCCTGAATCGCTTCGCCGGTGTTCTCCAGCACCTTGCCGACGCGCACGATCTGTTCTTCGGCCAGCTTCCAATCCTTCTGCTCGATGCTCTCCCGCACCGCCGGCAGCGTCTTCACCCCGTACCCGGTATAGAATCCGGGGGCGTAGATCTGGTGCTTGAACCAGTCGCGGTTGGGCAGCCCGTCTTCGAGCGTCATGGCGCGCTCGATGGCGATCAGGCGGGCGTTTACCTCGCGCAGCGAGGCGCGTGCCAGCGCATCGCCGCCGTTTTCCGAAGCGTGCGCCAGTGCCTCATCGTAGGCTCTGGCGGTCCGTTGCAGGGCCGCGAACCCGTTTTCCAGCGGAGCGAAATTCAAAAACGGCGGCACCGTCTCCCTGGCGGGTATGGTCCGCGGACGCCGCGGGTCGTCGATCAGCGCGAACACGCCGTCGTCGATCTGCCGGTTGCGCTCCAGCGTCTGTTCCCGCTTATCGCGCGCCAATTTCTGCACTTCGTCGATGTAGCGGCGCAGCGTGTCCGTGAAGTTGTCGAAATCCAGCGGCAGCAACTCCGCGTCCGCCAGGCGCATCACGCTCGTGCCCGCCGTCTGCGCCAGCGCGCGTCCGTAGACGAATTCCGTGTCCGCGAAATGCGTGTACCAGTAGAAATCGTCGTAGACGGAGTGGTAGATGCCGCCTCCATCCTCGCCGCCGAAACCCATACTCACGCTGGCGATCCCCAGGTGATCCAGAAACGCCGTGTAATCCGAGCCCGAGCCGAGTGCCCCGATGCGCAGGTCCGCGCGCGTCCGCGCCTCGCCGCGGTCGGATTGCCTTTCCGCCCCCGCGCCTTCCCCATCGCGCGCCACCCGCGCCGCCTGCAGCCGCTTCCACACCGTCACCTTGGCCTCCGGGTCGTCGATATCCCGCGCCACCCCGTTGATGAACTTCTCCAGCGTGTGCGAGCCTTCCACTTGCAGGAAGCCCCGGCCATTGGAATCCGAGTTGATGTAGACCGCCGCTTTGCGTTGTAATTCGGCGGCGTGCGTTTCCGCCCACTCCGTGGAGCCGAGCAGTCCCGGTTCCTCGCCGTCCCACGCGCAGTAAACGATCGTGCGCTTGGGCTTCCACCCCTGCTTGAGGAGCGCGCCCAGCGCGCGCATCTCTTCCATCAGCGGCCCCGTGCCGGACACCGGATCGTCCGCTCCGTTGACCCACGCGTCGTGATGATTGCCGCGGATGATCCACTCGTCCGGAAACGCGCTCCCCGGGATGCGCACGATCACGTCGTACAGCGTCTTCATGTCCCAGTTGAACTTCAGCTTCAAATGGACCTTCGCCGGCCCCGGACCCACGTGATAGGTGATGGGCAGCGCGCCCTTCCATGCGGCCGGCGCCACCGGTCCTTTGAGCGCTGCCAATAGCGGCTGCGCATCGCCGTAGGAAACCGGCATCACCGGAATCGTGGTCAGCGTTTTGACTTCGCTCAACGGCAGGCGCTTGGCATCCTTGGTGGCGCCGACTCCCGGCGTCAGCGGGTCGCCCGGATACACCGGCATGTCCATCACGCTGCCGCGCTGCGCCCCGTCGCTCGGACGGTACGGACCGTTGGGAAAGGTGTCGCCCTGCGCGTAGCCGTCGTCGCGCGGGTCGGAGTAGATCAGGCATCCCACCGCGCCGTGCTCGCCCGCCACCTTCGGCTTGATGCCGCGCCAACTGCCGCCGTAGCGCGCGATCACAATGGCGCCCTTCACACTGATGCCCAGCCGCTCCAGTTCCTCGTAATCCGCCGGGATGCCATAATTCACGTACACCAGCGGCGCCGTGACCTCGCCATCGATCGAATAGGCGTTATACACCGGCAACTGCTCGTTCTGCTGTGCCGAAGTCGCGTCGCCCGCCACCGCGGGTTCGGCGATCCGGGCCACCACGTGCGTCGGCTCCATCAATTCCAGCGCTCGTTCCTTCGGCGTGGGGAAGAGCACGTCGAAGGTTTCGATCTGCGCATCCAGTCCCCACTCCTTCGCCTTGGCCGCGATCCATTCGGCGTTCTCTTTATCGTAGGCCGACCCCACGTGATGCGGCCGCGCCGAGAGCCGCTGCATGTAGGCGCGCAGCGCCGCCGGATCCGGAATAGCGCGGAACTTCGCCTCCCACTCGCGTTCGGCGCGCGCCGCCTCCGTCGAATATCCGCGCAAGGCGCCGCCATCCGCGCTCCACACCGCCGGCGCCGCCATCGTCAGGCAGAGCGAGTAAACCACCAGCGTCTTAACAACCACAAATCTCTCCATCGTCGAATTGTACCGAACCCGCGGCGGTATCCGCGCACGCACTGACGGCCGGCTATACTATCGAGACAGCGTATGCACAAAGCCGCCTTGCGTGTTCCTGGATGGCAACCAGGCGCCGTGCTGGCCAACCGACCCGTACCATTTTCTGGTGTGGTGGCACTGCGGATATCCAGCGAGCGATGCGGCTTGCGCGAAAGGGTGGGAGTCGCTGAACAGAGAGGTCGGCGTGGAGCCGCGGCAACTCCTCGCGGCCGGCGCCGCCAGACTCGCGCGAGCCTTGAAGCCAGGCGGCATGGTTCCCGAACTCCGGGCGATGCGTCTCATGGAAATCGCCGCCCGGATTCAGGATGAGTATGGCGGCGACCTGCGCGCGGGCCTCGCGGGACCACTGACCAAGGTTCGCCAGGCGCTTAAGCGGTTTCCAAACATCGCCGATCCGGGCGCTGACCGCATACTGCTCTTCGGTGGCATTGCACCTGTTCCCGCTGTTCCCTCTAATTGCCCGCATGTGCTCGTGCGCATTCAGCGCGGGCAGGAGCGCGAGAACTATGGTGTGACTTATCGGGAAGCACAGCAGGAGATCGAAGCGGATATCCCTGCGAGTTTCGACGCCCGCACGCGCGCATACCTGCTTCTGAAACGGCACGGCCAAGACCTCTGCAAACGCAGCAACCCAAAATGCGATCGGTGCCCCGTCAACTCCTCCTGTGCTTTCTTCGCCAAAAGCACCGTGGACGATCTTGAAAATGGAGCGTTGCTTGATGCCGCCGAAAAGGCTGGGTTTGACGTCCGGGTCCGCAACGTCGACGTTGCTGCCCTGTAGTCCCCCCTACGCCAATTTCACCAGCAGCGTGGCTACCGAGAGCGGCGGGAGCTCCGCCGACACCGTGCCGCCTTGCGCCGCGACTTGCAGCGCCTGCGGTACTACGCGATCGGGAGTGGCGAAGGTGTTGGCGGCGTTCAGGTCGGCATCGTGCAGGATGCGCGCCATGGCGCCGGTGGCGCTGCCTCCGGCCAGCGAACAATTCACGTTCAACGTGACATCCGGCTTGGGATTGACCAGCGTGATGGTCAAATCCTTATCCTTGTGCGACGCCGATACGGAAAGCTCCATGGCGCCGGCTGCGCCGCTCTCCGTCTGCACCGATGTCTGGCCGAGGTGCGCCTTGGTGAGCTCGTACACGTAATACGTGGTGGTGCGCACGCACTTGTCTTCATCGGTGAGCAGCAGCGCGTGCAGCACGTTGACCATCTGCGCGATATTGGTCATCACCAGTTTGCCCGCCTGGCGGTGGATCACGTTGAGCCCCAGCGCCGCGCCGATGGCGGAGCGCACAGTGATCTGCTGGAACAGGCGGCCGTACTTCTTCTCTTCCTCGGGGTCCATGCGGTCCCACACGCCCCACTCGTCCAGCAGCAGGCCCACCGGTCCGGAGCGCGGGTTGGGCGGCGCGACAGTGTCCAACAGCGCGCGCTGTTCGACGATGGCCGTCTCGATGTTGGGGAAACTGGCGAATTGTTGCCGCATGTTATCCACCGTGAACTTGGTGGCGGTATTGTCGCGGCCGTTGGAGTAGAAGTGCATGGCGAACCCGCTGGGACGCGTGTTGCCGCGCATGTTGCCCCAGAACTTCTGCGTCCACTCCTTGTTGTTCCCGTTGGGACCGCAGGCGATCAGGAAAGGCTGGGTCGGGCCGAAGGGGCGCAGGAAGGTGGCGAAGCGCCGGTAGGCGGTGGCGTACTCGTCGCCGGTCATATTGCCGCCGCAGCCCCAATTTTCATTGCCGACACCCCAATACTTCACGTTGAAGGGCTCGGGCGAACCGTTGGCGGCGCGCTCGTCGGCCAGGGAACTGCCCTTGGGGTAGTTGCAGTATTCCATCCAATCGCGCAGTTCCTGCGGGGAGCCGGTGCCCACGTTGCCGGCCAGGTACGGTTCGGCGCCGATCAGGCGGCAGAGTTCGATGAACTGGTGGGTGCCGAAGCTGTTGTCCTCGGTGTACATGCCCCAGTGGATGTTGACGTTCTTGGGCCGCCTGGCGGCCGGTCCGATGCCGTCGCGCCAATGATAATCGTCGGCGAAGCATCCGCCGGGCCAGCGCAGCACGGGGACGAGGCCCTTGAGATAATCCACCGCCTGTTTGCGATGGCCGTTAATATTGGGGATTTTCGAGTTCTTGCCCACCCAGAGGCCGCCGTAGACGCAGCTTCCCAGGTGCTCGGCGAAGTGGCCGTGGAGTTCCGGCCGCACGGCGCCCGTTTCCTTGGCGAGATCGATGTTGACGCGGCTGTCGGTGGCGGGCGACGAAAGGCCCCTGCGAGTGGTCAGGATGGCGGCGGTGGCGGCGCCGGCTCCAAGAACGAATCCGCGGCGGGAGATAGGCTGGCTCATAAGTAGAAGCATTACGATACACCGGGACGTCCCGGCCGTGCAAGCGTTTTCAGTTGCCGTAGTTGCGATCCGGCCCGCGATGCCGCACAGTCGAATTATGACCAAAGCGGCAGTGTTCTGCCTGGCAGCCGGCATGGCCTCGGCCCAAACCGTCAGCCTCACCATCAACACCGGCACCGTGCTCCATGGAATCGATCAGAAGATTTATGGCCAGTCTCTGGAGCCGGTCTATCACTCCGTCAACGGTGGCCTGTGGGGCGATGTGGTCTGGAACCGCAGCTTCGAAGAGACCTTGACGCAGGGCGCGTGGAAGGTCGCGGGCGGCGTGCTGGAGGCCGCTGCTGGAAACATCGACTCGCGGTTTCGTATCGGCGACGAAATCTGGCGCGACTACGATCTCACGGTGGACGCGGTCCGGCCGGCGGGCAACGGACTCCTCGCTCTCGCGGTGCGCAGCAGCGGCAACGCAAATTATGAGCTGTCGCTCGGCGGCGCGGATGGCTTCGCAGTGACCCGGACGGCGAACAATCCGGAGACCCGGCGGTCGGAGACCAAGGTGCTTCAGACGGCGGCGGGAACCATCGAAAACGGGCACTGGTACAGGGTGCGCGTCAAGGTGGAGGCGACGCGCCTTCAAGTTTGGCTGGACGGCAAGGTACTGTTCGATCTCTCCGCCACGGGCGGCCCAGCCAGCGGGCAGGCATTCCTGGGCGTACGCGGCGGCGCCGCAAGTTTCGCCAACCTCATTGTGCAATCCGCTGGCGGCACGCCGCTGTTAACGGGTGTACCCACCGCGGCGCGCCATTGGTACGCCGCCGGTGCGGGCGAAACCGCACTGGATACGGATCTTCCGTTGAATGGCCGGCAGGCCATGCGGATAGTCTCGCACGACGCCGATTCCGGCATCGAACAGCCCGGCTACGCCGTGCGCGCGGGCGATGCCTTGCGTGGATCGCTGTGGCTCAGCGGCGCAGGCCCGGGTCTGGTGGTGCGCTTGTTGGAGGGCGACAAGGTCTTGGCCGAGCAGAAGGTGGCATCTCCCAGCGAAGAGTGGAAGGAGTATCCGCTGCTGCTGAACCCCACCGCCACATCGGGCAACGCAACGCTGCGCATCCTGGCGCGCCCGGGATCGGTAGTGAAACTGGACCAGGTTAGCCTGATGCCGGACTCGTACCGCGCCAACGGCGGCTTTCGTCCCGACCTCACCCAGGCCGTGGCTGCCTTGCGCCCGCCCATCATCCGCTGGCCGGGGGGGACGTTCGCCGCCGGCTACCAATGGAAGAAGGGCATCGGGCCGCAGTCCGGGCGCGCCGGCAAGAACGTCCTGGACAAGTGGGATCCGCTCTCGTTCGGCATCGACGAGTTCCTGGCCTTCACGCGCAAGGTGGGCGCCGAACCGGTGATCGTCATCCCGGTGGGCCCGCGCAACCCGGAGGACCGCGCGTCGCTGCTCCAGGACGCGGTGGACTTCGTTGCCTACTGCAACGCGCCGGCCGAGAGCGCGTGGGGCAAGGTTCGCGCCCAGAACGGTTATCCCGAACCATACCGCGTCAAGTATTGGGAGATCGATAACGCAAAGTTGTCCACGGCGGACTATGCCCAGGCGCTGGGGCAGTTCGTCGCTGCCATGAAGAAGGTGGATCCCGCCATCCGGATCATCGCCCGCGACCTGCCCGGGCTGGAGGGCGCGTCGGGGTTAATTCCCGATACGGCGCACCTCGTGAATTACCTGAACGTTCAACGTTTCGAGTACCCCGAGAGGTTCGCCGAGGGGACTGAGGTCACGAAGTTCTGGAAGTCTCTCGAA
>JBEKDV010000131.1:0-19483 GCA_050014175.1 Candidatus Solibacter sp. | reverse complement strand
GTCGGACGGAAGCCCACGATCTCCATTTCCTCGCCCACCTTGCAGATACCGCGCTCGATGCGTCCCGTGACCACCGTGCCGCGTCCCTGAATCGAGAAAATATCTTCGATCGGCATGATGAATGGCTTGTCGGTCACCCGTTCCGGCATCGGAATGTAGTTGTCCACCGCGTCCATCAGGTCTTCGACCGTCTTCTCCCACTGCGGCTCGCCGTTCAGCGCCCCCAGCGCGCTCACCCGCACTACCGGCAGTGTCTCGCCCGGGAACTCGTAGAAAGTCAGCAGTTCCCGCACTTCCATCTCCACCAGGTCCAGCAGTTCCGCATCGTCCACCATGTCGACCTTGTTCATGGCCACCACGATGTACGGCACGCCCACCTGGCGCGCCAGCAGAATGTGCTCGCGCGTTTGCGGCATGGGCCCGTCGGTCGCCGCCACCACCACGATGGCGCCATCCATCTGCGCCGCGCCGGTGATCATGTTCTTGATGTAATCGGCGTGACCGGGGCAATCCACGTGGGCGTAGTGCCGCTTGTTGGTCTCGTACTCCACGTGCGCCACCGCGATGGTGATCCCGCGCGCTTTTTCTTCCGGCGCGTTGTCGATGGAATCGAAGCTCCGGAACTTGTTCTTCGGATTGTGCTTGCCCAGCACCTTGGTGATCGCCGCTGTCAGCGTCGTCTTGCCGTGATCGATGTGTCCGATGGTTCCGATATTGATGTGCGGCTTGCTGCGGTCAAATTTTTCTTTTGCCATACTATTCCCGCCTTCTCTGTACGGATTTCGTTACAGGAGGTCCGCGCGGCGGCGGATCGGCCGCCGCGCGGGAAAATCTGGAGCCGTTGACCGGGATTGAACCGGTGACCTCGTCCTTACCAAGGACGCGCTCTACCAGCTGAGCTACAACGGCCTAAAAACAGTGTACGAAACTTTCTGGTGGACGGGGGAGGATTCGAACCTCCGTAGCTCCAAGGAGCGACAGGTTTACAGCCTGTTGCCATTAACCGCTCGGCCACCCGTCCGGCCATACACCCACAATGCTCCCACCCAAAGCGAGACTCACATTACGGGGAACTTTCAGTTTACTAAGAGAACGGGGTCCACCGCAACTGCACTTGCACCGGCGCCCAGGATTTTGCCTGATTTCCGCCGCGAGGACAGGCGTGGCAGTACGCAGCTGCTATCCATTGAGGTATTCTCATGCGCCGCGACTTTGCCCCATGCTTTCTGCATGGAACAGTTTGAAAATTTCCTGGCGGACGAATCCGGTCAAGATTTGATCGAATACACGCTTTTGATGTCCTTCGTCGCGCTGGCCTCGGCGGCTCTCTTCACTGGCGCCGGGCGCAGTGTGAAGGGCATCTGGTCTTCTTCCAGCAGCCAGTTGGCGGCGGCCAACACCACCGCTTCCTAGCAGCGGCGACCACCCAGATCCGACGCGGAATCCCCCCACCAGGGTGGGCGGCGGCTAATCCGCCAACTCGCACCTGGCGGCCGCTCTTGCCTTCCCCTCCAGCATACCGGCGATACTCTTCACACCCCGCGCCCCGCACTCGATTGGCGCTACCGCTTGGTGACGTCCGCCCCTCCTTACCCGCCGATGGAGTACATGGGCCGGGGCGGCGCCACGAATTTTGCCGAGTTGATCTCGTGGCCTTCCCACTTGCCGGCGACGTTGCGGCGCACCAGCGCGGCGATCTCCTGGTCCGAGGCGCCGGAGCGCATCAGCGTCTTGACGTCGTCTTCCTGGATCGCGAACAGGCAGTAGCGCAGATGGCCGTCCGCCGTGAGGCGCAGGCGATTGCAGTTCAGGCAGAACGGGCGGCTCACCGATGCGATGAAGCCCACCATGCCGCCGCCGTCGGCATACACGTACTCCGAAGCCGGCGCGCGCGGATCGGGATCGGGGACGGGCGCGAGCGGCGAAATCTCGCGTGACAAGAGCGCGATGATGTCATCGGCCAGCAGCACCTTGCCGCGGTCCCAGAGATTCTGCGCGTCGAGCGGCATGAACTCGATGTAGCGCGCCTCGAAGCCGTTTTCGCGCGCGTAACGCGCCAGCGGCACGATGTCGGGCTCCAGCAGGTTCTTCACGGCCACGGCGTTGAGCTTGATTGTGGTGAAGCCGATTTGTTTGGCGAGTGCCAGGCCGCTCAACACGCGCCCCAGGTCGTCGCGGCGCGCGATCTGCGCGAAGCGCGCGCGGTCCAGCGTGTCGATGTGCACGTTGAGGCGGCGCAAACCGGCATCGTAGAGCGGTTGCGCGAGCTCCTCCAGCAGCACGCCGTTGGTGGTCAGCGCCAGGTCCTCAATCCCCGGAATGGCCGCCAGCCGCCGGATCAATATCGGCAGATCGCGCCGCACCAGCGGCTCGCCGCCGGTGACGCGCAGTTTGCGGATTCCCAAGCCCACGGCCACGCGCACGAACCGTTCGATCTCTTCAAAGTCCAGGATCTCGCTGCGCTCCACGAACTGCACGCCGGTCTCCGGCATGCAGTAGAAGCAGCGGATATTGCAGCGGTCGGTGACGCTGATGCGCAGGTTGTCGTGAACCCGCCCGAAGGAATCCACGAGTGGAGCGGTGTGCATCATTTGGCGTTCATCATTTTACTGCGAGCATGCGCTCCAAGGGCGCCAGGGCACGCCGCATGACTTCCGCGGACAGCTCCACGCGGGGTTCGAGATCGCGCAGGCAGTCGCGCAGTTTCTCCAGGGTATTCAGCTTCATGTACGGGCATTCGCTGCAATTGCAGTTTTCGTTGGCCACGTAGTAGAACTGTTTCCCGGGCGCCAGCTTCTTGAGCGAGTGATTCACGCCGCTCTCGGTCATCACGATGAACTCCGGCGCGTCGCTGGCCACGCACCACTCAATCAGCGCCGACGTGGACCCGATGAAATCCGCCATGGCCAGCACCGATTCCGGACATTCGGGATGCGCCACGACCATGGCTCGCGGATGTTCCGCCTTGGCCTCCGCCAGGCGCCGCGCCGGGAACGTGGCATGCACGATGCAGGTGCCCTGCCAGATCTTCATGTTGGCGCGCCCGGTCTGCTTCTTCACGTAATTGCCCAGATTGCTATCCGGCAGGAACAGCACCGGCTGCTCCGCCGGAATCGAGTTCACAATCCGCACCGCATTGCGCGAGGTGCAGAGAATATCGCTCTCCGCCTTCACCTCGATCGAGGTATTGATATAGCTGACGATGGCGTACTCCGGATGCAGCCGCCGGAATTCGCGCACCGGCGCCACCGGGCAGCTATCCACCAGGCTGCAGCTCGCCTCGCGATCGGGCACCACCACCGTCCGGCGCGGGTTCAGCACCTTGGCGGTTTCCGCCATGAACCAGACGCCGCAGAAGGCGATGGCATCGCCCGAGAAGTCGCGCGCCTTGCGCGCCAGTTCCAGGCTGTCGCCGACCACATCGGCCAGTTCCTGAATCTCCGGCACCTGGTAGTGATGCGCCAGCAGGATGGCGCGGCGCTGGTGCTTCAATTGCAGGATCTCGTCGGCGATGGTCGTAGTTGACAACATGAAGGTCGTCCAAGGATCAGACAGCTACCCTCCTTCCAGTCTACCAACGGTCGTAGGATACGGCTCGGGGACTTCAGCGGACCTGGGACTGCCCGAGATTTGAAAAACCGGACAAACTTGTCCGGTCTTGGTGACATCGTTTTGTTGATAATAAATAAGTTAACAGCGCATAAGGCGGCAAAAACCGGCCACATCTGGCCGGTTTTCCCTGCGATTCGCGTGAACTGGGGCAGAGCGCGGACAACCCCCTGATTCCATGTTACGGCACGGGAGTGTGGGTTTGGCCGTGCGCGAGGAGGGGTGAATCCGGCTAAGGTCTTCCTGGAGAATGACTTAGGGGATCCGAAAAATATTTGATGTTGGTGTCACCCGCCTCCGGACCCATAATAGGAGCGTGCAGATCCTGCTGGTCTCCACATACGAAATGGGCCGTCAGCCCTTCGGCCTCGCCTCTCCGGCGGCGTGGCTGCGCGCCGAGGGTCACGACGTCACGCAGGCGGACGTCTCGCGCACCCCCGTGCCCGGGCGCGCGGTGGAAAACGCCGGCCTGATCGCCTTCTTCCTGCCGATGCACACCGCCACGAAGCTCTTCCTCCGCCTGGTGGACCGGATACGCGCCGTCAATCCGCGCGCCCACCTCTGCGCCTACGGCCTGTACGCCCCGCTCAACGAGCGCCTGCTGCGCGGCGCCGGCGTCGGCACGATCCTGGGCGGCGAATTCGAATCGGGGCTGCGCGACCTCGCCCGCCGGCTCTCGGCGGCCCCCCCCGCGGATGTCGCGAAGCTCCCGGTGATCTCCACGGACCGGCAGCAGTTCCTGGTCCCGGACCGCAAAGGTCTGCCGCCGCCCGGCGCCTACGCCCAACTGGTGGTCAAGGACGGCACCCGCCGCACCGGCTACACGGAAGCGTCGCGGGGCTGCAAGCACCGCTGCCGGCACTGCCCCGTCGTCCCGGTCTACGGCGGACTTTTCCGCATCGTGCAGCCGGAGATCGTCCTGGAGGACATCCGGCGGCAGGTGGCCGCCGGGGCGGCGCACATCACCTTCGGCGACCCCGATTTTTTCAACGGCCCCGGCCACGCCATCCCCATCGTCGAAGCGCTCCACCAGGAGTGGCCCCGGCTCAGCTACGATGTCACGATTAAGGTGGAGCACCTCCTCAAGCACCGCGACCTGCTCCCCATTCTCAAACGGACCAACTGCGCCTTCGTCACCAGCGCCATCGAATCGCTGGACGACGCCGTGCTCGGCAAGCTCGACAAGGGGCACACGCGCGCCGATTTCCTGGAAGCCATCGCCCTTACGCGCGAGATTGGCTTACCGCTGGCCCCGACTTTCATCCCCTTCGACCCATGGACGACCATGGAGAGCTATCGCGCCTTCCTGCGCGCCGTGGCGGAACTCGACCTCGCCGCGCAGATCGCGCCCATCCAACTGGCGATCCGCCTGCTGATCCCGGAAGGCTCGCTGCTGTTGGAACTGGAGGAAATTCGCCGGCTGGTGGGCCCGTTCGATGGGCGCGCGCTGTATTACCCATGGCACAATTCCGACCCCGCCCTGGACGCCCTCTGCGGCAAACTGCAAGAGACCATCAAGCGCGAAGAAAAGCGCCGCACGGCGCGGGGAGAGATTTTTCGCCAGATCTGGGACCTCGCACAGACGGGCGAGTTCCCCGACGTACCGCTGGCCGCGCGGGCGACGATCCCTTATTTGACCGAGCCCTGGTACTGTTGAGCGGAGCCCACGGAAGAGCAGTTAGCTCTTTTATAATAATGTCTAACTAATTGATAAAAAAACACTTAAAAATACATACAAAACTCGTGTACGCTATGGTGTACACTAGAAACTGTCATGTCCACTACCGAAACAGAGCAAGCCGACCAAGCTTTGCTAGACGGGCTGGTCTTCAAGAAACGACACACTACCGACTGCCAGACCACCAACAGCCTGAAGCCGTGGCAGCAACTCACCGACAAGCGTAAGCGTTGCGCCTGCCCGTACTGGTCCTGCGGTGTGCATGGCAGGGGGGAGAAATTCGACCGCAAGAGTACGGGGGAGAACACGCTTGAGCGGGCTAGAGATACCGTCAAGCTGCGCCTGGAGACGAGCAAACCGACTGCCTCCCTGCCGACTGGCAACGGTAAGCCAATCGGCGACGCCGTGGCCGACTTCATGAGCTTCACCCGCGAAGGTGGCGCTGTTGAATCGACGTTGAAGAAGTACAAGGCGCTAATGGATCAGCTTCAAGCCTTTTCGGACTGGAAGGGGTTCCGCTTCGTTCATGAACTCGGCCAAGATGCCGTGATGGAGTTCCGCCGATCCTGGGAAGAAGCGGACGCGGGCTACAAACAAGGCCGAACCAGCAAAGATGGGCGTCCACTGTGGACGAAGCAGAGCATCGGCACCTGCCGCAGAAACGCTAAGACCCTGCGGTATTTCTTCAAACGCGGGATCAGTCGCAAGTGGCAGGGGGTCACTGAAGACCCTACAAGTATTCTCCAATTTCCGAAGCAGGCGACCACCAGAACGAAGGAATCGGTAAAGTACCTTACCCCTGAACAGTTCGATGCGGTGATGGCGGGATGCAACGACTTCACGCGCATGACGGACTACAACAAACAGCGGATAGCGGCGCTGATACTGACGATGCGCTGGACTGGACTGCGGATCTCTGATGCCGTGGTGCTCACCGCCGACAAGATCAAAGGCGACGTGCTACGGGTCCGCACGAAGAAGGCCAGCACCGATGTACAGATCCCGCTTCATCCCGAACTGGTAGACGCCCTGGCGAAGTTGGAGCCATACAGCGGCGGATACCTTTTCTGGAACAAGCGGACGGATGGCGCTAGCCCAGCCACACCACAGGGGAACTTCTGTAAACAGATAGCGGAGATCTTCCAGGACGCCGGTATTGCCTCGGACGCCCACCACGTCAGCCACATGTTGAGGAACACGTTTGCCGTGCACCTCTTGGAGAAGGGCGTACCGCTGGAAACCGTCAGCCTAATGCTTGGCCACAAGAGCGTGAAGACCACCGAACTATACTATGCTGACTTCACTAAGAAATACATGGATGAAGCGGAAGCCAAGCTGCGGAAGGTTTGGGGGCGGATCAGTTGACGGACGCGGGGGTGTTGGTGTTCCGCCGCCATACCCGCTCTTTCGCGTGCGCCGGTATCCGTAGGGTCTTTTTGGGCTGGCGTAGCGCCTTGGTTCGCTTCTCTTCTTCATCACGCTGGACAACAAATACTCCGGGTTCGTTGACGAACCACCGCTGAATCGTGTCTGGTGAGAACTTCCATTCTGCCGCTATCTCTGCGACCGTAAATACCTCTGTGCCGTTTGTGGGCGAAGTCGTGGCCATGTAAACACACCTTTGGAAATGGAATTGTGGTATTGGTGTGGGCTGAACCAGACGACACATGTATGCCCAGCGGGCTCTACCAAGGAGTCGAGTTACTACCTACAATCTAAGTATATCAAACAGCGCGCATGTTTGTCAAGCATAAGGACTTAGTGCCAATTCGTAGACACTAAGACACGATGGCCGACACCTTGACTGGCGCGGAGTACGTGATGGTCCGATTTGAGCGGATTTCGGGCGGCAGAGTACCGCGAAGTAGGCCAAACAGGACAAGAACGGTCCTATTTCGGATACGTCACCTACGCTACGGCGGTACTGTCGCTGTTGGGTTTCGTTTAAGTTAACGATAAACAGGCCCATTTTCGGACATTCTGCCCGGCTATGCCCGTAGCGCCACACTGGCGCAGTCACAGCGACATTGGGATGCTGCTCATCGTTTTCTGCGATGAAGAATGTTCGCGCGCGCATCCTGGGTTACGACGCATGGGCGAAGTGACTACAGGATTGGTGCAGGAGCGCCCACGAGCGCCGAAAGGGAGAGGGGCTGAAGCAGGGTGCTGCGCCTCTTGACACAGGGTGTACAATTCTGCTGGAAGGTGGTAATCCGTGTTTCGGATAGTGTTCTCTGTTTTGTTGGTGTTACCGGCATTCGGCCAGACAATGGACTGTAAATGCCGCCAGGTTGAGGGGCAGGAGTACATGTGCAAGTGTGTGGCTTCTGGTACTTTGGGAATGCTCCCCGCTTCCCTGGACTTCACCGCACCAGTGGGGAAATCTCTTCCTGCCGCATCGGTTTCCCCCGCAAAAGTCCAACCCGTGAAACCAGTTCCTTCAAACGCCCTTGTTTCCACTCCGGCAACGACCGCAACGCCTGCCGTTTCCCCCGAGGGAAAGGATACCGGCACAACGACTGCGACGGGGAAGGAAATCTACGAGGGGCCAAAAGGAGGCACATACCATTACAGCGCCAGCGGAAAGAAGGTATACGAGCGCAAGAAGAAGTAGCCTTCTTGCCACTTCTCACCAAACAATTGTACTTATGACGTGAACTTCTTCTGAAAGATCCTCACCGGCATTTCGATAATTTCAGTTGCGATAGCGGTCGCTACATCTCGTGCAGAGTATGCGCCACATGTCGCGCACAAAATGCAGTCAAGTATCACCAAAGACTTAAGACAAAAGCTTTATTTCTTATGTCTTTGCCAGCTCACAAATCCCATGTATCCATGAAAGCAGACGTAGTAATCCTAGGGGGGAAGGTAACCTCCGAAAGAAGTACTAGTCGTCTTGGCAACCCTTCGCTGTAGGCTCCCCTGGTGATGAGCACCAGACAGCTACATTTGGGACACACGCCACTCACGCGGCGCGCTTGGGTTGCTTCCCTGCATGGTATAAGCGGACAGTCTGCATAGCTCCATGTGTGGGCAGGATCTTTATCCCACAGTTAGGAACTCCCTCGCATTTATAACGCCCCAATGTCCGTCGCTCTTGGATCTTACGATCCTACTTCCCACGCTCGTTGTCGCCAGGACTGGGAACTACCCCAGAAGGAAACGACACCGAACGCCTCCAACACTACAGGCGGGGAAACATGCTGCGACCTAAGGTTAGGGCGGGGGCTTTCGCCCCGGTACATCTACATCAAAAGGGGTCCCCTCCCAACCCGGCACGAAACAAAGCTTACCCTGGAGAAAGAAGCTCGCTTCGTGGGGGGGGGTTGGAAGGGGTAGGGGGTGTAGTGCAGAAGTCGTGCCGAAGCGACAAACTTACCTTACCCCACCCCACTAAAGACAGCATCTCATGAGAACCCCAAAAACTCTACCAGTGGTAGCTGGTGGTACAAAAACAATAACACTAGTAGCTTCAGTCTGATACGAGGAAATCCACAGAAAAGATGAACTTTCTTTTTGACGTTTGCGTGGCACGTACACCTGCTACGGATGGTAGGAGGTGTATAGAGTGGGACACGCCCCCTGGAGAAGTACGTGTCCCATCTTTACCGGCAGCGCGCGATGGGGACGCCGCATAGCCGGAAACCTGCCGTGGTGATGGCACCTAAGGAGCCGAAGGGCTCAACACCACGGTGTGCCGGGACGGACCTGACGACGCGTCGTCTGTCAACGCCCTAGCAATGTCGTCAAGACTCAATCGTAGAAATTCGCGGGGCGCTTCTCTTGCCCGCTGTCCCAAAGATACTGCTGGTGCAGCTCGCGGTAACGCGCGATGTTGAGTCTTGCGATGCGAGAGGCCAGCGCTCCGTCACCGGCAGGCCCAAAAAGCTGCTCGGGGCGAACGTCCGCAAACTTCGGCCCATGTTCGGCCTGCTCTGCCTGCTCGTCGGTGAGCATGTTAGATCGGTTAAAGGTGCTCATCGGAATAGAAGCCCAGCTTTCACGGCCTGGGCGCGTAGCTCCCGGTACTTTGCAGGGTTTCGCAGACCCAGTTGGTTCGCAGCGGCACCATTCGAGTTTTTGCCAAACAGGTCTTCCAGCTTCGGGCCGGTTTCGGCGCGCGACGCGGCCATGACGCTACCGACGCCGCCCTTAAGCTGGCCGCGCACTAAGAAGGGCTTGGCAGTCGCTAACTCCTCAACGGCTTCAGATAAGCTCATTTCGCGAAACTCACTGTTCAAACGCGGTGTGCCGCTGGCGTCCACTACGACGGGCTTACCGTCTATTAGCCGAACGGAGCTTCGGAGAATCTCGGAGGCCAATTGACCGTCAAAAAACGGCTGCTTGGAAACCGCAGCATGAAGCACCTCGCGCACCCGGCTCTCTGCGGCTTCGGACTTGAGCGCCGCAAGCTCGGCTTCTGCTTGCGCAAGGCGCAGCAACGCGTCCGTGCTCTGCGGCTCTGCTGGCAGTGCTGCTTTCAGGCGTGCCACTTCGGCCCGTGCTTCTGCTCCGGCGCGTGCGCTGGCCTCTTTGACGATCTCATTGATACGCGCTTTTTGCGCGTCGTCAAATGTGACCTTCGGCGGGGCGGCTGCGGGTGTGGGTTCGGCGGCTGGCGCTTGCTCTGCGATGGGTAGTTCGATAGGTTCGGGCATTAGACGGCCTCCTTCAACTCGGCGAACAGATCCGCGATCCTCTTTGAGAATATGACGGCTAGGTTATCCAGCACCGTTAGCGTGGTTTCGCGCGTGGAAACGGCGATCATCTGGAGATCTTCCGTCGAGAACTTCCGCTGGGTGGCGTTAGATGTCGCAGGCTTGGCGACGTTTTTCTTTCGTTTTGGTCTAGGCATAGCTTCCTTTTTGAAAGGGGAATTTTGTTTGAAAGCAAAAAAATAGCCCCGGCGCTGCTTTCAGGGACGCCGGGGCAGGAGAAGTGGGGCAGCGCGCTAAGGACTAGGCGCACTTCTCCCACCTAATTCAAGTATACCACTGACTTAGGCTGGTTGTCAAGGGACAAATGCGAGAAATCGCCAATATTTATCGTTACATTCGTGTATATAGTGCAGTCGGAGTTACCTGCATACTGCGCAAAAAATACGGTAACCTTCATTAGTGACTACGAGTTTTCCGTTCTCTGCGCTAAGAGCGTCCAGGACGCGTCACTGCATCCGGTGACCCTGACATACCTCCGAGACGCGTCTAACGCAGTGTAGGGCCTCCTAGCCGTCGCTGTGGTGATGTAGGAGGACGTTCTCCCGCGATGTTTCAACAGCTCGTTGTGGAGACGCGAAAAAAATACGCCAGATATTTCTATCGATGCTGGGAAAACCGTTATGGACTTGGGCACCCGACGCAACGTCCCCGGACACTGCCCACCCTCCACATCGTTCGGTACGTGGCGTCGTTGGTGGCCAACTGAGAACACTGCCTAGGCGTTGTGAGGACTTGGCGGAAGGTGTCCGATTCGGACGGACGAACGCTTATGACGTTGGCGGGTTTCAAGTCCGCTGGTTTGGTTTAAGCCACTCACCCAACCTTCCGTGTCAAGGCTTCAGAGCTTCGCTACACGTTCACAGTGCTCACAGGTGAATAACCCCGTTTCAAAGTCCATACCAACGTTTTCAAGCGTAGTGACTTCCAGGCACGCGTGGCAGCGCACCAAGATATCGGTCAATGGGGTCTGTTTTACTTCTTCAGTTGGCATGTGGCGAGTGTCGCACGCGTCCGAATCCCTGTCAACGCACATTTTCGAAGTGTGTGTCAAGCGGTTTCGACACTCAACGTTTCAGCCTTTCAGAGACTCGTTTTTCAAGGCACGAACGTGCGTTGAAAGAAAACCTCGTAAATGCTTGCATTCTGCCATGAGTACCTGCTATACTGGTGTTTCAGGTACATGAAATGACACCGACACAGCAGACACCCATCAAGGGAGCCAGTGGGAGCGCGAAGCAATCGCAGAGAGGACGGCGACGGCTTTGCAGTTCAAGCGAAAGCACAACAGGGTCTTCAACCACACGCCCTATGGGTTCACACGCGACGGTGACGCCCTGGTGCTCTGCGCAGAGGAACAGGTCACCATTACCAGGGTGAGGGCGTGGCGTGCTGCTGGGTGGACGCTACAGCGCATTGCGGACGTATTGAACGAGGAAGCCGTACCGACGAAGCGCGGTAGCCAGTGGGCACCGCAAACCATATCGAACATTCTCACCAGTCCGATGAACAACGAGGCAGCAGCATGACGACGAAGACGAAGGCGGAGCCCGCCGAACGTCCGAAGATCGGCAGGCCGAAGACCGGCAAGCGTTCCAACCCAGACTACACCCAGGTTAGCGCTTGGGTGCGACGCGATACCTACAGGCGTGTACAGGACCGGCTGTACGTGAAGGAAGATCGGGCGGAGTTTTCCGACTTGGTTCAACGGCTGTTGGAAGATTGGCTCAAACAGCGCTAGGGCGTAGTTGAGAATCGCGCTACTCCCAATTCAGTCGGCAAGCGTTAGCGGGTAACTACCGTTGCATTCGCCGTGGTCTTCAACCTCAACGTCGTATTGGTCGAACGAACCGGCGCCCCATTCGGCCTCATACTCGTTGAGAACAATCGCAATCGCCGCGTTGGCAGATTGGGCGTGTACAACTCGGCAGGATTCACCATACCGCACGCGGAATACGCGCATCTTCTCCATGGTGGCGATTCTAACAAACGAAGAAAACTTGCACCAGCCTTCCCGGTGAGAGCCGCCGTTAGAGGTGCCGTGTACGCTCCCATGTACAGTCGGTTTGCCTTATCTACGGTATTCTCGGTATGCTCGGTACGCAGAATCAGTAAGTTACGTGTTATCAACGCGCCACTGCTGAACAGTTAGCTCTTGTATAGGCGCGGATTTGCCTGGCCGTCGCACGCCGGCCGCCTTATAATTCCAGGTATGACCGTCGAGTGCGCGGCCGGTCCCTTCCAGATCTGCGGGTCTTGCAGACGCGCATGGCCGACCTGGGAGAGGTTCGTGCTGGATCCGGCGGTGCGTCTGCTGGGCCTGCAGTCGGAGATCGCCAATCCGGATTTCAACCTGCTGGTATTCGAGCACGGGTGCGGCAGTTCCATCTCGATCCTCTCCAGGCGGCTGCGACACCTGCTGCCCGAACCGGGACCGGGCGATCCGCCTGCCAGGTTGATGGGAACCGACCTCTGCAGGAGGCACTGCCGCCACCTGGAGGACCTGGAGGCGTGCGATGCGCCTTGCAGCAACGCGCGGGATCGTGAATTGATCCTGCTGGTACAGCGCATGAGAAAAGGGTAGAACCGGCTATCCACTTGACTCGGGTAATCGCTGGGAGCGGGCGTGGTCCCGCCTTCGGAAGCGGAGGCAGGGGCCTCCGCGCGGGCGAGGGCGCCCGCCCCACCACGCGCGGCAGACTGTACGGGCCTGAGCCAAGTGGTAGCGGTCAGGCGGGTGCGGCGGAAACGACTCAGGCGAGCTGCTCCAGTTCCGTCTCGAGCATGGCCAGGTACTCGTCTTCTTCGGCAACAACCTCTTTGCACAGTTCGTTTTCGAGCCCCTCCGGGAATTGGCTGGCCAGCCACCGGAAGTGGTCGCGCGCGCGCCGTTCCGTCTCCAGCGCCGCTTTATACAGATCGACGAGCCCCGAGTCCTCTCTTACCCGGATGCCCTGGAACGGCCAGTCGGAAAGGAGCTTCTCTTCATCGGAGGCGAACTCGACCATCTCGCGCTCCAGGCGGGCGTGGTACTTCTCTTCCAATTCGTAAAGATGCTCCAGTCCGGCTTCGTAAAAGTGTTCGAGCACGAGGCGCCGCTCCGGTGTTGCGGCCCTGTCCCGCGCCAGCTTGAAGAAATGGTATGAATTCAGCTCGAACTGCACGGCGTCGTGGATGGCCTGGAAGCGCATGCAATCGCCCAGATCGCGATCCGCAATCACCTTTATATCGCCACCGCACATAAAACACTTCCCGTAGGGGACAGCGAAGCCGGTGGTGAGTTTGAAACAACTTACGCACCGCCACGCGTAGCGGACCTGGGCGCAGCAGATTTCGTCTTCTTCGAGCACCCTGTGGCACTTCGGACAAGAGGACGGCATTTCACACACTCCTCTCCGGCGCGCCCGGCACGACTCGCATTGCGGACGCACCGACCGGGATTTCCAGTTATGGAATTCCCGCCGGGCTTAGTATACACCTAGTAGCCCAACAGATAACAAGATTATCGGCCTTAATACCCGAAACACTGAAAACGGGGTGAAAATGAGTGCGGTTCGGGCTTTGATTCAAGGCCCAGGTGTCCTATAATCATGCCGGGCGGTTCCTGGCGCAGCAAGACGAGTGGCCGAGGCGCCGCCGGCGGGAAGGAGGCTTGCATGTCCGCAAAAGTACTCCTGATCGATGACGATCAAGACTTCCGGGCCTCCGTGAGATCTCTTCTGGAAGGTCACGGCTACGAGGTGCTCGAAGCCGCCTCCGGACACGAAGGCTTGCGGATGATCGTGGAACACAAACCAGATGCCGTGCTAGTGGATATCATGATGGAGACATCCGTGGAGGGGTACGGCGTTACCCACGCGCTCAAATATCTGGACGAATACGCGGAGTACCGGCAGATCCCCGTATTGATGGTTTCTTCCATTGAGGAGAGCCCGGACGAACGCTTCCCGATGTCGCCGGAGGCCGAAATGATCCGGCCCGACAGATACCTCACGAAGCCTCTCGATATTCCCAAATTCCTGGAAATTCTGGAGAGGACGGTGGGGGTGAGCAAAGTGGTGCCGACCTGATATCCACCGGAAAGTGGTCCGGTGGTTCGGTGGAAGGTTGCGATGAGTGAAGCTTCGCCGGAGACGGTGGTAGTCATCGACGACGACTACGCGATGCGGCTCTCCTGCTGCAAGATCCTGTCAAAGATGGGGTTCCGCGTGGAGGCCTTCGAGGACGGGACCTTTGGCCTGGAGGGCGTGGTACGGCTGAAGCCCGGCCTGATGGTGGTCGACCTGAAGATGCCGGGGATGAGCGGCATCGAAGTGATTTCCCGCGTCCATGAGATGGATCCCCAGATCACCATCGTGGTGATTACGGGGTACGCCACGATCGACACCGCGGTGGAGGCGATGAAATGCGGGGCCTATGATTTTCTGCCCAAGCCATTCTCCCCGGACGAGCTGCGGTTGATTGTCAACCGGGGGTTGGAGCGGCGCCGGCTCTCGCTCGAATCGCAGCGGTGCGAGATCGAGCGCGCGCTGCTCAAACGGCGCTTCGTCACGTTCGTATCCCATCAACTGCGGACGCCGCTGGTGGCGATTCATCAATACCTGGATGTGTTGAAGCACCTTGGCGATACCGCGGAGGTGGCCGCCAAGCGAGAGGAATGGATCGACCGTTGCCTGAAGCGGACCGAAGAGCTACAGAGCCTGATTGCCGACTGGCTGACGCTGGCCAGAGTGGAAGGCGGCACGCTCATGAAAGAGCGGGTCAAGGTGGACCTCAGGCAGCTCCTTTCCGGCATTCTGAAGACCTACGAGGAGATGGCAGCGGGCGAGGGAGTGTCGCTTCACACCGCCCTCTCCGAAGCGCCCCTCTCGGTGTGCGGCGATTGGAACTGTCTGACGGTGGTGTTCGACAATCTGATCACGAACGGCATCAAGTACAACCGGCCGGGCGGCACGGTCACGGTATCCGGCTGGCTGTCGGAAGGCGAGGTTGTAGTTAGCGTGGCCGACACCGGCGTCGGCATACCGGAAAAGTACCGGCCGTTTCTATTCGACGAGTTCTTCCGCATCAAGGACGATGGCGCCAAGAAGACCACGGGGACGGGGCTCGGCTTGCATATTTCGAAGAGGATCGTTTCCGAAATGGGCGGCAGCCTGGATTTCGACAGCCAACCTGGAGTCGGATCCACCTTTCGGGTGCGGGTGCCCGCGTGGCACGAAGCAGACAATGCGAATACGGGGAGTGCAGCATGACAGCGGCAGGGAAACGCGTACTGATTGTGGACGACGACCGGGATTTTGTCGAGGCCATTGCGTCGTTCCTGGAGGTGAACGGCTTCGCCGTCCTGAAAGCGCACAACGGCAGGGACGGAGTGAAACTCGCAAAGATGGAGCGGCCCGACCTCATCCTCATGGACATCATGATGGAGGAAAGAACCGAGGGGTTCTTCACGATTCAGGAAATGCGCCGCCAGGAGGAGCTGAAGGGCGTGCCGATATTCGTGCTCAGTGCGCTCTACGCGCAGATGCCGGACTTCGGGAACCCGCCGGATAAGGCATGGCTGGCGCACGACGAGTTCCTCTCCAAACCGGTGGACATGGTCCAGTTGGTGGAAAAGATACGCCAGCGAATCGGCCAGCCGGCGTAAGAAAGCATCATGCGGCTCAGTTCGGCAACGTACCGGCTTTCGCTCAAGGCACGGCTGATGTTGAGCTACCTGGTTGTGCTGGGTGCGGGCGGACTGGTGACCTCATTCGTCGGCTCGTGGATTGTGAGCACGACCATCATGATGCAGGCGCGGAGGGCGGTGGACCACGATTTCGCCACGGCGAAGACGGTGTACGAACAGCAGCTTCAGGCGCTCCGGCTATCGGTGCAAGTGGGCGCGAGCGGCACCACGATCCAGCGCTACCTACAGACCGGCGACCAGGCGGCCCTGTACGCCTATATGCGGGGCATTCACCGGGACGCGGGCTTCGATTTCCTCAGTCTTACGGATGCCAGCGGACGGGTTGTTTTGCGGGTGTCCCGAGCGGGCGACAGCGGCGGCGATGCATCGGCGATCGGCGAGGTGAAGGCGGCGCTGGCCGGCAAGGTGGCCGCCGCCACCGAGGCGCTTTCGGCGGCCCAACTGGGCGACGAAGACGCCAGCCTGCCGGCCCGCGCCCGCACCAAGACGGGGAACGGGGAAGTGGACGAAGGCATGACGCTGATTGCGGCCGCTCCCGTGGAAGGACCCGCCGGCAACGTTGTGGGCGTTCTTTATGGCGGCCTGCTGTTGAACGGAAACTCCGCCATCGTCGACCGCGTCTGGACGATTCTGTTTCGCGGCGACCGATTCAAGGACGCCGATAGCGGCTCCGTCACCATTTTCCGGAACGGATACCGGATTGCGACCAACGTGCGGACCGTGGCCGGAAAGCGGGCGGTGGGCACGGAGGCATCCGCCGAGGTGCGCGAGGCGGTATTGAATCGCGGCGAGTTATGGAGGGGCCGCGCCTTTGTGGTGAAGCAGTGGTACATCAGCGAATACGATCCGGTTCGCAACTATGCGGGCGACGCGATCGGCATGCTCTCGGTGGGCATTCTGGAAAGCACGTACACGTCGATCCGCAACAGCGTGATCCTCTCCTTCTTCCTGCTCGCCACCATCGGGTTTCTGATGATCATCGGCATTACGTACTACATGATCCGGAATATCACGCGTCCGCTCGGCGAGATGGTCTTCGCCACGCGCAATATCAGCGCTGGACGGTTCGACCAGGAGGTGCAGTCGAATTCCCCGGGTGAAATCGCCTTGCTGGCCGACTCCTTCAACGCGATGCTCAAGAGCTTGCGGCAGATGAAAGGGGATCTGGAGGAGTGGGGCCGGACTCTGGAAGAAAAGGTGAAGCAGCGGACCGAAGAACTGGGGGCGATGCAGGCGCGCGTGGCCCAATCGGAGAGGCTGGCATCGCTCGGCATGCTGGCTGCGGGCGTGGCGCACGAGATCAACAATCCGCTGGGCGGCATCCTGGCTTTGACGGGGCTGACGGTGGAAGACATGAAGAAGGAGGATCCGAACCGGGAGACGCTGGAGGAGGTGATCCGGCAGACGGAACGCTGCCGCGACATCGTCAAGGGCCTGCTGGAGTTTTCGCGCCAGTCGAAGGCCAATACGGAAAGGATCGACCTCAACAGAATCCTATTGGACACGCTATCGCTGCTGGCAAAACAGGCGTTGTTCTTCAACATCGACATCGTCCGCGACCTGGAGCCCGACCTGCCCGCGGTGATGGCGGACAAGAGCCAGTTCCAGCAGGTGTTCATGAACATCTTCGTGAACGCGGTTCAGGCGATGGACGAGCGCGGCACCATTACCATTGCCTCGCGTCACAACCGGGCAGGCAAATGCGTCGAGGTGGCGATTTCGGACACCGGCCACGGCATACTGCCGGAACAGATCGACCGGATCTTCGATCCGTTCTTCACGACGAAGGAGAGCGGACAGGGGACTGGCCTCGGCTTGTCCATCGCATACGGCATCGTGACCACCCACCGCGGGGCCATTTCGGTTCGCAGCGAGGTGGGCAAAGGCAGCACGTTCACGATCCGCATGCCGGTGGCGGCGGAGGCCAGCGCAGACGTTGAGGCGTGAGCTTGACCGATCTTGGTGGCCACATGGATTCCCGGTTCAACTCCATGGACCAACTCTTCTCCGAACGTTTGCGGCGCGTCGAGGAAGTGATGGATGCCGGGCTCAGCCGCATCGAGCAGGAGCTACACCTCAAGTAGCAAACACCGGCATCCAAGGGCCTCGCACTATCGGGTAGCTTGGGTGGCCGGAACACGCCCCGCTTCTCCATGGGCACAAAATCCCGCGCCTCGTAGCCGGTGTACACCTGCCGCGGGCGGGCGATCTTCTGCTCGCTGTCGGTGAGCAGTTCCTGCCATTGGGCGAGCCAGCCGGCGGTCCGCGGGATGGCGAAGAGCACGGTGAAGATCTCCGGTTTGAAGCCCATCGCCTGGTAGATGATGCCGGAGTAGAAATCCACGTTGGGGTAGAGCTTGCGCTTGACGAAGTAGTCGTCTTCCAGGGCTATGCGCTCCAGTTCCAGCGCGATTTCGAGCTTCGGATTCCTGCCGGTGACCTCGAACACCTTGTCGGCGGCCCATTTGATGATGCTGGCACGGGGGTCGTAGTTCTTATAGATGCGGTGTCCAAAGCCCATCAGTTTGAATTCGCCGGCTTTCACCTTTTCAATGTAGGCCGGGACCTTGTCCTTGGAGCCGATCTGGTCGAGCATTTTGAGGACTTCTTCGTTGGCGCCGCCGTGCAGCGGGCCGGAGAGGGCGGCCGCGGCGGCGGCGGTGGAGAGGAACGGATCGGCCTGCGAGCTGCCCACCGAGCGCATCACGTTGGCGCTGCAGTTCTGTTCGTGGTCGGCGTGCAGGATGAAGAGGATGTCGAGCACACGCGCCATTACCGGGTTGGGGGCATACTTGGGCTCCGTCATCTTCCAGAGCATGTTCATGAAGTTCTCGGCGTAGCTGAAGTCGTTGTCCGGATAGACGTAGGGGAGGCCCAGGCTGTGCCGGTAGGTATAGGCCGCAATCGTCGGCATCTTGCCGATCAGGCGCATGATCTGCAGCTTGCGTACCTGGGGATCGAGGACATGGCGCGCCTCGGGATACACAGTGGAAAGGGCGGCGACCGTGCTGACCAGCATCCCCATGGGGTGCGCGTCGTAGCGGAAGCCTTCCAGGAAATGCTTGGTGGTCTCGTGGAGCATGGTGTGGTGGGTGACAGCGCCGACCCACTCTTTGAGTTGGGGCGCGGTCGGCAACTCCCCGAACAGGACGAGATAAGCGACTTCGAGGAAACTGCACTTCTCCGCCAGTTGCTCGATGGGGTATCCCCGGTAACGCAGGATGCCTTTGTCGCCGTCGATGAAGGTGATCGCGCTTTTGCACGAGGCGGTGTTCATGAAAGCGGGGTCGTAGGTCATGAGCCCGAAGTCGTCGGGCCCGGTTTTGATCTGCCGCAAGTCCATTGCCCGGATGGTCCCATTGTGGATGGGAACCTCGAAGGTGGACCCATTACGCTTGTCAACAATGTTTAAGAGTTCTTTTTCCACGGAGTCCTCCCGCAGATCTGGGTCCATGGAAACGCCCCTGGAACCTGCGCCTCGGGCGCCGATTCAGCGGCATTTCGCACCGCCCGACCTGTGCTATCCAGCAAGATGGCCGCTATCGCGCCAACCGCGCGATGGCCGGCTGGTTTACATCAAGGCCGCGCCCGACCTTTCGATGGGAGGCGGCCGGTACGGTACGCATTCCGCCGCAGACCGATGATGGCAGAGTGCGACCTTGGGAACACGCCCAGGGTGCTGGCTCGGCTCGCCCCGGCAACGGAACGCCAAGGTAATGATAATGCAAACGCCTTCGGTTGTTAAGGCATATTTGTGGTGATCAGCCCAGAAGGCTCCGAGGATGCCCATCC
>JBEKDV010000130.1:0-29868 GCA_050014175.1 Candidatus Solibacter sp. | reverse complement strand
TACCGCCACATCCATCACGACAAGGCCGGTCGCGTTTTCGGAGGGAAGGCCCATACTGGCGATCCACTCCGATTTCGCGTTCTTCGCCAGGTCGAGCGACAACCCGGTCTCGCGATTGTTCACCGTAAAGGAGCCTTCCCAGTGACCGTCGGGGCCTGCTTGCGCGCATACAAGCGACGCAAAGAATACAGCCACCCCCGCGCCACGAAGAGATCGAGTAAACATAGTGTGCCTCCACCGGGATTTCCAGTTTGAACTCCCGGGTCTTGTTCAGTTGAATTCCAGCCGCCACCCATTGTTGACAGGCACCCTCTCACAGCGCGCCGCCCCGACCGGGCAGCACGCGGCTCGCGACGACCTGCTCGGCGGCCCCCGCGGTCGTCTTTCGGCCTTCGTACGGCAATAAAGCAATCCGTCGAAAATGTTACACCCGTTCCAGGGCCGCCAGCAGAAACCGGATCTCGGCGTCCACTTCCTCCGGATCGGCTACCGTGGCTGCGATTTACTCCCGGAGCAGTTCCGCATACCGCTGCCGCCAGCGATGCACCGCAGTTCCTGTCGATAACAGCCCTTCCGTCCAATGACCGGATCAGTCCTGGTAGACGCGTAGCGCCCGTCTATCGGCGCGCCTCGTTTTGAAACATGCTGTACACTCTCCGATGCGCACACGCTGGGCGATGTCACGCCTGCTGGCTGCCAGCTCCCCCGTGGGTTCACATCCCGGCGGTCTGGGAGGATGGGAGCGTTCCTATATAGAAATCCAAATTCTTCGTCCTGGACGAGGAAAATGGAAGGCCATTACGACCGCGCGCGAAGAGCATGTGCATTGCCAAAAGCAGCCACTGTAACCTCGGGGCTGTAAGAACCGTGGAGTCCGAACGCAGTTGGTAGCCGTCTCAACGTGGAGTCCAATAAGCGTGGAAGAGGTCATGGGGTCCAAATGGCGTCCAAATTGGCTGCCTGTATCTCTGTGAAAACACGTTAGGCCTGTCTGTAAGTGATTGATTCCAAAACCATGGCATGGAAGAGGTCGACGGTTCGAACCCGTCCAGGTCCACCAAATTTCTCAAAGACTCAGCACTCACTGGTTGCCTGCGTCGCCGTGACCGGAGTCCATTTGGAGTCTAAATTTGGACGCCGCGTAGTTGAAGGAGGCGAGTCGGTGACATGACCCACCCGAACCTCGCCGCAATCTTGAGCGCGGCTCCCACCGCGTCCGGCGCCTACATGTGGCAAACTAGTCGTAGGAGTCGTGTTAGCCTTGAGTCCTGCAACCAGAAAGATCGTCTCAAACGTGACAGGCGTGCTGGTCCAGGCAGCCCACCCCAAACGGATCATCCTCTTCGGTTCGCGGGCAAGGGGCGAAGCCGCCAGCGATAGCGACTTCGACATCATGGTGGTGGAAGAGAAACCCGCCAATCGCTTTGCAGAGATCGTCCGTCTGAATCGCCTCCTTCGTTCCTTCGATATGGCCATCGATCTTTTGGTTGTCAGTGACGAAAACTTTCAGTATTGGCGGGACACTCCTGGCAACGTCTACTACGAAGCTGCCACCGAGGGGCAGGTCCTGTATGAAGCGGCGTGAACAGGCTCTGCTCTTTCTGCGCAAGGCGGCTCAGGATGAATCCTTGCTGGATGCAGTCCTCGAATGCGACAGCGTGAGCGACGAGGTAATCGGCTTCCACTGTCAGCAGGCTGCGGAGAAGATGTTGAAGGCGTTGCTGTCCGACTTGGGCATCACGTTCCACAAGACCCACGAATTGGGAGCCTTGATGGATTCTCTCGCACGTTCGGGCGCGCCGTTGCCGGACGAGTTTGAGAATTTGGACGTGCTCACGCCGTTTGGTGCGGTGTATCGGTACGACGACTACGACGGCACAGAGTCCCTGAACCGGGCTGAGACGCGCGCGGCGCACTGGTGTACCTGCACAAAATGCCCGGCCAGCACAATGCAAATATCCGCGTCAACAGCCTCTTCATGCGTCTCTGGAAACGGTCCGCCGATGCTACCGTGTACCTGATTCTGTTCCTGACGGTGAGCGGTGTCTACCTGTGGATTGCCCTGCGGGCCGAGCGGCGCATCGGTCTGGCGCTGATCGCGGCCGGAGCGTTCTCTTTTGCGGGAATCGTGTATGTCGTGTGTCGGTAGTCAAGCTCCCACCGGGACCCGGCCCAGCTCGTTCTCGAGCATTTTCGAGCTCTGGAACCGCAAGCTGCATTACTACATCGGGCTGTACCTGCTCTTTTTTGTCTGGCTCTATTCGCTCACCGGCTTGCTTCTGAACCACTCCACATGGCAATTCCAGCAGTTCTGGCCGGGCCGGAGGGTCTCGGCGGCGGAGCGCCTCATCCAGGATCCGGCTTCCGGCAGCGATCTCGAACAGGCGCGCGGGCTGATGCGCCAGTTCGGAATCCGCGGAGAGATCGCCTTGCCCGTGGGCCGCCCCACCCCCGCCCGTCTGGAAGTGCGCGCCAGCCGCCCCGGCTACAACTACGTCATCCTCGCGGACCTGTCTCAAAGCCGGGCCCGGCTCGAGACCACGCATGTGAATGCTTGGGGCGTGGTTCGCGCACTGCACGAGTTCATCGGCGTCCGCCTAGCAGGGCCCGATACGCGGCGCAACTGGATCGTCACCTCGGTCTGGGCGCTTTCGATGGATGCCGTCTCTCTCGGTCTGATCGTGATGGTCGTCGGAGGCTACTATCTGTGGTGGCGCCTGCCGCGCAAGCGCGCTTGGGGCGTTGTGGCGCTCGGGCTCGGCGTGCTCTGCTGCGGAGCGTTTGTCTTCGGCTTTCGCTGGCTCTGGTCTTGAGCTATCATCGCCGCCGGCACGGCTTCAGCGAACTGCGGAAGTCCCGAAGTCAGCCAATTGCGGCGCGGCCCTCGCCTCGCAAACCACATCACAGGGCCGTAACGTCGCCGACCGACTGCGCCCCGTTGGATCCCCTGGCGGCCCAAAGGCTACCGATAGCCGAACTTAAGACGATATACCAGCTCGTTCGGCCCGCCTTTTCGGTGGCACGCATCCCATCACCGCCGGGATAGCTCACGGGTCAGCCAGGCTTTCGCCAGCTTCCAGTCCCGCTTCACGCTCGGAGCGGAAATCTTCAGTGCCTCGGCGGTCTGCTCCACGCTCAAGCCGGCGAAAAAGCGCAGTTCGACTACGCGGGCCTTGCGCGGGTCCATTTCTTCCAGGGTATTGAGAGCGTCGTCCAAGGCGATCAGGTCCTCGCTCGTTTGCGGGGAGGCATCCATGGACTCGTCCAGGCAGACGTGCGGCAAGCGCCCGCCGCGCTTGTCCGCCAGTTGCGCCCGGGCGGAATCCACCAGAATGCGCCGCATGATCTGCGCCGAGACGGCAAAGAAGTGCGTGCGATCCTGCCAGCGCACACCCTCGACATCCACCAGGCGAAGATAGGCCTCGTTGACCAGCGCCGTGGTCTGCAGCGTTTGCCCCGGAAGCTGCTGGCGCATGTGCCGGTGGGCCATCTGGTGCAGTTCGGCGTAGACCAGCGGCGTCAGTTGGTTCAGGGCCGCCTGGTCGCCATCGCCCCAGGCGCGCAGCAGCCGGGATATTTCCACCGAAGAGGACGCCACAATATTTTAAGTCAATTATACTTCCGGGCCTGATTTTCCGGTTAGAATCCCAATTGCCGCGCGGTATAATTGGCCCGGAGTTCGCCCATGCGTCCGGACCGGTGGCGGCAGGTCGAGTTGCTCTACCACTCCGCTCTGGAGCGGGAGGAGCCGGCGCGGGATGCGTTCCTGCGGGAGGCCTGCCCGGAGGACGAGGAACTGCGCTGCGAGGTCCGGTCTCTCCTCGATCAGACCGAAAGCGGGCTGCTCCATCATCCTTTGCAGTTAGGCCCCTATCGGATCGTCGGCGTCATCGGCGCGGGCGGGATGGGCACGGTCTACCAGGCCCTGGACACGCGCCTGGGACGCACGGTCGCCATCAAAATCTCGGAGGCGCGGTTCAACGCCCGCTTCGAGCGCGAAGCCCGCGCCGTGGCGGCGCTGAACCATCCGCACATTTGCACGCTCTACGACGTGGGGCCGAATTACCTGGTGATGGAGTATGTGGAAGGCCAGCCCTTGCATGGTCCACTGCCGGTGTCGCAGGCGCTGCGGCTGGCCATCCAGATGGCGGATGCGCTGGCTGCGGCGCATCGCAAGGGGATCGTGCATCGGGACCTGAAACCCGGCAACGTGCTGGTGACCGAATCGGGCGTGAAGGTGCTGGATTTCGGCCTGGCCAAGATGGAGGAGCTTGCGCCCGGTGAGGAAGAAGAGCCCCGAACAGTGAGGCCGCGGACGGAAGAGGGCACCATCGTAGGCACGACCGCCTACATGTCACCGGAGCAGGCCGAGGGCAAGGCGGTGGATGCGCGCAGCGACATCTTTTCGTTCGGCGCGGTGCTCTACGAAATGGTGACCGGGCGGCGTGCCTTTCGCGGCGACAGCAAGCTCTCGATCCTCTCCGCCATCCTCAAGGAAGAGCCGGAGCCGGCCAGTTCGCTGCGCAAAGAGATCCCGCCCGAGTTGGAAAGGATCATCACGCGGTGCCTGCGCAAGAACCCGGAGCGGCGGTTTCAGCACATGGAAGACCTTAAGGTCGCGCTGGAAGAAGTGAAGGAGGAGTCGGATTCCGGCACGGCGGCCGTGCAAGCGGCGCCGCCGCGCAGGCGCTGGGTTTGGGCGGCCCTGCTGCCGGTGCTGCTGGTTGCGGTCTATTTCGCGTGGCGGACGTGGTGGCCAACGCCACCGGCGGAGCCGCTTCGGGCCGTCGCGCTCACCACGCTTCCCGGGGTGAAAGGCTCTCCCTCATTTTCCCCCGACGGCAACTACGTAGCATTCGCGTGGAGCGGGCCCAAGCAGGATAATTTCGACATCTACGTGCAACAAATCCGTGCCGGCTCTCCCTTGCGGCTGACCACCGACCCACGCCGGGACTACGACCCGGCCTGGTCGCCCGACGGCCGCTGGATCGCCTTCCTCCGCGGTGAGTCGCGAGCGCCAGGATTTATTCGCACAGGAGGCATCGTGCAAAGCGGGACCAGCGAATTACGGTTGATCCCCCCTCTGGGCGGGCCGGAGCGCAAACTGGCCGAAATCCGCACGCAGAACTACTTTTTCGCGACGTTCCTTGCCTGGTGTCCGGACAGCGACTGTCTGGTGGTGACGGATTCCCCGGGCCAGGGGAAGCCCGACGCCTTATTCGTGGTTTCACTCGAAACCGGAGAGAAGCGGCAGTTGACCAATCCCCAGCCGCCTGTGGTCGGCGACACTCACCCGGCGGTTTCGCCCGACGGCCGTTGGCTGGTCTTCGAGCGCGAGTCTGCTCCCCCGAAAGCCGAGCTTCAACTGCTTCCTCTAGGGAAAAACCTCACCTCCAGCGGCGAACCCACGCCCCTCCCGTTTGCGGGCCGCAACAGAGACTACACCACGTGGATGCCCGACAGCAACGAGATTCTCTTTTCTTCCGGGGGAAGCCTCTGGAGGGTTCCCGTCTCCGGCGGTCACACGCCCGCGCGACTCCCCTTCGTGGGCGAGAACGGCACCATGGCCGCGGTCTCCCGCCCACAACCGGGCCGACCGTCCCGACTGGTCTACGTCCGTAGCATTGCCGTGGGGAGCATCTGGCGTATCGAAACCTCCGTCCCCGGTGTTCCGGCGCCGTTCCCGCCCATCGCAACCATTGCCTCCACGCGCGAGGACGCCAACCCCCAGTTTTCACCTGACGGGCGCCGCGTCGCCTTTGAGTCGGATCGCTCCAGATCAAACGAGATCTGGCTCGCCGACCCCGATGGTTCGAACGCCGTCCAGCTCACGTCAATGAACGCCACATTGGGCGCTGATTGGACAGGTATGCCCCGTTGGTCGCCCGACGGCCAATTGGTTGAATTCGAGTCCAATCCCAATGGCCACTACGGGGTCTATGTGATCTCCTCCGCGGGCGGCAAGCCCAAACTCCTCATTTCCGATCTGGCGAACGAACCTGTCGCCAGCTTCTCCCGCGACGGTAAGTGGATCTACTTCAGCTCAAACCGGACCGGAGAGTTTCAGATCTGGAAGGTCCCAGTGGCTAGTGGAGAGGCTGTACAGGTCACACACAACGTAGGATACGTGGCCTTCGAGTCGCCGGATGGCGCCTACCTCTACTACACCCAGACCCCGGACGCGAGTGCCTTGTGGCGCCTTCCGACCTCCGGCGGTCAGCCCGTCAAGGTTGTGGAGGGAGTCATTCAGCGGGCGTTCGCGGTGCTCGAAAAGGGCATCTACTATATCGACCAACCTTCCGTCGAGACACGGCTACAGTTCTACGACTTCGCCACCGGAAGATCCGCTACCGTGGCTCGAAATCTGGGCGACGTGGAACTCGGTCTCACGGCCTCTCCCGACGGCCGCACGATTCTGTATACCAGGATGGACTCCTCTGTCAACGACCTGATGCTGGTCGACAACTTCCGCTGAGGGCCGCGATCTTCCTTTGGCTCCCGATGGGCTGCGCCCGGCCGGCGCAGCCGCAAGGAGTATCCGCGGCCTCGTCATCCGTTACGCCCGCCGGCTTAATGCCGCACGAAGGCGTGATACACACCGCCGCCGTCCACGTAAAACCCGGTGACCATGCCCCCTGGGTTGTTGGTCATGGGGAAGGTGCCCTGACCGGAGCCCTTGCCCGCGCCCGGAGCGTCGAAGAAAGTAAACTTGCCGTCAACCGTGCGCAGGAAACCATGAGACAAATTGTTCGCGTCCGTGTAATATCCCGTGGCTACGCCTGTCGGGTCGATCCCCTCGCCCTGCGTACCTTGGCCGGTTCCCGTGCCCGCGCCCGAAACGTCAAACATAGTCATCGTGCCGTCGGCGGCGCGCAGCAAACCGTGATAGACACCGTTGTTATCCTGGGAGGTCCCCGCCGCTACCCCCGCCGGGTTGATGGCCCAGGTGTAAGTCCCCTGGCCGGAGCCCGTGCCTGCGCCCGGAGCGTCGAACGTGGTGATGGTACCGTTGGGAGCGCGCACGTAGCCGTGGGCCGCACCGTTCTGGTCAAAGTAGTACCCCGTCATCGCGCCGGCCGAGTTGACGCACTGGGCCCAGGAAGTCGCCGTGCCCAGACCAGGGCCGGTGGCAGCGGCTGGGACATCGAACTCGGTGATGGCGCCGTTGCCGGCACGCAGGAAGCCGTGACTCATACCGGTGGCGTCCAGGTACCAACCCGAAATCACTCCCCCCGACGGGCTCAGGCTCCCGGCAAAGGTGCCCTGCCCGTTGCCCTTGCCCGCGCCCGGAACGTCGAACATGGTGAACGACGTGCCATCGGCGGCCAGCAAGAAGCTGTGGGCCACACCGTAAGCGTTAATGACATATCCCGTGACCGCCCCCGAGTCGTCCATGCCAACGGCGTAGGTGCCAAGACTGGCCGAGACGGCCGGAAACGGGACTCCTGTACTGGGAGAGCCCGCCCCCGGGCCGTCGAACATAACGACCCTGCCGTCTAGCCCGCGCACGTAGGCGCGCATCGCATTGCTATAGCCCGCGTACAACCCCGCGATTTGCCCCGCCGAGTTGATCGCGATGCCCTCCGTGCCGTAGCCGATGGAAGTACCTGCGCCCGGAGCGTCGATGGTCATGATGGTGGGCTGCTGAGCAAGCGCGGAAACACCCAAGGTTAGTATCCAAATGGCCGGGGAAAGCATCCCCCATGCCACGCAGTTTCTCCGGTCTTTGAGAGACGCAGGGAACCGCATGAAGCTTATTCGCGTTTTCATCGTTTTCTCCTTTGGGGAGGCAGACAGCCGGGTACCAGGAGCACGAACCGGCGTGCGGACGGTTTCTTTCTCTGTTGTCCCGGCCTGGAAACTGGCGACCGGCGCCGCCGTTTCTACCTGGCCTGCGATGGTCATCGTCTCCTCCTCACAGGGCTAACCGGAAAATCGAGGCAGGAAGGATAATCGATTGGAAGTTTTTTTCATGTGGCGTCGGCGGCGCCCAGCGGCGGATTTATGCGCCGATTCGCAATCCCGACTGGACGGAGGTAGGAAAAGCTCCGCCTGTCGCCTCCGTACGCACCTCAAGGCAGAGCCTTATGCCACCCTGGGCTGGTAGGCGATGGCCTCGATTTCCACGTGGATGCCGGGGGCCGCGAAGCCGGTGACCACGGTGGCGCGCGCCGGTTTGGCTTCGCCGAAGAACTCGGCATAGACCGCGTTCATGGCGGCAAAATCGTTGCCGTCGCCGAGATACACGCCGCACTTGACCACATCCGCCAGGGTGGCGCCGCAGCCTTCGAGCAGGGCTTTGATGTTATTCAGCACCTGCCGGGTTTCGGCTGCGATATCGCCGGAGATCAGTTGTTGGGTGGCGGGATCCACGGCCACTTGACCGGAGACGAAGATGAAATCGCCGGCACGGACGGCCGGGGAATAGGGACCTCGCGGCGCGGCGATGCCGGGAGGAGAGATGCGCTCGATCATGAGTTAGTGTCCTTCCGCTTCCAGAAACTTCTCGACTTCGATGGCCGCCATGCACCCCGCTCCGGAAGCGGTGATGGCCTGGCGGTAGACGCGATCCTGCACGTCGCCGGCGTGGAAAACGCCCGCGATATTGGTGCGCGCGCCGCCCTTGGAGAGGATGTAGCCGTCGGCGTCGGTTTCGATCTGCCCCTTGAAGACCTTGGTGTTGGGGATGTGGCCGATGGCCAGAAAGAATCCGTCCACCTCCTGGTCCCAGACTTCATCGGTCTTGCGGTTGCGCAACCGCACGCCCGTGACCGTCAGCTTGGAGACATCGTGGACCTCTTCCACGATGGTGTTGAGCAGGAACTTGATTTTGGGGTTGTGGCGGGCGCGATCCAGCATGATCTTGGAGGCGCGAAACTCCTCGCGGCGATGCACCAGGGTGACCTCGCTGCCGAAGCGCGACAGGAAATTGGCCTCTTCCATGGCGGAATCGCCGCCGCCGATCACCATGATCTTCTTGCCGCGATAGAAAAAGCCGTCGCAGGTGGCGCAACTGCTGACGCCGTGGCCGATCAGTTTCTGTTCGCTTTCCAGGCCCAGCCAGCGCGCGCTGGCGCCGCTAGCGACAATCACGGTGCGAGTCTCGGTCCACTCGCCTTCGATGTTGAGACGGAACGGGCGCTGGGATAAATCGGCGTCGATGACGGAGCCGTGCAGATACTCGGCGCCGAAATTCTGCGCCTGCAGCTTCATGTTCTCCACCAGGGCAGGGCCGTCGATTCCCTCGGGGAAGCCCGGGAAGTTCTCCACCAGAGTGGTCAGGGAGAGCTGCCCGCCGGCTTCGTGGCCCGCCACCACCAGCGGCTTGAGATTGGCACGGGCGGTGTAAATGGCGGCCGTGTTGCCGGCACAGCCGGAACCTATGATGACTACGTTTCGCATCGTCAGATTCTCAGGTTAGCACGCGCGGGCGGGGCGGCCCCGTTAGTGAGGCGGCACGTTCTCGTACCACTTCAGCCGCGTCGAATCGATGCAGGCGATGTCCGGGCGGCCATCTTTGTTGAGGTCCACCACGGTGCATGCCGCGGCGCCCATGCCGCCCTTGTCCAGATCGCTGCGCGTCCAGTGTTTGGATGCGGCGTCGTGGCTGTAGAGGTACACGCTGCGTGGCTGCCCTCGGAAGCCGGCGACGATCTCGTCCACGCCATCGCCGTTGAGGTCGGCAACCTGGATGGTATGTCCGTCAACCAGGCTGCTATCGATGACTTCGCGCTCCCACTGCGCGCCGCGCTCGGTGTAGACCGCGACCTGGTTGCCGTGCCAGGGTTCGATGGCCGCCAGAAATCGCGTTTTTTCCAGGTGTCCCACGGCGATATCGCTGGAACCGGATTTGGGCCACGGCGCGGGGTCGCCCTTGGCGATTTCGGTGCGCGTCCAGCGTTTGTCCTGCGTGTAGCGGAAGAGGTGGATGCCGGTGAAACTGGCGGTCAGGATGCTTTGGCGGCCGCTGCCGTCCCAATCGGTCACGAAGATGCCGTGCACGACGCCCGAGTTCTCGGTAGAGATGACGCGGCGCTTCCACTCGCCGGGGACGTAGTACACCAGCGGCGTCTGGTCGCGATAATCGGGTGCGGTGGCGGCAGCGCCGGTGAGGGCGGCGTTGATCACCACCAGATGGCCGGAGCCATCGATATCGGCGGTGCGCAGGCGGTGGCTGGTGGGCAGGCGGTCGATTTCGGTGACCGTCCAAGGTTCGCGCGGATCGGCGCCGGGGCGCAGGACGCTGACGATGCCGATGCTGTTGCGAGCTTCATTGGCGAATTCGCTGGCGAGCACGATTTCGTTGCCCACCACGACGCAATTGATCATGTGGCTCTGGCCGGTGGCGAGCACGTGGCGCTGCCAGCCGGGGTTTTCGTACCAGGCCAGTTCGGTCAGCCCGCTGGCCAGCGCGATCAGGTCCGGGCGGCCATCGTGATTGAGGTCGGCAGCCACCACCTGGTAGCCGCCTTTGAGATCGTTGGCGATGGTGTGCTCCACAAAGGCTGCCGGCGCGGCGGCCAGCAGGGGGAGCGTAAGCACTAGAGTGAACAAGCGGCGCACGCTCCACAGTATACTTGCAAGATCGGCCTATGAGAATGACTGTTGTTGTGGCGATGGCGGCCGCCGCGGTAGCCGCGGCCCAATCGACCCACCTGAGCGGGTTCATCCAACTGACGCATGGCGGCCAGAACGCGGAGGCGTACTGGTCTCCCGACGGCAAGCGGCTGATCTTTCAGACAACGCGCCCGCCCTACGAATGCGACCAGATGTTCCTCATGAACGCCGACGGCACGGACCAGCACCTGGTCTCCACCGGTAAGGGGCGCACCACGTGCGGCTACTTCCTGGCGGACAACGAGCACATCGTGTACGCATCCACGCACCTGGCGGGCGATGCGTGCCACGCCTCGCCGGATCGCAGCAAGGGCTACGTCTGGGGCGTGTTCGCCGGCTTCGATATCTTCGAAGCCACGGACACGGGTAAGATCGAAAAACGCCTGACCGATGCGCCGGGCTACGACGCCGAAGCCACCGTGAACTGGAAAACGGGGACAATCGTCTACACGTCGCTGGCATCGGGCGATCTCGACCTGTGGAGCATGAAGGCCGATGGCAGCGCCAAGAAGCAGATCACCAAATCGCCCGGGTACGACGGGGGGGCGGTCTTCTCGCGCGACGGGAAACAGCTTGTCTGGCGCGCCGGGTATCCCAAAGACGCCGCGCAGTTGGCCAGGTACAAAGAACTGCTGGCGGACAATCTGACCACGCCGATGAAGATGGAACTCCAGGTGGCCAACGCCGACGGCAGCAATCAGAAAGCCATCACCAATTTCGGTTGCGCGAGCTTCGCGCCCACGTTCACACCCGACGGCAAGAAGATTCTGTTCGCCTCCAACAAGCTGGAGTGCGACAGCCGCAAGTTCGAGCTGTTCCTGATCAACGTGGACGGCACGGGGTTGGAGCAGGTGACGAACTTCGGCGGATTCACCTCGTTCCCGGAGTTCTCGCCGGACGGCAAGACGCTGGTTTTCTGCTCCGACAAGGACGCCAAGGAGCGCTACGAGTTCAACATCTTCACGGCAAAGTGGAAGTGAGCGGTAAGACCACGCCTTCGGCTGTCGCCGCGAAGCCCGCCCGACATCCCTACTGACTCGTCGAGCCGGTCGTCGCCTGAAGACCAATGCTCAGCGTCGAGCAGTGCTTAAAACCGTTGGCTTCATTGGCTCCCCGCGAGTAGACGATCTGAATGTGGGCCTTCGCGGTCTTTTCGGAAGATATAAAACCGTCTCCTGTCGGCGTCAGCTTCGAAACGGGCACGAGCGTCGTGACCGTGAACAAGCCCTCCATACGGTTTATTTTGCCGACCTGACCGTTCAGGATACGGTCCTGGCCGGGTATCAGCCAACCTTTACTGCGCATCGAGGGTAAACTGCGGCGACGTCGGAGCGTTGATGACGGAGTTATTCAGCAGGGCTTTGGTGACGCCCCAGGGCAGAATGGTGGCGAGGCCGGTCGACGTTACGGACGATACGTTGTTAGCGGCCTGATCGCCAATCATTTTCGTCTCGAGATGTGCCGGTAGGTACCAGGAACTGGTCAGACTTCTTTCCGCGCCGAGAGCCAGATTGACGTTGCTGGCCTGGTCCTTAGCGTCCGACGAAATGATGCTCTGCGTAGTCAGGTAGGTTCGAGCGACGCTGACCGAGGGCGTCAGCGACGGCTCATCGAGGTCTATCCCGAGGTGACCGGCCGGCCGGGTTTTTCCGTTCGTCAATTGCTGAGACTGTACGAACGACGGGCTGAGGTCGAACGCAACTTCGCTTGAGACCTTCGCAGGTATTTCAGCGGACCTCAGGATGGCTCCGTCTTTGCCCGGGCACGTGACGGTGAATTTGTCGCCGTTCTTCAAGGCGCCCCGCCGCAACCTAAGAAAAACGACCGACCAATCCTCCATCGGCGCTGTCGACTTCTGAGTTAGCAGATCCGACCTTGGATCGGAGCGGTTAACGCGCAGTTCGAGGTACAAGGGTCTAGTGCCGGGAGCACCTCTGACGTCGAGAGCTCCATTATTACTCAACTGAAGTGCGACCTGGATGCCTGCCTTCGCCGCTGCCGTGCTCAGGGATTCCCTCATATCGGCGGCAGAAGCGGGTTGTCCGGGCGTAGACGGTTTGATCGGCACCGCAATGAAACGAGTGTCGATCCTGAGATAGAGCGATTGGGCGGTGGTGGTTGCACCGGGCACCGTACTCGCCACGCTCACGTAGGGTTTTGTGGCCGGCCGGATGGCCTCCACGGCGCCTCGGACCTCCGGGTCCTTCTTGCCGGTCACCAGAACTTTATACACGCTTTTGTCCGTCGGCAAGCCTTGTGGATCCTTTGCATATACTCTTACTTGATCTTCCACGGCCAGCGATGGATAGACGCGCGCCGCCAGATAACTGGCGCAAAGTTCTTCGCACGGAATCGGTTTTGGAGCGGGGGCGGACGCTCGATTCTGCGCCGAGGCGTTCGCGGCCAAAATCGGCAGCAACAGCGAAAAACAGTATCCTGAGCGCTTAGACAATAGAAGTGACCACATCGGACAGAGTCGCTCCCTTCTTGGCTATTGTCGCGCGAAGAGCTGTCTCGCCAGTGGATCCGGGTAACAGATACGGGTCCATGTCGCCGCAGAGGCGATCGCACAGTGCATCGATCGCGGCCTGATTTGGGAAAGCCCTTGCAGCGCTTACCGTTCCAAACGACTGAAAAGGCGTTGCGGCCAGAGTCGCGTCGTTAGTAATAGCGCTCACCCTGATAACGGCGAGGACAGCGTCGCTCAAAGGACGATAGCACTGGTCAAGAAGGTCGTGAAACGTTGTAGCATTACTGAAATCCGAGTCCGGTATCTGGGTATTCGCATTGTGGAAACAACAGGAGCGAAATTGCTCTTTTTGACTATCCGAACCAAGCAGATCCGCCCATTTCTGTGCGTAAAACTTCGTCAGATCGGTGTTTGTGTTGTTGTTGATCGGCGTCATGCAGGACTGCATGGTGGTTAGCTGAATAAACCATGATGCAAGAAGGTTGTCTTCACTCTGCGTAGGGGACATCTTTCACCTCGACATCGATATTGGGGCGGGCGTGATTGGGGCGGTCGTGGCCAAGGCGCGGGTAAATTCAAGGTGCCTGCGTACTCAGCATGAGACAACAGAAACATTTGAACATACTAGCAGGTTGCTGTGGCCGTTTTCCAGCTAACTGCCGCTAACTGGCGCCGCCGGATCCGCGTCCCACACGCCCTCGAAATCCACGAAGTAGCCCGCCACCTCGACCCCCGGGATGGCGCGCGCCAGGTTCTCCGCGGCGCGGCGCAATTCCTCGTGGTGGTGCGCCCGCTCCGCCGCCGCATCGCCGCGGAATCCTTCCGCCAAGCCGCCGTAGGCGCCGCAATCGGAGTGCAGCATCAGGATCACCCGCCGCGTGCCGTGCAGGCGCATCGATTTTCGAATCTGCTCCAGCACAAATTGGCGCTCGCTTTCCAGTTCCGGCGACGCCAGGCATTTGGCGCCCCCGGCCACTTTGATCGGGTCTGAATTGACCACGCCGATGCGTTTCAAAAACTTGCGGAATCCCAGCTCGAAACGATTGTCGAAGCACCAGATAATGGCCGCATCGCAGTGGTATTTCTCGCGCGGCGCGTCGAAGTGGAAGACCTTGTTCATGACCACCGCCTTTTCCTTCCCTTCCATTGTCGCGCGGCACGTTATATTCGTAAGGAGTGCGTTATTTCCTTACCGGCCGCCTGCCCAAGGTCACCTCCATCCTGCTGGTGGAGAGCGGCACCCGCGGCCTGCTCGAAGGCTTGATCGGCGGACTCCGCCAAGGGTGGGGCGAGGAGATCCAGATCGATCTGGTCACCTGCTATTCCACCCTCCCCAAGGGATTCGAGGCGCACAATACGCGCGTTTACCGGGTCGGCGACTACCGGGGGCGCGCCGCCCGCCGGCGCCTCTACCGCGAGCTTGCCGGGAACCGCTACTCGCTGGTGGGCATCATCTGCTCCGGCGAAATTGTGATGGCCAAGTGGAAATGGGTGCTGGCGCTGCGCCTCCCGGCCAAGCTTTTCGTCATTAACGAGAACGGCGATTACTTCTGGTTCGACCGCATGCACCTGGGCACGATTCGCCGATTTGTGCTGTTTCGCTCAGGCCTGGCCGGCGCGGGCGCGGTGCGCACGCTGGTGCGGCTGATTTCCTTCCCGTTCACTTTGCTGTATCTGCTACTCTATGCAACGTCCGCCCATGCCCGCCGGGCATGGCACAGAAACTGAACATGCCGTTTCAGAAGTTCACCAACCTATCGGGAAACCGCTTGCTGGCGCGCACGGCTCGGATCGCGAAGCCATGCACCCATCCGAGCCGGGCCCGGAGGGCACCCCGTGAGGGAGCGGTCACTAAGCTATGAAATCCATTCAAGTCAACGTTCCAGGCGGAGCGGAGAATCTCCAACTGGTCGACATTCCCACGCCGCAACCCGGTCCCGGGCAGGCGTTGGTGCGCATCGCCGCTAGCGGCGTCAACTTCATCGACATCTATTTTCGTACCGGCCTGTACAAAGCCGACCTGCCGATTGCCATCGGCAGCGAGGCCGCGGGCACGGTGGAAGCGGTGGGCGAAGGCGTGAGCGAAGTCGCGCCCGGCGACCGCGTCGCCTACGCCATGGTGCGCGGATCCTACGCCGAGTACGCCGTGGTGCCCGCCGCCATGCTGGTGAAAATTCCCGGTCACCTGGATTTCCAGACGGTGGCCGCCGCCATGCTGCAAGGCATGACGGCGCATTATCTGACGCACTCCACCTTTCCGCTCAAAGCCGGCGACACGTGCCTGGTGCACGCCGCCGCGGGCGGCGCCGGCGGATTGATTGTGCAGATGGCCAAGAACATCGGCGCGCGCGTCCTGGGCACCGTTTCCACGGCGGAGAAGGCCGGGATCGCGCGCGAATCCGGCGCCGACGAAGTCATCCTCTATACCGAGCGGGAGTTCGACGTGGAGGCGCGGCGCCTCACCGGTGGCCGCGGGGTCGACGTGGTCTACGATTCCGTCGGCAAGACCACCTTCGAGAAGAGCCTCAACTCGCTGCGTCCGCGGGGCACGCTGGCCCTCTTCGGGCAATCGAGCGGCTCCGTGCCCCTCTTCAACCCGTCCATTCTCAACAGCAAGGGTTCGTTGTTCCTCACCCGCCCCAGCCTGGGCCATTACCTGCTGACGCGCGAGGAACTGCTCTGGCGCGCCGGCGACGTGCTCAACGCGATCGACACCGGCAGACTGCGCCTGCGCATCGACCGCGTCTACCCGCTGGCCGATGCCGCCAGCGCGCACCGCGATCTGGAATCCCGCAAGACCGCCGGCAAGCTGCTCCTCGCCATCGGGTGAGCCATGACGCTGCAGGCGAAGGCGACGCTCGGCTCCGTGCTGCTGGCGACGATCATGGTCACGCTGGTCTCCGGCGTGGATCTGGGCACCTTCATGGACCTCGGGCTGGAAGCCACCCTGGAGCGCGCCGACGTCATCAAGGACGTAGCCAAAGACGCGGTGATCGATACGCTCAACCGGCGGCGCGACGTGGACTTGCGCGAAGCCCTGCGCGACGCGGAGCTCAAAGGCAAGCTGCTGAGCCTGCTGCGCACGCCCAATGGCGTGCTTTCCATCGACATGGTGTCGGCGGCGAATCAGGAGGTGCTGGCCAGCACACTGGAAAACCGTGTCGGCAGCACGCCTTCCTATCCGGATTTCGGTAAGCTGGTGCGCGAGCGGAGTTGGTTGGAGAAGTTGAACGCCTTGTTATTCGAGGGCCGGCGGTACTACATGCTGCAGGCCACGGTGGGTTCCAGCCGGGCCAACATCTGTTACGTGCGCGTGGTCATCTACCCCGCGCTGATCCGCCCCTCGCTGAAAGAAACGCTGTATCAGAAATCGGAAGTAGCCATCGTCTCCGTGGCCGGAGCCGTCCTGCTGACATTTCTCTTCTCCATGGCCGTCTTCCGCGCGCTCGGCCACATCGGACAGATGCTGGACCAGGCCGCCAGCGGCGAATACCAGCCCGAGGTTCTGCCGTCGGAAAAAGCCGCCACCGACGAGCTGTCGGTGATGGCCTCCAAAGTCAATCTGCTGGGCCAGCGCCTGCGCGGGGCGCAATACGAAGTCTCCGACCTGCGCGGCAACATCGACCACCTGCTGCAGGAGCTGGAAGACGCCGTCTTCATCTTCAATCGCGAATTCCGCCTCATCTTCGCCTCCGGCGCGGTGGAAAAATTCCTGGGGCGCGACCGCTCCGATCTTCTGGGGCAATTGGTGTCCGGCGTCTTCCCGCCCTCCACCTCGCCGGGCCTGCTGGTGGCGCAGTGCGCGCAGAGCGGACGCGCCATCCGCAACCGCCGCGTCCCTCTGGGCGCGCCCGGGCAACCGCTCGCCGGCCCCGCCGTGCTGCTGCTTTCCGTGGACATACTGGAGAGCCTTCCCGGCGGCCATGGCGCCGGAAGCGGAATCCTGGTCCGCTTGCGCGACCCCGAAGCGCAGCGCAAGATCAACCGCGAGCTCGAAACCGCCGACCGCCTCACGGCCATCAGCCGTATCACCAGCGGAGTCGCCCACGAGGTGAAAAATCCGCTCAACGCCATCCTGCTGCACGTCGAAGTGGCCCGCGCCAAGCTCTCCCGGGGCGATACCGATGTCGCCGAACAAATGGAAATCATCTCCCGCGAGATTCTCCGCCTGGACCGCGTGGTGCGCACCTTCCTGGATTTCACCCGCCCGGTGGAGTTGCGGTTCGACAATGTCCCCATGCACGAACTGGTGCGCGAGATCGTCGATCTGGCTCGCCCGCAGGCCGCCGCCGCCAACATCCAGGTCGCGGCGCGTATGGAGGCCGAAGGCGTCGAGGTGCGCGTGGATCGCGACCTGTTCAAACAGGCCGTTCTCAACGTGGTGGTCAACGCCATGCAAGACATGCCCGAAGGCGGCCAACTGGGCTTCGACGCCTCGGCCGGCGGGGACACGGCGGAGTTGCGCATCTCCGATACGGGCGTGGGCATCCCTGCCGAGCTGCGGGAAAAAATCTTCCGCCTCTACTTCAGCACGAAGAAGGAAGGTTCGGGAATTGGTCTGGCCATGACCTTCCGGATCGTGCAACTTCACGATGGTACAATCGATTTCACCAGCGAGCCGGGAAATGGTACCACCTTCCGGATCCGTCTGCCCATCGCGGTGTGATCCCATGAAAGCCACGGCACTCCTCACCGCCCTTCTCAGCATCCTGCTGGCGGGCTGCTCCCTGCACGGCAAGCCGGCCAAGACTGCGGTAACGCCCGCCGCACCGAAGCCGGTTGCCAGCGCCGCGCCCGCGCCCGCGCCTCCGCCTCCACTCTCCATCCCGCAGACCCGGGTCGAGCTGCCCAAGCCGCAGCCAGTGGACCCCGCGGCCCTGGAGACCGAAACCACACCGCCGGAGCCGCCACCGGCCGCTTCGGCCCCGGCCCGTTCGCGGCGTGCTCCGGCCGCGAGCCAACCGGCGCCAACATCGCCGCCGGCCGCCACGCCGCCGCCGGCGCGGGAAACCGTCCAGGAAATTGTCTCGCCCGACGAGGTGAAGCGCCTCCAGGAACAGGCACAGTCCCGCCGCCGCGAGGTCAATCGTATTCTGGACCAGCTCGGCCGGCGCGCCTTGACCGGCGGCCGGCAAAACGTGGCCGCCACTATCCGGAGTTTCCTGGCGCTCTCCGAAAACGCCGAGAAGCATAACGACATGCGCCAGGCGGACGCGCTCGCCGAGCGTGCCCAAATCCTCGCCAAGGAATTGCAGAGTGGAAAATAAACAGTACGAACAGCGCCGGCAGGCTGTTGCCGCCGCGCTTCCGGCGCGCAAACTGGATTGCCTGCTGGTGGCCTTCAGTCCCAACCTGCGCTATCTCTCCGCCTTCACCGGCTCTAACGGCGCCCTGCTGATTCTGCCCGGGCGCAGCATCTTGTTCACCGATCCGCGCTACCGGACGCAGGCCGCGCAGGAATCCACCTGCAAGGTCCGCATCGCCAGAGGTCCGCTGGTGGCGGATGTGCTGGCGGCGCTGAGTAAGGCCGGCGTCAAGCGGATTGGCTACGAGCCGGCGCGCATGACCTGCGACGTCTTCGAGTCCCTGAAGTCGCGCCTGCCCTGGCGCGCCTCGCTGGAACCGGTCACCGGCTGGATCGAAGAGCTGCGCATGGTGAAATCGGCGGCGGAGCTGGCTCTGATCCGCCGCAGCGTGGCGACCAACTCGCGTGCCTTCGAGCAGGCCATCGCCCGCATGAAGCCCGGGATGCGCGAACGCGATCTGGCCGCCGAACTGGAATACCGCATGCGGCGCCTGGGCGCCGAAAAACCCAGTTTCGAGACCATCGTGGCGGCGGGCGCCCGATCCGCCCTGCCGCACGCGCAACCCACCGCCGCCCGCCTGATGCCCGGCGACCTGGTGGTGGTCGACATGGGCGCCTTCCAAGACGGCTACGCCAGCGACATGACGCGCATGCTCTCGGTGGGCGTCCCGAGCGCCAAAGTGAAGCGCATGTACCGCGCCGTTCTGGAAGCTCAACTGGCCGCCATCGACGCGGTGCGCGGGGGCGTCGCCACGGTCCGCGTGGATGCCGCCGCGCGCCGCGTGCTGGCCGGCTATGGCCTGGACCGCGCGTTCATTCACTCTACCGGCCATGGTCTGGGCCTGGAGATACACGAACCGCCGCGGCTGGGCAAGCGCGATCGCCACCGTCTGCGGCCCGGTATGGCGATTACCATCGAACCCGGCGCCTACATCGAGGGCTTCGGCGGGGTGCGCATCGAAGATACCGTGGTGGTCACCGAAACCGGCTGCGAGATTCTCACTCCCACGCCGAAGGAACTCCGCATCGTTTAGCGCCGGGACTAAGACCCTGCGGGGCAGCTCTGTAAGCGGTTGTTAAGCCGCGGCCGATTGTCAATCTGGCAACTGCCGCGTTTGCAACGGACCGGCGGCGGTACCCCGGGGTACCTTCTGGGGACGCCTTTCAGGCGGCTCCTTCGGGCCATACGCGAGTCTTCGCACGCGGCAGGCCCGCTGAAAGTCGGCCGCCTCACGCCGCACCGCGCGATGCGCCGGCCCGGTACTTATTCTTGCAGGAGGTACTGGCGCAGCAGTTGCCCGGTGGCGTCGTCGGCCTCGTCCTCCTTGTGGAAGTCGTGGCTGTGCGGAATCGGAAGGAAGGGCGCATCGTAATAGTTCTTCCCCGCAATATTCAGGCCGGCACTATGGGTCGCCCGCGAGTTCGCCGCCGCCGCGCCCGCAGCCGGGCACGCGACCGCCCCAGTGCCGAGGGTACCTATGGGAATCGCCTCCGTCAGGCTCGCGCTACCAACCGAAGGAAAACTCCGCCCGCGGTCCAGCACTTCTTGACAAAAGGGCACGGACGGTTCGGCGGAGTACCCGTTGCGAACCGCGTCCGGGGAAATCAGGTCAAGGTTCCTGGGGTCGAAGCCGAACCCGACTCCCGCCGTCCCCCGAAAACCAACCACCAGGCAGGCGGTGATCAGGAGCAGTGCCAGCAACCCGGCCACCTGACACAGGGTGCGTACGTTGCACAGGCCCGAATGCCGGCGCCGGCGCTCGCCGATGCCACCAACCTCATTGGGTGCGGGCGTCAGGCCGGCGCACGCAGCCTGCAACGCGGGCACCAGGCTGAAGGCCAGTCCGGTCAATACCGCCAGGCAGAGCGTGATCGGCAGGAACAATCCCAGCCATACGAAAGGAAGCCCCGGAAACATCTCCAGGCCCTGTTCCCGTATAGGCCCGAGTCTTCCGCCGGCAGTTAGCCGCACATGCCGGATGATTGGCGTCCGATACTCCTCGCCGCAAAGTTGGTTAAGTTGTCGCGCCACGGCGTCCATCCGGGGGTCCGTGACGCCTTGTCTCAGGCTTCCGACAACCTGAAACATGGTGCGGTCGCGCTGCCCGGACGCGTCGCCGGCGAGTTCCATGCCAACTCGTTCTCCGGCCGCCAGCGGACGCCCCAGATCGCTCACCAGCTTCATCGGCGATACGCCCAAGAACGCCTTCGGTCCCACGCCGGTCACAGAGCGCGCGCGACTCTCCCAGTATCCGTAAGTCACCACTGCCGGCCATTCCGCACCGGACCGTCCATTTACCTGGCCCGTCAGACGCCCCGGCGACGAGTTTGTGGCGGGCGCCGCCGGAGCAGCCGGGAGCGCGAGTTTCTGTTGTTGAAGCAGTTGCTCGAGCGGCATGCTGTCCGAGGGTGGATGCACCGGCACCGGTCCGGTCGTGCCCATGCCCGGCTGGCTGGGTTGGTCCGGACCATTCGGGGACAGGAAGTTCTCAAACGGTAGAGCGGGAACCGGCTGGCCGACGGCGATGGGGCGCACGAGTTCCGGCGTGACGATGACCAGCAGTTCGCTGTTCGTGCGGCTGACCGATCTGCTCTGAAACAGCTTGCCCAGCAGCGGAATGTTGCCGATGCCGGGGACCTTGGAGAGACTTTCGGTGGTGCTGTTGTCCAACAGCCCGGCAATCACGAAGCTCTGCCCGCTTTCCAACTCCACCTCGGTCTGCACCCTTCGCGTCGAAGTGCCGGGAACCGTAGTCCCCGCCACGGTAACGGAGTTGGTGTAATCCAGCGCGCTGACCTCGGGCGCAACCTGTAGGCGTATGGTGCCGCGAGGTGTCACTACCGGCAGGAAACCGAGTTTGATGCCGTACTCTTTGAAGGCAATGGTGATCGCACTGGAGCCCGATCCCGGCTGAATCATGGGAAACGGGAATTCCCCACCCGCCACAAAACGCGCCGCGGTGTTGTTGATCACCATCAGGTTGGGCTCAGCCAGCAGTTGCAGCTTACGTGTGGCTTCCAGCGCGTGGATCGCCGCCGCCAGGTTGAGGTCTTTGCGGAAAAGGAAGACATTGACTGCCTGGCTGAGGGAGTACGGCGCTCCGCCGGTCTGGCTGATCGGCGAACCAGTGCCGGCCGCCGTGGTCTGGTTGAACGCGGTGCTGGCCAGGTCGAGACCAAGGTCTGAACTGGCGGAGCGATCCACATCGGCGAACTTCACGTGTAGCAAGATCTGGGGCTCGACGGGGGGAATGTCGACGCGCAGCAGATTGACGGTCTTGCCTAGCGTGGAAGCGATCGCCATCACGCGTTCGGCGGAAAACACATCCTTTACTCTGCCGCGGACGAAGGCAACGTCGTTGTCGAGAGTAACGTCCACCTCGCCGCCGGGCAGGTCGCGCGCAACCTGCTCGCGCACCGCATTCAGGCGTTGCGGGCTCGCCCGTACGACGAGATCGTAGGCAAGGCGGGTTCCATTGTCCAGCCAGACGACCAGCGAGGTCTCGCCGGGCAGTTTCCCATTGAGGAGCACTTCCCTGGGGCCGATCGCAATGGATTCGATGAGCTCGCTGTTAGCAGCCGCGAGCCGCGTGATTTTGATCGGGCTGTCGATCACCAGCGATTTGCCGACTGTGACCGTGAGTTTGGACAGGCCGTTGGGGGAGGCTTCGGGCGGAGTCTGCGCCGGCACGGGGAGCCGTACCAGCAGCGAAAGAAAAACCAGGGTCAGCGTTCTTGACCAGCACATGCGGGAATCATCGGCGGAATTCGATTTGAGCTTTAGGGCACTAAAGTTCCGCGGACGGTCGTCCGATAAATGACTGACCGGCGGTACGGCCGCGCGGCCAGAGGACCGGAAGTGGAGAAGGCCGTGGAAACAGATAACCGAATTCGCATCGTGCTCTACACGCAGCAACCGTTTGTTGCCGAAGGATTGGCCGCGGTCTTACACGGCCATGCGGATCTCGAACTGGCGGCTTGCCGGGATTGTCTGTCCGGCACCATCGAGTGCCTGAGGTCCACGCGGCCGGATGTACTGCTGGTTCACCTGATGTCGGGAATCAGCCTGTCGGATTTGCGCGACGCACGGTCTGCCGAAGGCCGCTGCCAGATCGTGCTGTGGGGCCAGGATCTAGGGGGCGAGTTCGCCTTTCAAGCGATGCAGTTGGGGGTGCGCAGCATTCTTCCCGGCAACACATCCAAAAAGAACCTCCTGGCGGTTCTACGCAATGTCCATCGGGGTGTGCTGTGTTTTGAAAGAGATCTGCTGGAGAGCGTGCTGGCGCAGAAGCGGGTTGCACTCACCCCGCGGCAGGGGCAGATTGTCTCGCTGGTGGCGCAAGGCTTCAAAAACAAGGAAATTGCGTTTTCGCTGGGAATTACGGAAGGCACGGTGAAAGTTTATCTGTACAAGCTATTCAAGAAACTCGGCATGAATGACCGGCTGGACATGGCGCTCTATGGGCGGAGGAACCTGTTCGGCGGACAGCCTGGACTGGAGAGAACGAGGTACACCGCTCCGCCGGCACAGTTTTCGGGCAAGCCGGTCTTGCCACGTTCGCTCTTACTGGTGGCGCGCAAGCAACCGGAAGTACCAGTGGTGCATTGAGAGAGGGGGCTCGAGATTTTTCTACTAGATGCTCCCCCCCGGGGTGGATCGCGTTGCCTGCTGCCATGGTGTCCGCCGCCGCATCATGCGACAGCCTGGAGCCCATTCTTGGCGACGAGAGCGAGGAGTTTCAGGGAGGCTCCTTGCGGACGTTTCTCACCGCGCTCCCACTGGCTCACCAGACCCGTCGTCACGTTCAGATATCGGGCGAAAACCGCCTGGCTGGCGCCCTCCCGCACACGAATGGCGCGGATTTCCGTAGGCTTCAGTAGCTGTACTGGTGTAAGACACAGGTCATCGAATCCACGCATCGTGCGCTTGTCCATTACGCCGGCGGCATGAAGACCTTCGGCCGTCTCGTGAATCGACGCCATCAGAGGACTACGGTATTGCTTTTTCATCGCATATCACCTCCGTCAACGTTCCATACGCAACCGCCCTAGCGATGGCCTTGTCGTCATAGGCCAGCAATTCGGATGCGAGCTTCTTCAGGGCGGCCAGTTCATCCTTTCCGATGTTGTCCCTTTCCTTCTTCGCGAAACCGTGAACAAAGAAGGCCCGCGCACCCAGCCGGAATACAATTAGCGCACGAAACCCGCTCGACTTTCCTTGTCCCGGACGTGCGATCCGCTGCTTGATCACGCCACCTCCAAGATCGGCGGCAATCAATCCTCGTTCGGCATTCCGGATCGATTCGCAGAGCACACCATCGCCGATGCCGGCCTTCTTCGCAAAGCGCATGAACGCCTTGTTCGTGAATATCCGCACTTACGCTCACCTGAATTGCCTGCTACTGCCCGGAATTCAGTATAACACTGAGTGTTACAGATGGCGTTGGCCTCGTCCTGGTGCGCCCCACGGCGCCGCGAGTCCCGTGCTCCGGGGGCGCATAGTACAATGAGGCAACTGGAGTTATCGACCCCATGAACATCCGAATTGCCGCGCTCCTGATGGGATTAGCGGCCACCGCGTTGCCTGCTTCCGCGGCCGAAACGCCGCCCGCCCGCCCCAAATCCGGCAAAGTCGAGATCATGCCCCTGAGCGAGGTCAGGCAGGGCATGAAGGGCACCGCGTGGACCGTATTCCAGGGCACGGAACCCGAGCCGGTGCCCGTGGAGATCGTCGGGATTTCCAAGAATATGTGGGGTCCCAGGCAGGACATCATCCTGGGCAAGATGGGCGGCAAGGCGGCGCGCACCAATGTCGCCAAAGGCATGAGCGGCAGCCCGGTGTACATCAATGGAAAACTGATTGGCGCGGTTTCCCTGGGGCTGAGCCAGTTCTCGCCGGACGCCATCTGCGGCATCACCCCCATCGAACTGATGCTGGAAATCAACTCCAGCGACCAATCCCGTCCCGCCGCCGCGCGCACGCCCGGCAAGGCGGTAGCGGTGAACGCGCAGGCCGGTGACGGCGAGAAATGGCTCGTGCCGATCGATTCGCCGCTGGTATTTTCGGGAATCAATGGAGATACGCTGCGCGATTTCAGCTCCATCTTCCAGCAGATGGGCCTGCACACGGTACAGGGATCGGGCGGCGTGCTGACGCACGGCAGCAAGCCGGTGGCGGGTTGGGAGCACGCGCTGAATCCGGGCGAGAGCGTGGCTACCGTCCTGGTGGATGGCGATATGGGCGTCAGCGCCTTCGGCACGGTAACCTACAACGATGGCAAGCGCGTGCTGGCCTTCGGACATCCGCTGTTCAACCTGGGGCCGGTGGACATGCCGCTGGCCAAGAGCGAAGTGGTGCTCACCCTCGCTAGCCAGTTCCAGCCGAGCAAGATGGCCAACGCCACGGAGATCGTGGGCGCGCTGCGGCAGGATCGCCACAGCGGCATCATGGGCGAACTGGGGGCCACCTCGCCGATGATTCCGGTGACCCTGAAGGTGCGCTCGCTGGACGCCAACGAGGCGGTGCTGAGCGAGAAGAATTTCCACTTCAATGTCTTCGTGCACCAGAAGTGGACGCCCACGCTGATGATGCTCACGCTCTACAATTCGATATCGAATCTGAACGATTTCGCCGATGAGGCCACCTACCGGCTGAATGGCAAGGTGGAGATGAATGGCCCGCGCAATATCGGTCTGGCCACCATGCAGGCCACGGGCGATATGCCCATGCCCGCGCCGATGGCGCTGGCCATATGGCTGGGCGACAAGTTCAACCGCCTGTACCTGAACAACGTGAATACGCCGGACGTGAAGGGCGTGACCCTGAGCCTCGATCTGCTGCCGGAACGCCGCGTGGCGGCCATCGAAACCGGGTGGGTGGCCAATACCGAAGTGCAGGCCGGCGACGACCTGCCGGTGAAAGTTTCCGTGCGCCCGTATCGCGGCGAGCCCATCCAGCGCGAAGTCACCGTGAAGATTCCCGCCGGGCTGGCCAAGGGCGATCACCGCATCCTGTTGAGCGATGCCGATACGCTGAACCGCATGCAGAACGTGGCGGGCTTCATGAACCGCTTCATCGATCTGCCCCAGGCCGTATCGCTGCTCAACCAGGAGCGCACCAACAACCGGCTGTACGTATCCCTGGTGAAAGCCAGTCCCACCGCCTATTTCGAGGATAAGGCAATGCCCAGCATGCCCGCGAGCGTGCTCAATGTGATCCAGGCGGGGCGCGCCAGCAACCGCGCCATGGTGACCACGCCCGAGACGGTGTCGGAGCAGACCTCCATCGCGTTCGATTACGTGGTGACGGGCAGCTACTCGCTGGCCATACATGTCAAATAAAGCAGTCAAATAGACCGGGTCAAATGAAAACACTCATCCTGTTGCTGGCCGCGTCCAGCGCTCTGTCCGCCGGCCAGACTCGCACCTGGACGCAGGGCGAAGCCGCCGATTTCGAGAAGGGCATCCTCAAGAACCTGTCGCTGCGCAGCGACGGGCGGCTCTCGCTGGCGCCCCTGTCGCGCGAACTCTTCGACACCTCGTCCTCCTACCTGTGGGCGTTGGCGCGGGATTCCAAAGGCAACCTGTACGCGGGCGGCGGCACCAGCGCCAAGCTGTACCGCATCCCGCCGGACGGCAAGGGCAAACTGCTGGCCGATCTGGACGCGCTGGAGATCCACGCCATCGCCGTGGACAGCCGCGATCGGGTTTATGCGGCCACTTCGCCCGACGGCAAGATCTATCGCATCACGGGCGACGGCAAGCCGGAGGTGTTCTACGACCCCAAGGCGAAGTATATCTGGGGGCTGGCCTTCGATGCGGCGGGCAATTTGTTCGCCGCCACGGGAGACCGGGGCGAACTGCATCGCGTGACCCCGGACGGCAAGGGCTCGGTGTTTTTCAAGACCGACGAAACGCACGTACGGTCGCTGGCCATCGACGCCAAGGGCAACCTGATCCTGGGCACCGAACCCGGCGGCCTGGTGCTGCGCGTCACGCCGGCGGGCGAGGGATTCGTCCTCTACCAGATGCCGAAACGCGAAGTGACGGCGGTGGCGCCGGCTCCCGACGGGGCCATTTATGCCGCCGCCGTGGGCACCCGCCAGCCCACTCCGGCGCCCCCGCCGCAGCCTCCGCCGGCGCCGCCCGCACCCACCCCGGCCCAGGTCGTTGTGACGGTTGGCCCCGGGGCGGCGGCGGCGCGGCCACCGGCGCCCACACCGCCGCTCTCGACCGCTCCAGCCGGCGTGGCCGGCGGCAGCGAGGTGTACCGCATCGATCCCGATGGCGCGCCGCGGCGCGTGTGGGGACATGCGCAGGACGTGGTGTACGCCATCGCCTTCGACGCCACCGGCCGCGCCCTCCTCGGCGCGGGCAATAAGGGCAGCGTCTACCGCATCGAATCGCCCACTATGTATACCTCGCTCCTGACCCTGCCCGCGACCCAGGTCACGGCGTTCCAGGCCGGCCGCGATGGCCGTCTGTACGCGGCCACGGGGAATACGGGCAAGGTCTACGAGATCGGTCCCGGACTCGAACACGAGGGCTCCATCGAGAGCGACGTCTTCGATTCCGGCATGTATTCCCTGTGGGGCCGGCTCAGCTTCGAGGCCAACCTGAACGGCGGGCAAGTCGCCATGGCCACGCGCAGCGGCAACCTGGACCGGCCGCAGAAGAACTGGAGCGCGTGGGCCGCGGTGCCGGCGGGCGGCAAGGGCGGCCGCGTCGCCTCTCCGGCGGCGCGCTTCGTGCAGTGGAAAGCCACGCTGACGGGTGGATCGCCCGAGCTCGATTCGGTGGACGTGGCGTACCTGCCAAAGAACCTGGAGCCGCGCATCGACGAGATCGAAACCACGCCGCCGAACTACCGTTTCCCGCAGCCCTCGACGCCGCTGATCGCCTTCGCGCAGACGCTCAATCTGCCGCCCATCGGCAAGCGCGCGGGTTCGAGCGGAGGCTCGGCGCTATCGGACAGCACCCCCGCCATGCAATACGCCAAGGGCTTCATCGGCGCGCGCTGGGCGGCATCGGACCCCAACGGCGATTCGCTGGTGTTCACGGTGGAGATCCGCGGCACGGGCGAAAGCGAATGGAAGCTGCTCAAGGACAAGGTGACGGAGCGCTATCTCTCCTGGGATTCCACCGCCTGGCCGGATGGCGAGTACCGCGTCCGGGTGACGGCATCGGATGCGCCGGGCAATCCGCCGGCGGAGGCGCTCACGGCGCACCTGGAGGGCAGCCCGTTCTGGATCGACAACACGCCGCCGAAGATCACCGCGCTCGCCTCCGCGCGCGCAGGCGGCAAGCTGCAAGTGAAGTGGCACGCCGCTGACGCGCTCAACAATATCGCCAAGGCGGAGTACTCCTTGGATGGCAGCGAGTGGAAGGTGGCGGCTCCCGTGACGCGCCTCTCCGACGCCCAGGAACTGGATTACGAGCTCAATCTCGATGCCGCGCCCGGCGAACACACCGTCGCCGTGCGGGTGGAGGACGATTATGGGAATCAGGCGGTGGAGAAGACGGTGGTGAGGTAGCGGTTACTACAAGGCGCAATCGACGCGCAACCTACCGCACCACCAACACCGTGCCTTCGTGCGCCTTCAGCGGGATTTCCATCGCCGTTTGCCTGCCATAGCTTTGCCCGCTCCACATGTCGCCGACTTCGCCCGCGCGCGCCAGCTTGACGGGAATCTTCGCCGCCTCATCGCTCCAGTTGAAGACGCACACCAGCGTGCGATCCTTCAGTTTCACGGTGCCCACGGCGAGGTTCTCGTCGGCGAACTCGGCGGCCACTCCGGTGGGCGGCAGCAGTTTCTTGAGCATGGCGAGGCGGTCGGCGGGCAGCGTGCTGAGATCGTCGCCCGAGAGCACCAGACCTCCCGACGCCAGGATCGCGCTGGCGTGGAAGCGGTACTCTTCCATCGGCATGGCGCCGCTCAGCGTGACGGCATCGGGATCGTTCCACCAGAGTTTGCCGTTCTGCCAGTTGCGCAGCAGGTTCTGCCGCGCCACCGTCCGGAAGGTGTCCCACTTGCGGCTGATGTCGCCGGAGCTGCGCGAGCCGTGGATCAGGCCGAATGACGGCCAGATGGGATGATTGCAGCCCAGGATGAAACTGTCGCCCGCGCCGCGCAGCACCGCCTGCATGCCGCGGCGATAGGCTTCGATGCGGGTGGCTTTCGGGTCGTGCAGCCTGCCGCCGTGCATGGCGCCCCAGAAGTTGGCGTCCAGCTTGAAATAGGTCACGCCCCACTCCTGCCGCATGGTGCGGAAGACGTTCTCCAGGTGCTGCTGCACCTCGGGGTTGGTGCCATCGAGCGCGTACCAGGGGCCGTGGCGCCATCCCTGGAAGGTGACCTTGTCGGCGGGGAGCGGCTTGCCGTCCTCGCCGCGCATGAACCAATCCGGGTGCTGCTGGAAGACGTGGCTGCCGCTCTCGGCGATGAACGGGCCCACCCAGATGGCCGGCTCGAAGCCCTGCTTGCGGATGGCCTGCAGCACGCCCCGCACGTCGCCGCCGAACGCCTTGCCGGTTTCCAGCCAGTCGCCCATGGCGGGCTGGTAGCCGTCGTCAAGCTGAACGTACTTGAGCTCGGGCGCGTCCTTGACGATGGACGCGAGGTTATCCATCACGTTCCGGGCGGTGACGCGGGCGCCGAAGCAATACCAACTGCACCAGCCGGCCGGCGGAGCCCGGAAGCGCAGCGGCGGATGGTTGCGGTCGATGCGGTCCGCAAGAGCGGCCAGCAGCGCGGCGCGATTGGGTCCGCTCGTGAAAGTGAACTCTTCCAGATCCCACGATTCGCCGGGAGAGAGCGCCAGGCCTTCAGTATCCAGCACCACCTCGATCGATTTCGGGCGCAGGAAGAAGCGCCCGTTAAAGCGATGGCAACTGGTGAAGCCGAGCAGCATGGTCTCGCCGCCGGGAGGGGTGAGCGTCATCATGCCGGTGACCACTTTGGCGTCGGCGGGCTGCGGGATTTTGTAATGCTTCCATTCGTCGTAGGCAAGGTCGATGGGCTTACCGAGTGTGCCGGCGGTCTGCGTGAGCATCTGGAAGCTCTCGCCGTAGAGCGCGGTTGCATCGGGGAGATCGTGCGCGATGCGGAAGAGCGAGACCTCCGTGACGTGCACCGGCGTCTTCCCGGTGTTGGTGAGGCGGGGACGGTAGAGGTTGCCTGTGCGGCCGCCGGTCAGCTGGAGGGCGGTGCTGGGCTCGACCGTGCGGATCTCGGATTTGGCATGCCAGACATCCAGCGCGGGCGCGGCGGAGAGCGCCAGCGCGGCAGAGAAGAGGAGAGCGAGAGGGCGAAACATGCCCCTAACCTTAGCGCTATTGCGAGGCGCAGAGCATGCCCCTTGAAAGCGAAGAACCCGCGGAGCGGGGCCATGCTGGCGAGGAACTTGGCGTGATGGCGCGGTTGGGGGAGACTAGGGATACCCAGGTAGCGGAAGTAGGCCGATACCCCAGTGGTGC
>JBEKDV010000129.1:0-17978 GCA_050014175.1 Candidatus Solibacter sp. | reverse complement strand
CATACGCCAGCTCGATCTTGTGGTTCTCCATCAGCCGGCGTTTGATCTTGTCCAGCTTCAGCACCACGATCTTCTTCAGATTCTCATCCCGTATGGGGTAATACGGGATGATCACCATGCGTCCCAGGAACGCCGGCTTGAAGATCTTGTTCAGCTCCGGCTTCAGCGCCTTGACCAGCCCTTCCGGCGACGGCATCGTCTCCGGGTCCGCACACAGCTTCATAAACGTATCGGTGGCGGCGTTGGTGGTCAGGATCAGGATGTTGTTCTTGAAGTCGATCTCCCGTCCCTCGCCGTCCTCCATCATCCCCTTGTCGAAGACCTGGTAGAACAGCTCCAGCACATCCGGATGCGCCTTCTCGACTTCGTCCAGCAGCACCACCGAATAGGGCCGCCGCCGCACCGCCTCGGTCAGCACTCCGCCTTCGCCGTAGCCCACGTATCCGGGAGGCGAGCCCTTCAGCGTGGACACCGTGTGCGCCTCCTGGAACTCCGACATATTAATCGTGATCAGGTTGCGCTCGCCGCCGTACAACAGGTCGGCCAAGGCCAGCGCCGTCTCCGTCTTGCCGACGCCGCTGGGCCCAACCAGCAGGAACACGCCGATCGGCTTGCCGGGATCTTCCAAGCCGGCCTTCGACGTGCGGATGCGCTCGCTGAGCATATCCAGCGCGTGATCCTGCCCGATCACGCGGCGTCCCAGGTGGCGCTCCAGCGTCAGCACGCTCTGCATTTCGTCGCGCAGCATCTTGCCGATGGGAATCCCCGTCCAGGCGGCCACCACTTCGCCCACGATCTGGCCATCCACGCAGACCCGCATCAGCGGATTCTCGCCCTGAAGCTGTTCCAGTTCGGCATTCAAGGCCGATAACTCGGCGCGCAGGGCATCGGGGCCCGGCGCCGCCGCCACCACCGCCGCGATTGCCGCTTCGGCCGCCGCCCCCTCCGCCGCACCCGCCGCCGCTGCCTGCGCCGCTGCCGGCGCTGCCGCCGTTTCCAGCTTGCCGCGGACTTCGCGGATCCTGCCCACCAGGTCGCGCTCCTTCTCCCAGCGCGCCTTCAGTTCGACCAGGCTCGCTTCCAGCGCCGCCTTGCGCTTTGCCAGTTCGGCCAGCCCCTCGGCGTGATCCGCGCCCAGGGCGGATTCCCGCTCCAGAATGCGCGTCTGCACGGTGCAATCGTCGATCTGACGCATGGCATCTTCAATGGCCGGCGGCGTCGCATTCTGTCCCAGGGCGAGGCGCGCGCACGCCGTGTCCAGCACGCTCACCGCCTTATCGGGGAGCTGCCGGTCGGGCAGGTAGCGGTGCGAGAATTTCACCGCCGCGACGAGTCCCTCATCCAGAATGCGCACGTTGTGATGTTTTTCCAGCACCGGGACCAGGCCGCGCAGCATCACCTGGCACTTGGCTTCGGTGGGCTCTTCCACCTTCACCACCTGGAAGCGCCGTGCCAGCGCCGGATCCTTCTCGAAGTACTTCTTGTATTCCGACCAGGTGGTGGCGGCGATGGTGCGCAACTCGCCGCGCGCCAGGGCCGGCTTCAGAATATTGGCGGCATCGTTTTGGCCCGCCGCGCCGCCCGCCCCGATCATGGTATGGGCTTCGTCGATGAACAGAATAATCGGCGTGGGAGACGATTTCACTTCTTCCACCAGCCCCTTGAGCCGGTTTTCGAACTCGCCCTTGACGCCGGCGCCGGCCTGCAACAGCGCCAGGTCCAGCGTGCGTATTGTCACGTTGCGCAGGCTCTCCGGCACGTCGCCATCCACCAGGCGTTGGGCGAAACCCTCGACCACCGCGGTCTTGCCCACGCCGGCTTCGCCGGTCAGGATGGGGTTGTTCTGCCGCCGCCGCGTCAGAATGTCCACCATTTGACGAATCTCGAAATCGCGCCCCAGCACGGTATCGATCTTCCCCTTGCGCGCGTTTTCCGTAAGATTCACCGTGTATTGATCCAGGTTCTGCGTCTTGCCGGCCGGCTTGGCGCCGCCCGCCGCGCCTCCGCCCGATGCCGGCGCCGTCGCCGCGTCCGCCGTGACCTCGCGCGAATCCGCCAGGATCGCCGGCAGCACCTTGCGCAGCGCCTCGGGCTCGATCTTCCCGAACTCCTTGCTGACGCCCGCCACCAGCCGCGACAGCTCGTCGTCGGACACCAGCGCCAGGATCGCCGCGCCGCTGCGCACCTGCCCCGCGCCGAATTCCAACGACCCCACCGTCCACGCCTCTCGCAGCATCCGGTACAGCGACGGGCTGAACGCGGGGGTGCGCGCATTGCCGGTTTTCAATCGGTCGAGACTGCGCGCCAGCTCGCCCGCCAGGCGCGCCTTGTCCACCCCGAAATGCTGCACGATGCCGGCGAAATCCGAGCCGCTCGCATCCAGCAGCTTGGTCAGGAAGTGCTCGACTTCCACGTCATAATGGGTGCGCGCCACACACAAGCCCGCCGCGCCATCCAGCGTCCCGCGCATGGTGTCGTTCAACTTGGCAACGATTGACTTCAAGTTCGCCATATGGGTTCCTCTCTGAATCTATAACTCCAATATTGTCTCGCCTGCGTCGTGCCTGAACTCCGCCGATTTGATCCAGCTTGTCCAGCCCAGTTGCGGGCCATCGCCGTCCAGCGGCTTTAACTCGCAGGCGGGAACTTCCTGCCTGCGAAGAATCAACTGCACTTCCACATCGCTCTCGCCGCCCGTGTAGAACCGCGTCAGGGCGCGCAACTGGCGATGCCCTTCGTGGCCGGGCAGGAAGTCCATATACTGCTCCAGGGTCAGCGGCCCCAGTTGGATGCGCACCCGGGATTGCTGGTCCCAGGTCTCGTCCCCCACCACGGCGCCAAACCCCAACTGCTCCGAATAGCCGCCGCCTTCGCCCAGGCAACACTGCGATTCCACCTCCACCGGGTACCACGCCCCTACGAACTGCTCGATCTCCACCGGAATGTCGAAGTAGTCCCACAGCACCTGGCGCAGCCCCGTGGCCGAGCGCGCGTGCATGCCGAGTAACCCGCCGTAGAAAAGCAGCGAATCGTCCGCCACGTCCTGCCGGTTCTCCAGGCCCGGCGTATCCAGCCCCAATAGCGCCAGCACATAGCGCGAAAAACGGTCTCTCTCGCCGCGCTCGTACGGAATCTGAAATTGGTACTTCTCCCAGGCCTGGTAGAACAGCGACAAAATCCGGTGGTTGAACAGGTCGAAGAAATCCCGCAGCGTGGTGTCGCGGGCGCGGACCCGATCGTTGACCAGCTCGCAGTAGGAGCGGGGCAGCACGCCCAGCGGGCCGTGCAGCCCGAGGAAGTTCACGCGCATCACCGGAGGACCTTCGCCGCGCCGCTCCAGCGACTGGATTTCGCTGGCCGGAAACCCCACCACGGGATTAGACGCCAGGCGCACCACTTCGCTGGCCGGCTTGCTGAACCGCCCCACCACCTGGCGCTCCGGCGCCATCCGCGACATCAACCGGATCGCCTGGAAGAACTCGAACAGGTACGGTTCGGCTTCGAGCAGGTCCGCGATCGGCCAGCGCGCTACAGCAGTATTTTCCGACCGGCCCGGGGTGGCCACTGTCGCAGAACCTCCTTCCGCTGCCGGGTGCGCACGCGCAACTGGCTGAAGCTGTTCACCGAAACGTACAAGCCCAGAAAATACTCGAGCACCGAGGCGAACAGATAGACCCCGCCGCCCACGAACTGCTCCTCGTCGAACTCCATCTCCACTTGCGTGCCGCGCGCGAATACCACGCCGTCGTCGGAAATCACGCGCGCGAAGTGCCGCCGGCTGTCCAACCCCACCAGGCCTTCAATCTGTTTCTCGGAATGGGTGGACTCCGCGAAATTGTAAAGCCGCAGGATTTCCTGCAATGCCTCCCGCCCGTTTTCCACCAGCGAAAGATAGTTGAGCGAAAGTTGCGACACCAGGCGCCACATGGCATCCTTGCCTACCGGCGGACGCAGGGCATCGGTCGGTTTGATCAGCGCCACAATGCGCTTCACCGGCAGCGCGCCTTCCAGTTCGAAATCACCCGCCTCATTGCCGAAAGGCAGGCGCCCCGGAAGGTCCCGGTTGGTGCATACGGTGCGCACCACCAGGGCGTCCACGTTGGGCCGCACCGGCCGCGAAGACAGGTCCACCAGGGACAGAAACACTTCCGTGCCTTCGTCGTCGCGGTAGCCCGAGGCGCGCCGCGAGGCACGCCAGAACGCCTGCGTGGCGGCGCGATTCGCCCCGTGGCGGTAGGAATAGAACGGCTCGAAGCGGATCACCTCGCCCGATTGCGGGTTGGCGCTCTGCACCCCGGTGATTTCAAAAACCTCGGTGGCCCTGCGGCGGCTGACATCGGGCACTACCGGGTACTCGTAGCGCGCGTGATCCATCAGGATGGGCTCCGCCGTCTGCGCGAACAGGTTGACGATGGGCGCGCAGCCCAATCGGAAGGTCTTGGCGCTTACCCCGAGTTCCAGCATCTGGCGGCGCTCGCCCCTCTCGAAGGGCGCAATCATGAACAGGATTTCCGCCTGTTCGCCGAAACCGCCCTGGCAGATCCGCTCCAGTCCCGTCAGGTCGAGAAAGGAGAATTTCTGCGGGAAGCAAAAGTACTCCTGCAGCAGGCGGTAGCCGACGAACGACCGGCGCGCGTAGGGCAGCATCCCCTCTTCCTCGCCGAATCCCACCGGCCGCAGCGCATCCCCGGTCAAAATCACCGGCTGGTTCCGCGACTTGGGCGAGGTGTCGCGGAGGATGATATGCGTGCATTTATTGCACAACAGCTCATACAGCGCGTGCACCAGGTTGCTTTCCCCGTTGAGGTAGAAGCGCAGCGACGAAAGCCCCAGCTTGGCGAACTTCAACTCGCCCGGGCACCGCAAAACCACGCGCACCGCCGCCACCGCGTCGGAGGCCTTCACCGGAGGCTGCAAACGGTCCGGCGTCTTCCACTCGGCCTCGGTCACTTCCACCGGCCAAAACGTCAGATCGTAGCAGGTGCGGAATTTGCACGGCACACCGTTCACCGGCCGCGAATTCAACACACTCCCGCGCTCCAGTTTCAAACCGCTCTCCGGCGGCGCTTGCCCGGGATCCACGTGAAACTCCGCCACCGACATCGAGGGAATCGGCCGCAGGTAGTGCGGATGGAGAATATTGAGCAGCGCCTCGGTGATCTCCGGGAACTCGTCGTCGATCTTCAGATGCACGCGCGCCGTCAGAAACGCAAATGCCTCCAGAATGCGTTCCACGTGCGGGTCTTCGCACTTATCCGGTTCCATCACCAGGCGCGAGGCCACTTTGGGATACTTGGCGGCGAACTCCGCGCCCATCTGGCGCAGGAACGTCAGTTCTCGTTCGTAGTACAGCAGCAGGTCATCCCGCACCCAAATCCCCCTTGACCTGATACTCTCCGCTGGAAAGCTGCAGCAGCGTGTCGAAAGAGATGTGCTCGGGCACCGGATCCATCTCCAGCATGCCCTCGATCTGAAACCGCATCACGTGTTGCGTCCCGGCCGCCGCCTCCATCGCCACCACTTGAATCCCGCTCAGGCGCGGCTCGAACGTGCTCAGCACCTGCTCGATCGTGCGCGCCAGCCGGTTGCGGTCGCGCGCCGAGTCCCAGCTCAGCGCGGTGGCATCGGGCAGCCCGTAGTTGTACAGGGAGTGCTCCACTTCCTGGAATTCGGCGCCCACCGCCTCCGGGCTGCGCCGCGTATTGAGCAGCCACTCCAGGTCGCGCCGCAACGACGCCTTCAATGTCCTGACCGATTGCGCCCGCGTGGGCGAGGCTTCGGCGCTGTTGGCGGGGTCGCGGTCGATCAACCGCTCCAGCACCGACTGCGTCACCGTATCTTCGGGTTCCCATCGCGCCATAAGTACCGTCCAACTATCTCGAAATGCTCATCGCCTGCAGCGGGTCCAGGCGGCAGATCCACGAGTACAGCTTCTGGATCTCGGCCGCGTCGCCGCCGCTCTTGGAAAGGCTCCGGTACAGCAGGGCCAGCGGCTCCGCCACCAGTTCCGCGGCCTCCCAGTCCTCCAGTTTGCGGTGTTCGATCTCGGCCGCCAGTTCCTGCAGAATCGGGAACGCGATGGCGTCATAGCCGGTGCTGTCGCAGAGCTTGGTGAGTTGCACCTTGCGGTAAAACCGGCCGCGGCCGCTGCGCTCGTGCGTCATCTCGCGCATCAGCATCTGAATGCCTTCCTGCGGCCGTCCCGAACGCGCCGCCTGTAAGGCCAGGTCGAATGTGTCCAGCGTCGCGGGCGCGCCCGATTCTTCCTCGGCAACCGGTTGATACGATGCCGGACTGTAGGCCGGCTCGGCCGCCGCCGGGGGTACGTTCTCTTTCAGCCAGGCAAGGGTTTCGACGTTGGCTGTCGGCGTGTCGTCCATCATCGTCAATTCGGGCAGTTTCGGATAATCCGCCAGCAGCCCGCGCAGACCGGAAACGATGGCGTTGCGGATGGCGTCGTAGTACGCGCCCAGCTCATAGCACGCCCGGCCTGCATAGCGCTGCACGTCCAGCCAGCCGCGGCCGCACTCCATCCCCACGGCGGTTTCGGCCGTCTCCAGCACCTCGGTCCAGTTGGCTTCCAGCGACAATCGCTTCAGCTTCTGCCGGATCTCCGTTGGCGGCGCCCCGAGCAGCATCTGGTCTACTTCGGTTCCGCCGGCGCGCAGTTCCCCCCAGCGAAGGCCGCGCAGCATGAGGAATGGCGCTGGGCTGTAGGGGTCCTGCTGGCGCAGAAACCTGGCTGCCGCCACCACGCGGCCGATGGCGTCCTCGCGGTCCACCGGTTCGGCGCTGAGAGCGCCCGTGCGCGCCCTCGCCGGCGCGGCGGCCGTCCCGGTGGCAACGCTGGCGGTGGCCTGGACGGCTGGCTCTTCATAAGCCGGTCCGGATTCCCCTTCCGGTTCGACCGCGGCCGCCGGCTCGTCCGGTTCCTTCTCGCGTTTCACCTGCAGCAGAATGTATACCGTCTGCCGCATTTCCTCCAGCGCCCGCTTCAGGGTCCCGAAGGACGGGGTGAGGTCGCCAAACTTCTCGTCGCACACGGCGCCGAGGGCGCTCAGCGATTCCAGCGTGCCGTCCATCGTCTCCAGATGGCTTACGTAGAATTGCTTCGGCGTCTCGTCGAAAGCCTTATCGAACTGCTCCTGCGGTATCTTGCCCTCGGCGATGGCGTTCAGGCGGGCTTGCCTCTTCTCGTCCGTATCGGCGGCCTCTTCCGTCCCTACGGCGCGCGATTCCTTGTATTGGAACCAGTTCAACCCGCTGCGCGTCAGCCCCGTCCCTTTCACCGCCGATTCCAGCCGGTCGCCGAGCCACTGCAGCGGCGCGGCGCGGAATTCCGCGTCGCCATCGTCCAGTTCCGGATAGAGCGTGTCCCAGAAGCTTTCCAGGTAGCCGCGGATCAGGTCCAGCACCTCCCGCAGGCCGGCCACGCCTTCGCGGTGCAGCATGGCTTCGGCCAGCCATGCCGTCATCTGCACATCCTTGGACTGGGCGGCCAGCGCGTCGCCAATCAGCTTGATCGTGAGCGGCCAGTCGGCCACCTTCCGCTCGACCTTCCACTCGCCCTGCGGCGCGTCGTCATCCTCGCGCCGGGCTTCCTTGATCTTGTCGTAGACGGCCGCGTACCTGAGGCTTTCACCAGAGGGTTTACCAGCCGAAATCGGATTCAGCAGGTCCTTACGCAGAGGCATGTTCTTCGGGAGCGGCTACTTCAGCGTTGATTTCGAGTTTTCGCAACTCCAGCAGCGGAAAATCCTCACCGTCCACCAAGAGCATCTTTTGCCCGAAAGGTATGATGTCGCCGTCTTCCTGTTCTTCCCAAACCGTGGATCGGCCCAAACGTACCGCGTCATCCTGGTGCCGGAAACTGAGCGGCGAAAGCGCCGGCATCAACACCTCGCCCAGTTCGGTCCCCTTGAAGGCCGGGCCGGTGCGCACCAGCGCCGGCGACCACAGCAGGTCGCGCAACCGCTTCGGCGCCTCCATTTCCACGCTGGCCACGTGCGCCAGCGGCAGCCACATCACCTGTCCCGCCGCGAAGATCTCCATGCGAGGCCCGATGCGCGGGTCGGCGTCCTCCATGGATTCGAACGGCTGCCCGTTCAGCGTCCCCGCAACCGGGACATCGCTTGCGTGGACTTCGGGATAGTCCCGTTTGGAAAAAAGATCGCTGCGCATGCGGTCCGCATTCAGCGCCGCGCGATAGAGCAGTGCGCCGGTGGCGGAATCCGGCCCCTGCCCCGCCAGCACATCCAGGTGTTTTTGGGCGCGGTCGTACTCGCCCGCGAAGCACAGGAGTTCGAACAGAAAAGTTCGCCGCTTCACGTCCCCGGGGTTGTCGCGCAGTTCCACTCCCAGCGCCTGGATGGCCGCGCCCAATTGCCCGGCATGATAGAGTTCTCTGGCTGTCATGAGGTAGGCCCCCTATCGGCCCGCGGGTAAAACTATAGCAAAAATGCGCCCGCTCCGGCGGCTGAGAATCTCATCGGCCGGAGTTGGCGTCGATTGTCGCTCCGTCCGCGGTGTCGCGGCCTAGACCTTCTGGTTGGCCTTCACGTCCCAACCGGCCAGAATCGGGCCACCCTGGGCTTTGCCGTCGGCGCCTTGCTGCTGGTAGCTGTACTCGATTTTGGAGAAGTTGAGGGTGAATTGCTCCTCCGGAATCTCGCTGGGCACAGGCGACAATCCGAAAAGCCCGGCCTGAGCGTCCGCCGCCGGCTGCCCGCCCGCGGTGCTCCCGTCCCCCCAATCAATCGCCGCGCTCTGCACTCCGTGCGGTTTGTAGCTCGATACCAGCACATCCGTCAGCTTGATCTTCAGGTACTCCAGTTGTGTGCCGCCGGCTTTGCGCACCACGAAGTTGGCCTCTTTGATATGCGCGCCGTTGGCGCAGTTAAGGAACAGCAAGGGTGAGGAAACGTCGGTCTTTTTCGTAAATGAGATGTCGTGTACCTTCACTCTTCCCGCTCCGCCGCCCCCGCCGGTGGCCGATACCCCAGTCTGGGACATTCCCCAACTGAAGCTCATAATGTCGATTTCGCCCTTGTGCTTGGCGTCGGCCGACTCGCCCTTGATGCCGTCAAGCTTGAGAAATGCGTCAAACAGTGCCACTGAAAATCCTCCTCCTGTCTGTTATGCAGAGGCCCCTGGCTTCCCGGTTAAACCTTCTGGTTGGCTTTCACGTCCCACCCGGCCAGGATGGGGCCGCCTTGCGCCTTACCGTCGGCGCCCTGCGGCTGGTACGAGTACTCGACCTTGGCGAAGTTCAGAGTCACCTGCTCCATCGGGATCTCGTCGCTGCTCTTATCGTAGGTCCACTCGATGGCTCCCAAGACCTGGTTGCTGGCCGAGCCTGGTTTGTAGCTGGAAACCAGCACATCCGTGAGCTTGATCTTCAGATACTCCAGTTGTTCGCCGCCGGCCTTTCGCACCACGAAGTTTGCCTCCTTAATGTGCGTGCCGTTGGCGCAGTTCAGCATCAGTAACGGCGAGGCGGCGTCGGTCTTCTTCGTAATGGAGAAGTCGTGCACTTTTACCTTCCCCGCGCCCCCGCCCCCGCCGGTTGCCGAAACCCCAGTCTGGGCCATTCCCCAACTGAAGCTGTAGATATCGATTTCGCCTTTGTGCTTGGCGTCGGCCGACTCGCCTTTGATGCCGTCAAGTTTCAGAAATGCGTCAAATAATGCCATACCGACCTCCTCCTCTTCTCCGTCATTGCCCTAGTCTGGGCTGCCACACCCCGCCCCCGCGCCCTCCAACACCCACCTGTCCGTTCCCGGAAGCGCGGACGAGCCTCCAGCCTAGACCTTCTGGTTGGCCTTCACGTCCCACCCTGCCAAAATGGGGCCGCCTTGCGCCTTCCCATCCGCTCCCTGCGGCTGGTAACTGTATTCCACCTTGGCGAAGTTGAGAGTGAGCGATTCCGTGGGGATATCGCCGCCTGAGATGCTCCCGTGATCCTTAAAGCCGGAAATCAGGATGTCGGTCAGCTTGATCTTCAGGTATTCCAGTTGCGTGCCGCCCGCTTTTCGAACCACGAAGTTGCCTTCTTTGATGTGCGCGCCGTTGGCGCAGTTCAGCATCAGCAAGGGCGAGGACGCGTCGGCCTTCTTCACAAAGGAGATGTCTTGAAACGACACCTTCCCCGCGCCGCCACCGCCGCCGGTAGCCTGAATTCCAGTCTGGGAGACTCCCCAACTGAAGCTGTAGATATCGATTTCGCCCTTGTGCTTGGCGTCGGCCGATTCGCCCTTGATGCCGTCAAGCTTCAGAAATGCGTCAAACAATGCCATACCGATTTCCTCCTTTTTGTCTTCTTGAACGGGCCCGCGATTCGTCTCCGCGCCGCGGGCCGGGCCTCTGGGTTACTCTTATTTCGCGCTCGCCGGCAGATCGGCAACCAGGCGCAAAGAGATCGACAGCTCATCCAACTGGAAGTGCGGCTTGAGGAACGCCACCGCGCGATACGCCCCCGGCTTGCCGGGGATTTCCACCACTTCGATCTTCGCCTCGCGCAGCGGCCGCCGCGCCTTGATCTCCGCCGACACATCGTCGTTCCCCACCACGTATTGCAGGATCCACGTATTGAGGAAGTCCTGGCAATCCTTGCGCGACATGAAGCTGCCAATCTTGTCCCGCATCATCGCCTTCAGATAGTGCGCAAAACGCGACATTGCCAGAATGTAAGGCAGTTGCGTGGAAAGCCGAGCGCTCGCGTTGGCGGCCTCCTTGTCGTACATCTTGGCCTTCTGGCACGACTGCACGCTGAAATACGCCGCGTAGTCGGTCCCCTTGCAGTGCACCAGCGGAATGAATCCCAAATCGGCCAGTTCCTTCTCGCGGCGGTCCGTGATGGGCGCCTCGGTCGGGCACTTCAAAGCCACATCGCCGGAATCCGTGGTGAACGTATGCGTGGGCAGCCCTTCCACCAACCCGCCGCCTTCCACCCCCCGGATGGCCGCGCACCACCCGTAGTTGGCGAAAGCCCCGGTCAGGCGGGCGCCCAAAGCGTAGGCGGCGTTGCCCCAAAGATACTTGGAATGGTCGCTGCCGTCCACCCCCTCTTCGAAATTGAAGGAGTCCACCGACGCCCCGTTCTTCCCATAAGGCAGCCGCATCAGAACATGCGGCAGGCAGAGACCCACGTAACGCGAGTCTTCGCTCGCCCGGAAGCTCTTCCACTTGGCGTACTCGGAGCTGTCGAAGATCTTCGCCATATCCCGCGGCGCATCGATATTCGTGAAGCTCTCCTGGTTGAGCATGTCCGGCGAAGCCGCCGAAAGGAACGGGGCGTGCGCCGTCGAAGCCACCTGCGCCACCTTCTCCAGCAGCTCGATCTCTTCCGGCCCGCGGCCAAACTCGTAATCTCCAATCAACGCGCCGAACGGAGCGCCGCCGAAGATGCCGAATTCCTCTTCGTAGACCTTCTTGAACAGGGCGCTCTGGTCGAACTCGGGAGCCCGCTGCAAGTCGCGCAGCAGTTCCTTCTTCGTGACGTTGAGAACTTTGATTTTGAGGCGGTCGCTGGTCTCGCTCTGGTCCATCAGGTATTTGAGACCGCGCCAACTGCCCTCCAGCTTCTGGAATGTCGGGTGGTGCAGCACGGCGTTCAATTGGAGCGAAACCAGGTGATCGATCTGCGCAATGCGCGCGTTGATCATCGCCTCCGCGTCTTTGGAGACCGTGATGGTCCCTTCCAGCACCTGCGAGACGAACTCCTTCACCAGGTTCTTGCCCCGTTCCCGGGCCGCGGGGTCGCGCGCCATCCGGCCTTCTTCGACGATCTGGTCCAGCAGGCTGGTTTCCACGGTCGGTTCGGCGCCCGCCTGCGGCGCTGCTGCCCTCTGCGGATCGCTCATTTGGATTCCTCCGTTCCCAGTTCGGCCTTCAGCTTAGCCAGCTTGTCCTTGTCCGTAACGGCGTCGCGCAAAGCCTCCTCCAGCTTGTCGTTGCCCTGCATGCTGCCGCGCAGGTCGCTCAGACGGTCGCGCAGTTCCAGCAGTTCGCGCAGCGGCTTCACCTGCCGCGCCACGTTGTCGGGCGCGAAATCGTCCAGGCTCTTGAAATTCAAATCGACCTTGATGTTCCCGGCCTCCGAATCCTCGCTCAGCTTGTTCTCCACGGAGAACGCGAGGTGCGGCTTCATGCTCTCCAGCACCGCGTCGAAGTTGTCGGGGTTGACTTCCACGAACTTCCGGTCTTTCAAACGGGGAAGTGGGTCTACCGGCTGGCCGGTGAAATCTCCAAGCACTCCCATGACGAACGGCAATTCCTTTACTTCGATGGCGCCGCCGACTTCAACGTCGTATGTGATCTGTACGCGCGGGGCGCGGACACGATCGAGTTTGTGTTGTGTGCTTTGTTTTGCCATTACAGCCATACCTCCGTGGTGGGCTTCCGTCGTCCCGGGCGGACCGCCCCGGGCAACAAGAGCTACGTCAGGTTATCAGAAAACCCCGCCGACAACCATCGGTCACGCCAGCGATTATACGCCCGCTCCGGCCGAAAAGCACTACCTTGCCCCGAAGTCGGTACCAGCGCCCAGGTTGCGTGCCTTACCGTACGCTTCACGCTGAGGCTCCGAGGGCAGGATCTTCCCGCACCCCTGTAGAGTAGCCTTTCAGGCTGCCATGACCCGATTCCTCGGGGCATTCTTCCTCCGCGCTTCCGCGTCGAGCGGACGCCGTCCCTGTTTGGCTCCGGCTCTGCCGGGTGAGGGAGGGGTTGCCCCTAACGCACCGGTCGCGCATCCGGTGGCAAGGGCCGTTCCCGTATCCTGAGAATGCCCTGTCCCGCCAGCGCCCGCAGGATCCCCGCGAACTCGTCGTCGGTCGTCTCCGGGCTGATTAAGCCCAGGCCCTTGGCGCGCTCGAAGTGGTCCCGCCACGTACTCTCGCCGGTGCACTCCGAAAGCACCGCCACCATCCAGTCCTTGCAGCGCACTTCACTGTTGAAAGGGGTCCCGGTTTCCACCGCGAAGGCTACCGGCGCGAAGCGGCCTTCCTGCAGGCGGTGCAGGACTTTCAGTTCGGCGTCGGACGGCAGTTCGGGGTGCCAGTCCATCAGGCGCGCACGAAATGCCGGGTCCTCGCAATCCGTCTCCCAATCCAACAGCCAGCCCTGGTGCGCCGGACCGTAGCCCAGCGCGCTCAACACTCTGGCGGTAATCGCTTGCCGCCCGCCCGCGTGCCGCCGGATCAGAATCGACCCATAAAACAGGAACTCCACCTTGCGCCGGTTCCAGGTCTCGATCCAGAATTTTAGTTCGGGCAACCCGACCTTGCCTTTGGCCAACGCCCGCGCCACGAATTCCAGGGGGGAGCGAAGGGAATGCGAAACCATCGCCAGATCGAATTCGCCTTGCTGCGGACCCAGCCATTTCCTGATGCGATCTTCGAAAGCTTCGCCCTCGCAGTCGGCGCCGAGTACCAGCGTGTGGAAACGGCCGCCCGTGCGCAGGTGCCGGGGCAATCCCTGTATGATGCCCGCCAGAATCTCCTCGCCGTCCGCGCCGCCATCGCTGAAAATCATTTTGATCTTCGGCGCGGGCACATAAGGAGGATGGGTGACGATCCGGTCGAATGTGAGGTCCCGTACAGGTTCGTAAAGATCGCCCTCCAGGATGGTTGCATTCTCAATACCGTTCATGCGCCGGTTGAACTCGGCAAACCGTACCGAGCGCGCCGCTATATCAACCCCCCAGGCGTGCTTCGCGTACCGTGAGGCGGCCGACAGCGTGGCTACCCCGCTTCCCGTGCCGATGTCCAATAGGGCGTCGCACGGAGTCTGCGGCAGGCTGGCCAGAAAGTGGCGGGTGTTCTCAATGGCGCCGGGGTAAACCACGTCGTTGGGGACCCTGTACGGCGACCCATCCGGCGTTCCCGGCCGGTCGCCCGCCAGCAACAGGGTTTCCTCCGCCGGGTACATCGTCACCGTGGAAAACAATTCTCCCGGCCGCGCCGGACTGCGCGCCAGAATCCCCAGGCGCTCCAGCGCCGCCGCACTCCCGGCCGGCAGCTTCGATTCCAACACTTGCTCCGATACGAATTCGCCGTCGAGCACCAGCCGGATGATAGCGTCGACCGGGTACTCGATTTCAACCGCCGTCTTTCTTCCATCGCATTTGGGCACAAAATCGACGATCGACGGAATTTCCAGCCGCTGGCAGATCCCCTGGTTGTGGAAACCCGAAGACCGCAGCGTTTCGCGCAGGATCTCGAAATCTTCCTCCGTTCCCAGTTGCGGCAAGAGCAAATGAAGCGGATGAGGCGCAGTTGAGGTCGAAGCCATGTGCCGAGAATACCACCGGGAGTTGCACGGCATCCCCTCCCGAAATGAGGGACAGGGTTACACTCGGAGCCATGTCCACTCTCTACGATGAGGTTCTGTACCCGAACGCACCATTCGCCCAGACTCATCCCGACCGGCTCGCCACCCTCGCCACCCTGTTCGGCATGAGCCCCGCCCCCATCTCCCGCTGCCGCGTCCTCGAATTGGGATGCGGCGACGGCGCCAATCTGATCCCCATGGCCTTCGAGAACCCCGCCGGCCGGTTCCTGGGCATCGACGCGGCCGCCGTGGCCATTCGCGCCGGCAACCAGGAAATCGCCACCCTCGGCCTGGCCAATATCCGCCTCGTGCACATGGATATCCTGGACGCCGGGCCCGAACTCGGCGCCTTCGATTACGTCATCGCCCACGGGCTCTATTCCTGGGTGCCCGCACCTGTGCGCGACAAGCTGTTGGCGCTGGCCCAAGCCGTGCTCGCGCCCCACGGCGTCGTCTTTGTCAGCTACAACGCCCTTCCCGGGGGCCGCATCCGCCAGATGTTCCGCGAGATGATGCTGTTCCACCTGGGCGGCGCCACCGAACTCGACTCCCGGGTCCGCGGGGCGCGCGAGATGGTGCAGTGGTTCCAAACTAGCCAGACCTCTTTTTTCCAGTCCGAAGTGGAGTCCATCATGCAGCGAACGCCCCAAGGCCTCTACCACGACGAACTCGCAGAAGTTTATCATCCCGTGTATTTTCATGAGTTCATCGCCCACGCCGCGCGCTTCGGGCTCCAGTTTCTGGCCGAGGCTGAATATTACGACATGCAGCCCGGAAATCTCCCCGAGGCCGTCGTGGCGGAAATCGGCCGCGTGGCGGGAGGCAACCGTATCGTCCGCGATCAGTACTTCGATTTCATGAAGTGCCGTATGTTTCGCCAGACCTTGCTCTGCCACCAGTCAATCGTCCTGCCGGAAGCTCCGCTCGCAGCCCGCTTGCCTTCGCTGTATGTCGCTTCCACGGCCAAACCCGTTTCGCCTCAGCCGGACCTCAGCCCCGGTGCCGTTGAGGAGTTTCGCGGCCGCCGTGGAGCCGCCGCGACTACCGCCAACCCGCTCACCAAGGCCGTCATGCTGCTGCTGGCGGAGGCCTGGCCGCAAACCGTGAGCGTTCCCGACCTCCTCGCCTCCGCCTCCCGCCTCGCCGCGGAACCGCCCGACCCCGAGGGCCTCGCCCACATCCTCCTGGCCACCTACTCGGCCGGAGTCGTCGAACTGCACACCCGGGCTCCACACTGCGTGGCCAAGGTCAGCAAGTTCCCCGCCGCCAGCGAATTGGCGCGCTCCCAGGCGCGCCGCGGACGGCGCATCACCACCTCGCGCCACGCCACCGTTGAACTCGCCGACGAGAAGGTGTGCGCCCTCATCGTCCTGCTCGACGGCACGCGCGATTTCGCCGCCCTGGTCCGCGAACTCCGGCCCGTCCTCCAACTCCCCGAAGACGACCTGGTCAACGGCATCCGGCTAAACCTGACGCTGCTAGCCGGTATGGCCGTGCTTGTAGCGTAGCCTTTCAGGCTGCCATGACCCCATTCATGGGGGCATTCATCGGTGGGGCAGGCTTCAGCCTGTCCATCCGAGCGAAGCTCGGACTCTTCTTCCTCTATCCTCCCCCGCGCACCGCCGCGAACTCCGCGTCGCCGCCGAGCCGCGGCAAGAGGCGGTGCGCAGGCTGCGGTTCCGGGTGCGTGGATGCCATGCCGAGAGCACAGCATCGCCGCACCGCTTGGCTCACCGCTCCAGTTCTGTTACTGTGATTCCAAATGAAGCGACTGCAACCGGTGATCTGGACCAAAGGCACTTTCCTCAGTCCGCAGCACCTCCAACTGCAGGACCGCTTCCTGGAAAACCTGCTCCAGTTCCACCTCGACAGCCTGTCGTTCCGCCCCTGGGGCTTCCGCTCCCTGCACGTCAGCCGCGAAGCTCTCGCCGCCGGATCGCTCGCCATTTCCAGCGCTTCCGGCATTTTCCCCGACGGCCTGCTCTTCGATATCCCGGACTCCGATTCCGCCCCGCCGCCCAAATTGCTCGCCGAGTGCTTCGATCCCGATCAGACGGCTCTCGACGTTTATTTGTCCGTTCCGCAATACCGCGAGCGAGGCTTGAATGTGGCCACTACCGGGCGTCAGGGCAGCGCCCGCTACCGCGCCGAAGTCGAGTTGTTCCGCGATGAAAACACCGGCCTCTCCGAAAAGCCCGTGCAGATCGCCCGCAAGAACCTGCGCCTGCTCGCCGAGGGCGAATCTCTCGACGGCTTCTCCAGCCTCCGTGTCGCCCGCGTCCGGCGCACCGAAGCCGGCGCCTTCCAGGCCGATCCGCGCTTCGTTCCGCCCTTGATCGATTTCCAGGCCAGCGATTACCTCTCCGGCATCGCGCGCCAACTGGTGGAGATCCTCACCGCCCGCTCCGGCGCCATCGCCGGCCTGCGCCGCCAGAAGAATCAGAGCCTCGCCGATTTCACCGCCGCCGATATCGCCAATTTCTGGCTGCTCTACACCGTCAATACCGCTTTCCCCCTCTTCCGCCACCTGTTCGAGACGCGCGGCGGCCATCCCGAGCAGTTGTTCGCCGCCATGTTATCCCTGGCCGGCTCCCTCACCACTTTCTCGGCCAAGGTGCACCCTCGCGATCTGCCCGCCTACGACCACGACAACCTCGGCGCCTGCTTTTCCGAGCTCGACGAAAAGCTGCGCCTGCTGCTCGATACCGTCGTCTCTAGCAACGTGGTTTCCCTCCCCTTGAAGCTCCTCAAGCCTTCCATCTACGCCACCGCGCTCGACCAGGACAAGTACCTGGCCGGTACCAGGATGTATCTCGCCATCGCCGCCGAAACCAGCCAGGCTGAAATCGTCGCCAAAACGCCCAATCTGGTCAAAATCTGCTCCGCCAGCCACATCGAACACCTGGTGCGCCAGGCCCTGCCCGGAGTGCCGCTGGCTTACGTGCCGCAGCCGCCGGGCGCCATCCCCGTCAAGCTCAACTTCCAGTATTTCGCCCTGAATCAGACCGGTCCGGCCTGGGAATCCATCCAGCGTGCGCGCAATTTCGCGGCCTATATCCCCGCCGATCTGCCCAACCCGCAGGCCGAGCTGATCGTCGTGCTGCCGCAAGCCAACTGACAAGAACTCGAGCCGCCGATGAACGCAGATGAACGCCGATAACACCAAAGATCGTTTTATCCGTGTTCATCGGCGGCCATATCTTTATCTTTGGTTTGCGCGTGCTACCATCCCTATACATGTCAACCAAAGTTTCAGTCTTGAACGACGGGCCTATCCGCATCGAAGGCGACTTCGCGATTCTCGACCCCACGGGCGCGGCCTTCGGGCTCGCCGGCCGTACCGTGATTTCCCTCTGCCGATGCGGGCAGTCGGCCAACAAGCCGTTCTGCGATGGCGCCCACGCCCGCACCGGCTTTAACGATCCCGTGGCCGCCCGCGAACTTCCGACCCCCAAACCCAAGCTGTAAGATAAATTCCGAAATCTCCGCCGGGCCTGCGGTCCGCGAAATCCCACGAGAAATGGCGGGGCAGGCAAGGTGGGGCAGGCGCTTTCTAGGAACTTGCAAAATAAACTGTCCGGAGATCTTGGCAGGCCCCGGACGGGTTCGGGGCGCGGGTTTCCGCCCCGAACCTGTTACTTAATCTA
>JBEKDV010000128.1:0-18079 GCA_050014175.1 Candidatus Solibacter sp. | reverse complement strand
TCCCGCGGACGATTCGTCGCGGGAAACGCCGAGGACGACGTAATAATTCTTCGCCGGCATCGCGTGTTCTCCCGATTGAATTATACACAGGACTCGCGGTCGGCGACCATTGCTTCGTATTTGGGTTCGGTAAGCTCGTCTTCTCCTTTACCGCACGCCCTCTCCCCGATACCGGAGAACACCCGCCCAGCAGTTCAATACGACGACTTCCATCGGGCGCCTGACGCTGAACATCCTCCTGTCGTTTGCCCAGTTCGAGCGCGAGATCATCGATGAACGCAACCACGGGACTCCAACGTCGGTAAGGCGTGGTCCGGTTGTTATCGCCGGGCGTGCAGGTCACCGCCAAGCCTGGTAACACCACCCTCGGCGGGCACCGTTTTGGCCGATCCGCGAACCGTCAGCGAACTGCGTGCCACCGGCCGAGCGACGTTGTCACGTGCCCAAGTCGGAATTCGCCGCAACCGTTTGAATCGGCACTGGTTGCACGCTCCACCGATGGGTGACCACCTACACTGACCACCTGAATAATTCGCTGTAACTAGAGACTTTGTGCCACCAATCCACCCGCAGGTTCGGTTTGGTGCCAGGTCCCCGAGATTCAACACGTTGGAGTCCCTGGGCGCCTGTGTCACGCCGCGCCGGGCGAGTTGGCCCGCGCATGTCGGTGGTTGGAGGACAATGGGTCTTTCGTTCACTACCACTGGGACATTGCTCTTTGTCCCCGCAGCCGGTCACGGAGACCCGCTTGATCTTTCACCTGCGTGGAAAACCACTTGGCGCAGTGAAGTGGCAAGATCCCAGGCTGACGCCTGCTGCAATCGTGGGTGATCTCGCTCAACAGTCCGCATCCGTAAAGTGGAAGTCAGGTCCCGATCCAAGAATCGGTTTACCAGGAGCTCGATTCCTCAACTTCGAGTACTGCGAGCGATATCGCCACTGGTGGGCAATGCGGCAGTTGCGCCACCGAACACGATTCGCGGATCACCAGGTGAGGAGTAAATACCTCGTGACCAAGCGGCAGATCCGCTCCGGCATCCGTGCGCTCAAACAGTAGTTCCGCGGCGTAGTGGCCGATCGGCTGTTTTGGACGTTCGATCGCCGGCCCCGGACGTGACGCCTCAAATGATCGACGACCCGCCGGAGTCCTTCCGAATGTCCGTCCAGTGTTCGGGCTGGCCGGGGACAAAATCGACCACCTGATGCTGGGCGCGGAGTTTCGCCTGCAGATCCTTGACCGAAATCCTCTGCACCGGTTTGCGCGACTTTGCCGCCATGGCGGCGGCGACTCCGGCGGCGTGCCCCCCAATCATCCAGACGCTTTCCAGGCGGTAGGTGCAGAAGGCGACGTGGCTGAACGAGGCAGCGCCGGGGACCAACAGGTTTTCGCAATCGCCCTGCTTCGGAGTCAGGCACCGGTAAGGGATCTGATACGCCGTGGAGGTGCGCCAGATGCGGCCTTCGTTGACAAATTCCCGCGGCGAGACCGCCAGCCGTTGCACGTGGTGGCAATCGATGAAATGCGAACTGATGCCGATTGCGTCCGCCTTGCGCCGGTCGCTGGTAATGTCGCGCTGGGTGACGATGGCGGCGCCCTTCATGCGGCGGGCTTCACGGACATATAACTGGTAAGGCAGATTGCCGTTGTCGGCAAACTCTTCGCGGTGGAGCCCCCAGGATTGCATCTCAGCCCGTAATGCCGCGGGGATGCCGGGATGCGTGGCAAGAAAGTGAAACAGGCCCAGCGTGTAATCCCAGTGGTCCGCGAAGATCCGGTCGCGCTCCGCATAGGACGCATTCGGATAGTCGAGCTGCCCGCCGAAGTGGCCGATGGAGATGATGGCAGCCGGCCGGTTGTTGACCTCGAACTTGCCATTGCGGCGAGCATAGAAGTCCAGGACTTGCCCGAGTTTGATGGGTTGGCCGGCAGCGGCCGAGGCGCGAAGCCAGTTCTGCAGCAGTGCGAACCGTGCGGGGTCGTAGCGCTCGGGTTTGGGAATCGGAACGCGCAGCGAAGCCTCCTTCGCGAAGGTGGGCCGGAAGTTGTAGTTCATGACGCCGCGATGGGCGGAGCCTTCGGTGAACTCGCGGGCCCACGCCGTGATGCCGGGAAGCAGCTTCCCCTTGGCATCCACCGTGTCCGCCTGCACCCGTGTGAGTTCGAAACGCACGCCGGCGGCATCTTCATTGAATTCGGAGCGAGCCTCGCGGCCAAAGGTGGAAGGCACACCAGCGCGCGCCATCAGGTCGCCTTCGTAGCCGGCGTCAATGAAGACGGAGGCCGAGACCAGCGTGCCATCCGAAAGGCTGATTGATTCGATCCGCGCCTTTGCGGCAGGAACGGCCTTTTCAACCCGAACGCCATAACGCACGGTGACGCCGGCCTCCCGCAACATCGCGAGGTAGACGTTCTCGGCCACGGACGATTCGAAGAAGAACTCGGGCTTGCCCGTGCCGTAATGCTCGCCTAGGGCGGCGGTAGAACTCCAGGGCGATGCCGCCAATGGTCCAGCTGAGCATGTGCTCGGATTCGGCGGTGTTGATCCCGCTGGTGCTGAGCCCGCCAATGTGGCGAGTCGGCTCAATGAGCAGGACCTTAGCGCCCTCACGGGCGGCCGCAATGGCGGCGGCAATGCCACAGGGAACGCCACCATAGACAGCCACGTCAAATTGGGGACTGGCGGCGGAAGCGGCAAAGAAAGCGCTCGATTGAAGGAACTCGCGTCGTGAGGTTCTCATGGTCGTTTTCCAGTCAGAGCGGGCACCAGCGAGAGGCTCAGAATCTGACCGTCCCGCAGGAGGCGCCTGCTGAGCTCAACGTACTCTACGTCCTGCACGGCCCGGTTTCCCGAGACGGCAAGCACGGCGGCGGTAGCGGCCGCCTGCCCGAGGCTCATAAAGGTCTGTTCGAGCCGGATGGCGCCGTAGGCGACGTGCGAAGAGGATGGGCAGGTGGGCGTGAGCAGATTCTTCGCTTCCGCGCGGCGCGGCGTGAGGGCGCGGTAGGAGATGCCGAAGGGGCCCCAGTTGTCGTCGTCGAAGACGAAGCCCTCATTGTAGGCGGCGCCTTCGCGCACGATGCGGCGGACGCTGTGCGTATCGGTGGGCCAGAAGGCGACCGCCACCGGGTCAACCACTGGCGTCGGGTTGACGCGGCGCGTATGGTGCTCCGTGATCACGCTATCGGATACCATGCGGCGGGCGTCGCGAATGTAGAGGCTGCGCGGCCAACCGCCGTTGTCAACGAACTCATCTTTACAGAGGCCCCAGTCGCGCCACGCGGCGCGCGTGGCTTCCGGGATCTCCGCATCGTTGGCCAGGAGCCAAAGCAGGCCGTGCGTGAAGCTGAGGTGTTCGCGATAGATGCGCTCGCGCGTGGCGTAATCGCCGTTGGGGTAAGCGCGGTTCATGCCGTAGAGGTTGGCGGAGAGATCGTGCCAGCTGCCGAGATCGGTCTTGCCGTTGGGGAGGTTGGCGGCGGGGCTCCACAACGTGCCGCCGGCGCGAACGTAACGAAAGTAGATTTCGTATGGCGCGCGGTCGAAGTCCTTCGGTTTGGCGATGGCGATCCGGTTGGCGGGATTCCTGGTCAGGCAGAGGCGGAAGCAAAAGGCCTGAATGTTGCCGTCACCCGCGCCAGGCGTGCCCAACGGTTCATCCTGAATGGTTGGGATCAGGCCGCTGCCGGGATTGCCCGGCGTCCGGTAGGGGTCCACCCGCACCTGGAACTGAGCGTGCGTGGTTTCGGCGCGAATGCCGTTCTTGGTTTCGCCGTACTTCGCGTTGGCCTCGCGGCCGACCGTGGTTTCTACGCCGGCGGCGACGAGAAGATCGCCTTCCAGCGTGGCGTCCACAAACACCTTCCCCTCGAATCGTTCGCCGGTCCCGGTCATGATGCTGGCAATGGCCCGCGTGCCAGGGCTGAAGCTGACGGAGGATCCGAGCGGTTCGCGGAGACGGCGGCCCCGATAAGCGGTAACGTTGGCCTCGCGCAGGAGGTCTTCAAACACCTGCTCGGCCACGTGCGATTCGTAGCGGTATACCGGGCCCTCTTTGCCGTACTTCCAGCCCACGCGCAGATAGAATTCGCGAGCAAGGCCGCCGATGGCGACATCGTTCTGAAACCAGTGGTTGTTGATGTCCGCACCACCCAGGCCTTCGACGGTGATACCGCCAAGGTGACGTTCGGGAGCGACCAGTGCCACGCTACGACCCATGCGGGCGGTTTGCACGGCGGCCATGACTCCGGCGGATGTGCCGCCGTAGACGACCACATCCGTGGATGCCCGGCATGAACCGCAAACCGCGGCGATGAGGAGGAGCCTGGCGAGAGCCATCGAATCCCTATCCCCCTCCGCCGATCAATGAAGCACGCCGGTGGCCGCGGCGGCATTCCACGACGAGACTGCCACGCTTACCTGGCCAAGGTTCGGCTTGTCTCTCCAGTGTATTTGCAATGGGATCAAGCGCGATTCGCCGGGCTGCAGCCAGAAGAAATTGTCCGCCGCGACAAAGGCGCGCAGGGCGCCCTGAATATCGATGGACGTCATGAAAGACGGGGCTTTGCCGGTGTTCGTCACCCGGACTTCGGCGCGATCGTCGCCATCCCCGGCGGGTTTGAAAGAGACCACTTCCAGGGCGAGCGTCGTGGGGCTCTTCCCGGCCGTGGGTTTGAGCCACGGGCCGGCGGTGAGGGTGGGCCATTCGGCAGGCTTTTCCCGATATTTTGCGCGCGCCTCAGAGTCCTTCAGCATAGAGATCACCCGGGGCCAGTATACGGATCGCGAGACCAGGTTCCGGGACGAATCGCGCAATTCCGCCACCACAAAGAAGAACCGGTCCTGGTAATCCGCCGGGAGGCTGAACTGGCCGAGGTCCAGGTCGGTTACGGATGGGCCCGGCTGCACGGTGACGGCGGCCTGGCGGCGTAGCAGCGTGTGGAAGGTATCGTCCTGGAAATCCACCGATAGGGTGAGACCGGTAAGCGCGGCCGAATCCGCGTGAGTCACCGCCGCCTTGACGGGAATCGTCTCTCCCGCGCCGTAGAGCAGCCAGGGCAGGCGGAGAAGCACGTGCGTGGGCTCATAGGTACGCTTGAGGAAGTAGTAGGGCGCGGTGGGGTGGCCGAAGCCATCCATGAGTTGAATGGCGACCACGGGCCAGGGGCGCTTGAAGACCCAAGGCATGAGTCCGGCGGTGACGGGGTAGTTGGCCTGGAGCGCCTCGGAGAAGATCTGATAGAACTCGCCGGCGCCGATCTGGGTGCCTTCCGCCAGCGTGTCAATCGTAGGCGCAGAGACGTCGGCGATGTGAGAAGCGCGGCTCAACATGCGGGGCACCCGCGCGGGATTGAACTCAACAAAGTGATGACGGAAGTCCGGGAACTGATCCTCGAATTCCTTGCTGAACATGTTACTGAGCGGCCGCTTCAGCTCGTCAGCGGACACCACCTCGCGAATCGTATCCGCATTCGGAATATTGTGCATGCCCGTTTCGCTGAGGAACGGCACCAGCGGATACTGCCGGGCGTACCAGGTCGGATCCATGTCCGGATAGCTGTGGATGCTGCCCGCATCCGGCGAACTGCGGCGGAGCGGACGCGTGGGGTCGAAGTCGCGCACCGAACGTTCGAAGATGCCGATGGCGGCGGCATTGCCTTCGCCATACGGGTTGAACTCGTTACCACCGCAGTACACCGCGAGGGACGGGTGGTTGCGCAGGCGGAAGATGTTCTGCATCACCTGCGCCTCCCAGACGCGCTGCGGCCAATCCGGGACGAACTCGTTTCCGATCGGGAAATCCTGCCAGACGAGGATTCCGAGTTCGTTGGCCTCACGGTAAAAATCTTCGGACTCGATGAGGCCCCCACCCCAGACGCGGATCAACTGGATGCCGGCATTCTTGGCGGCGCTCAAGAGCCAGTGGTAGCGTTCGCGCGGCAGGTCTAGCAGGATGTCGGCGGGCATCCAGTTCATGCCTTTGACGAAGAACTTGCGGCCGTTGACGGCGAACTGCCAGTTCTCCCACCGGTCGGTGGTCTGCGGGCCCGGCGTGCGCAGGGTTTCCAGTTTGCGAATACCGAAATCGAACTGCACGGTATCGGCGGCCTTGCCGGCGGCCACCACTCGCACTTGCGCGGTGTAGAGGTTGGCTGGGCCCATCCCGTTCGGCCACCAAAGTTTGGGCGCGTCCACCACCAGGTCCTGCTCGATCCAGTTGCGGCCCTCCCAGGCTTGCACGTCGAACTTGCGCGAAAGAGCGATGCGTCCGGAGGCGCGCTCCGTCAGCGTCACTTCCATCGCGACGGTTTGCGGCTTGGAAGTGGAGGCGTCGCGGAATATGCTCAGAATCGAATTGTTCCAGGTGTGCAGTTCGTGCTCGAGCGATTGCGTGCCAACCAGTAGTTCCGCCTTCAAGTGCAGCCGCGCCTGTTGCGCGCTGGCCGAAACGGTGGTGAGAAACGGCCGTTCCACATGCGCTTTGGGTACAATCTCCACACGCGCGCCCTGCCACATGCCCAGCGGGAAGAACATCTCGCCGCCCAGCCCGCCGGTGAGCAGCCAGGGCTTGATGACGCGGCCCGGCTTGCGTGGGTCCCAGGTTCTCTTCTGTCCCCAGTTGCCGGCACGCACTTCCACGATGACATCGTTCGCGTTGCCGTAGCGTGCGTACGTGCCGATTTCGACCGCCGGCCCGCCAAACATGCCTTCGTGCTCGCCGAGCAGCGTGCCGTTGAGCCACACGCGAGTGAAGTAGTCGATGCCATCGAAGACGAGAAAGACATACTGGCCCTGGTCGGCGGCGGGTAAGGGAAAGCTCTTGCGGTAATACCAGACCTTCTCATCCACCCACTCGTACTTTTTCGAGTTCAGGTTGTAGTAAGGATGGGGCAGTTCGCCTGCATGGTAAAGCGCCATCTGCACGCTCTGCGGATACGCGACCTTAACCCACTTTGCCGGTGCGGCCAACTCCGCCGTGGAGGCGATTTGCGAGTCGCGCCACGAGAGTTCCCAGTTGTCGCTGAGTGCTATGTGTTGAGCGCCCATGCGCGGCTGCACGTAATAGGGATTGGGCAGCTGAGCCGGAGTCTCCGCGGCGCTGAGAGAGAGGACAAGGGGGATGGCGGAAAGGACGAGTTTATTCATGGCGGATACACTTGAGCGCGAGGTCATTGGTGATTTCGGGTAGCGGCACGGCCAGCAGGTTGCCGCTGGATTCAAGAGTCAACCTGGCTTGAACGGCGCCGGTGAAGGTATTCCAGAGCTCGACGTCGTAGCGGCCGTCGCGCACGACGGGCAGCTTGATCGATTGGCCCGAGAGCGGCTGCGCCGTTCGGCCCTGCGTCTGGTCCATCCAGTTCCAGGTACGGTTCACTACCCATGCCAGAGTCTTGTCACTGTTCCGGAGTGCAAAGGCAGTGAGCTTCGAATCGGACGTAGCGGCATCGGACTGCTCGAAGGGTTTGGCGGTCAGGCTTTCGCCATCCAGAAACTGAGCCAGCGCCTTGGCGTGGAAGAGCTGGTTGTCATGGTCAAGGACGTTCACCATCCAGTCCGTACCGCTGGCGGCGTTCTTGATGAAGAGGCCCAGCCAGAGATGCTGGTGGAAGGTAATCGCTTCGGGATAGCCCCAGGGTTTGCCGCTTTGATAGAGGGTGGAATTCCAGCCGTAGATTCCACCCTCCACGTTGACGACCGGGAACGGCCGCTCGCCGATCTGCGTGGTCTGGCGCGGAACGAATTCGATAAGGTCGCGCCGGTTGCCCTCCTGCCACGTGGTTTTCGCGCCACTGACTTCACGAAGATACCAGTCTCCGAGCAGGTAGACATCGCCGCCGGCAAGAATTGACTGCATGCCTTCTCCAATCGCGTGGGGATGGCTGTAGACATCGATCTCCTTCACGTAGCGGTGCAGTGTGTTGATCCAGGCGCTCACCATGGGAGCCGAGAACTGATTGCCGGGTTGTCCGCCCCACTCGTCGCCGATGTTCCAGATCCAGATCGAGGGGCTATCCGACATGCGACCCACCAGGTAGCGCAGCTGGTTTTTCTGCAAATCCATGACCGTCTCGCTGAAGTACAGATCGTTGATCTCTTTGGCGGGACCGCCGCTCGCGGCAGCGTATGGCAGGACATCGAAGCCGTATCGGGACATGCGGAGAACGTCGTCATGAAACACCAGCCAACGGATTCCAAGACGTTCCATGGTGCGTAGCGAGTGTTCCAGCTTCCAGGCGATGTGCTGGTCGATGATCCCGCCGCTGAGCAGCAACTGGCCGAAGTGGAACGTGCCGAGGTACTCGTAGTTGGAGCGATTGGCCGCTTTGCGTTCGTAGTACTGTTCCAGCTTCTGGCTGGAGACCCAGCGCGTATCGCCGCCGAAGATGTAATCGCGGCCCCGGTACCAGCCGCTCGGGCCGAGGGCGAAGAACGACTGGCCGTTATCGTACTCGAAGAAACTGGGGTCGCGCTTGCTCACATGGAGGAAGCCGGGCAAATTGCTCGCGTCGGAGGAAAAGCTGCCGGCATCGTATTTGCGCGTGCCGGTGCGATCCTGCGCGAAAATCTCGACTTTGTGACGGCCAACCTCATGGGGGCGATAGTAGACGCGCCAGGCAGGACCTTTGACAGGCAGCAGGATCTCTTCCTCGTCCGATGGCGCCACCCGGCGGAAATCCTGCCGGAAGAAGGCCGGAACTTTGTCGATGCGGCCGGACGGCGTTTCGATCAACGCCTGCACGTTGATCTGCCGGGGGTCGAAGGGATTATCGTACGACGCGGCGAGTTCCAGCGGCAGATCCAGGAGGCTGTAACAGGGGAGCGAGGCTGGAAGCACGGCCGAACGCACGGAGAGCGGCTGCGCCGCGCGGATGGGATTCACGGCGTTCATATCGACACGGTATGCCGGGGAAGGGGTGACTTCTTTCTGGGGTACGAGCAGGATGAGTTCATCTTCGCGGAGGATGTACGGCGGCACGGAAAGAGAGGCCAGTTCGCCGGCGGTGAAACCTGTGGTTTCGCCCCGGCTAAGCAGGGCGTCACCAACGTGCAGGACCACAGACAACGGTCCATCGGCCCGGGTGGAGATGCCGCCCAGTGGAGTGCGCTGGTAGTGCAGGCTCTGGAACAAACAGACATTGCCGATGACGCCGGGGGAGCGGACGTACGTGTCGCGGATGTGGAGCAGCAGCACGTTCTCCGCGCCGGCGTGCAGTTGTGGTGTGAGGTCGGCGATGGCGGGCCCGCGAACCAGCGCACCCAGATTGTACTTCACGGTGGTGATGAGGTGGCCGTTCAAGAAGATATCGGCTTCATCATCGATCAAGGTGGCAAAGAAACCCACCTTCCGGCCGCTCAGGTTGGGCTCCGCCGTGAAGGCGAGACGGAGCCAGACATTTCCCTTTTTGAGCTCCGGATAGCCCAGCTCATCCCATCGCAGGCCCACGCGCACGGGCTTCCAGGTGTTACTCGCCATTGCCTGTTCCGGGCTGGCGAGCGTACCCTCGGGAGTGTATTGCCATTCGTACTGCCGCAGGTCCAATACCTGGTTGGCGGTGCCGAAGCGTACGGCGGCGGTTGCGCAAACATAGGAGCAGGCAAGAAGGAACATCAAGCGCGACATGAGGACACCTCAAAGAGACGATTTATCAACTGCAACGAGGAAGATGCCGTATCGGCGCCGCGCAAGAAGCCTTGGACGATAGCGCCGGCACGACTCTGGAATTCACCATAGCCCGGCCAATTCGGACGCAAATAGGCCTGGTCGATCACCGGCAAAAGGTCCTGGAAGAAACCTCCGGTGAGCTGATTGGCCGGCTCGCCGGACCAGATCGAACGAAGCGCCGGCTGGCCCTGCGCCAGCAGATAGGGGCCGCCCTGGCAGGGCTCCGAGATGAGCCATGTGGCAAACGCCAGAGCGGGCGCGCACTGCTGCGAGAACGCAGAGACACCCATCCCGGCCCCGCCCAATGTGGCCCCCGCCCCGTCGGCGTGAATGGCCGGCTTGGCGAAGCGGACCAAATGCGGCGCGAAGCCTGGCCTGGCATAGTTCGAATAGCAGTAAAGCAGCGGCGCATAGAGCACACGATCGGTATCCGCCAGTTCCGCCAGGATGCGCACGGGGCTGTGATGCAGCGAGTCCGTCCCGCAGGCCAGGAAGAGACGGCGCAGCCGCTCGATCGCCTCCAGCCCAACCTCCTGGGAGAAATAGCAGTTCCCCGACCGCCCCGCCGGCGCACCCAGTCCGGCCGTGATGGAGTGCAGCATGCCCAGCGAGCCCATCGGCGAAAAAGCGCAGCGCACGCGGTCCGTGCGTTCGGCCAGTTGGATGACGTCGTCCCAGTTCACCGGCAGGGCTTCGCCGGCCAGATCCATCAGGTCAGGACGGTAGGCCGCGGTCTGGCAGGCGGCATCGATGGGCAGACCATAGAGATGCCCTTCAAACTCGTAGCTCTCGCGCGAAAGCCCGGCGCAGGGACCGACCGATGCGGTGAGTTCGTCGAGCGGCAGCAGGAGACGGCGCGCGGCGGCCGCGCCTGTGTGGGGATGATCGAAGACAATCAGGTCGTAGTCGCGCGCCACCTCGTCCAGCGGCCCTTCGCCGAAGCCCCGGAAGGAGCGCTTGTCCCACACGATCTCGATTTCCGGATGCAGGTCCTGCCAGGCCTGAGACGCGGCCACCAGCGGCACGTATCCGCGCGAATGCGCCCAGGCGATACCGCGCAGCGTGGTCACCTCGCGTCCTCCAAGGCGCGCAGCATACCCTTCATGTAGCCGATGGTGAAGGCGCGCGCCCGGTAGCCGCCCATCGGGTGCTGGTACGGCGTGCCGCTGTAGGACTCACCGGTGCGCCACTCCACATCACCTTCCATGACCGGCACATGCCCGGGGATCATGACGCCGCGGAAGCCGACTTCATGCAGCGTGTGCAACACCTGCCAGGCGTCGAAACCGCCGTAATTGCCTTCATCGATGAAGGTCTCGTGGAAGCACGGCACGCTGCCCTGCACGGCCTGGAAGTGCACGTAGAAGATCTTGCCATGTGCGCCGAAGTGGCGCACCACATCGGGGATGTGCTCGCCCATCTCCGACCAACAGCCGAGGCACAGCGTCAAACCGTGGTTTTTCGATGGCACAAGGTCCATCGCGCGCTGGAAGTTCTCGCGGTTGCGGAAGAGGAAGGGCACGCCGCCAATGCTCTCGACGGGAGGATCGTTCGGATGCAAGGCGAGCAGGACGCCTTCTTTCTCGGCTACCGGGATCACGGCTTCGAGAAAGCGCGCGTAGTTGGCCCAGAAATCGGACTCCTGAAACACACGGCCATGTGTGAGTGCGGCATCTTTCGTATGAGCGAGATCGAATGCCGTACCGCGGGCGCCGCCGCGGAGTTCGGCGGTAAAGGACGTTCGCCAGACGCCGTGCAGAAACCAGTTGTAGCCGAGGATCGGAACGCCCGCAGCGGCGACGGCGCGGATGCTGTTCTGGAAGTGCGAGATCTGTTGCGCCGCTCCTTGCGCGCCGGTGATGATGCGGTCGTACCAGGGCGCAGGCAGGGTCTCCACCGCATACAGCCGCAGGCCGTGGTTTTCGAGCTGCCGCTTCATGGCCAGCAATTCTCCAGCGTCGATTTCGGATTCGCGCGTGCCGGATGGGGCGCCGAAGGTGGTGCCCCAGAGGATCACATCCTCAACGCCGAGTTGGCGGATGAAGCGCAGGCGCTCCTCAGTGGGGCGCACGAACGTGGCCAAGGCAGTGCGCATCGGCAGCGGGCCGAATTGGGGCAGCACTCCGTTCATACGTCCTGCAAGCTCCATAAGCAGCCTTGTTCGGCTTCGGTGACGATGAGCCCAAGCCTGCCGGATGGGTCGAAGGCTACGTTCGTTGGGTTGAGGCCCGGGGTTGGCAGTGCATCGACCAGATTGCCGCCGGGATCGAACACCTTCACTGCCTGCTGGCCGTAGACCGCCACGTAGAGCAGCCCGGAGGGGTGGAACGCCATGCCGTCCGGTCCAATGGGGCCGCCGGCTGCCGCCCACGGGGTGGGAGAAGACCACGTGCAGGTCTCGGCATCCCACCCACCGCGCCACAGACGATGGCGGTACGTTTCGGCGACGATCAAGGTCCGGCCACCATCGACGAGAGCGAGGCCATTGGGAAAGTAGAGGCTCGTTGCGATCTTATGGAGCGACGCGTCCGGGCGTAGGCAGCAAACGTAGCCGAGCGGTTCGGTGCGCGAATCTCCCGGGCAGGTGAAGAGCAGATTGCCGCTGCCATCGAAGCAAAGGTCGTTCGGCTTGTAGAGCCGTTCGGCGTCAATATGGGAGCAGATCGTCTCGCAGCGGCCTTCCGTCCAGCGGCGGATGGAGCGCTGCTCCGCGTCGCAGAACCAGACTCTGCCTTCGCCATCGATGGCGATTCCGTTCGGGGCGCCGCCGACATCGAAGCGTTCCAGGCGCCCTTCGCACAGCCGCGCCAGCCGCCCGCCTTTCAGCTCCACGCACCACAAGGAACCGTCCGGCGCAAAGGCCGGGCCCTCGGGGAATGCCAGGTCGCCGGCAAGCAGTTTCCATGGCACCTCAGCCACGGTGCGCATGACTAGAGCCTCTTGTGACGCTCGAACACCGCGACGGGATCGTCCCCGCGGGCGAATTCGACTCGCGCTACGTCTTCGATGCCCATCACCCGTTCGCACTCCTCCAACACTGTAAGGGTTAGGTCCTTGGGGATGACCATAACGCCGTCGAAATCACCGAAGATGAAGTCGCCGGGATTGACACGGACGGATTGGCACAACTCCCCGTGGACGAGGACTGGCACGTTGTAGTCGAGCATCATCCAGCGGCCGAAAGCCTCCACGGGATTGCGGTAGCGGGCGAAGACCGGATATCCCATCTTAATGAGGTGGGTGCAATCGCGGACGCCGCCGTCCACCAATGCGCCCACCGCGCCGTGGGCCTGAGCCGAAATGGCGCTCAGTTCGCCATAAAGAGCGACGTGGAAGGGCGTACCGGCGTCGCGCACTTCGATGCAGGGCCGCGTCATTTCTTTAATCATGACGAGCCGCTTGTAGCGCGTCGACTCGTCCTTCTCACAGGTGGTGGTGCCTTTCACGGTGAATGCCGGGCCAACCAGCTTCATCTCCGGAGCGAGCGGCGCCAGTTCGTGAGAGACGGCCTGGAAGGAATACCCCATGTGCTCCAAGACGTCGAAAATGAGAGCGGCATAGAGACTCCGGTATCGCTCGCAGATCTGTTCCATTGACTGAGTTCCATTGGTTGTCATAATCATAAGTAGTGCTGTGCCTTTCGGGTGGAGATTGGCTGCGCATAGGGGATGCCAAGCGCATCCATCGCACCCTTCATGTACCCGATGGCGAGGAGCGTGCCTTGCATCGCGTACCCGGGATTGTCATTGGCTTCACCGTGCATGGTTGGAGCATGGTCCGGCCGCATGGGGCCGGAAAAGCCCGCCTCGTGATACAGCTTGAGCATGGCGGCGAGATCCGTGGGGCCGTTATCGTGGAATGTCTCGCGGAACTTGTCGCGCGAGCCGGTCACGTCGCGAAGATGAATGAAGAACACGCGGCCGGCCTGGCACCACTCTCTCGCCAGCGCGGCAATGTCCCCGTCCATGAGGGAGAAGTTGGCCTGGCAGAAGGTAATGCCGTTGGCGGGGCCGGGATGCAGCGCCAGCACACGCCGAAACGCATTGGCGTTGGTCAGGATTCGCCCGATGCCGCGCAGGGGAGAGACCGGGGGATCGTCGGGATGCAGCGCCATGTGGATGCCGGCCTCTTCGGCCACGGGCATGACGGCGCTCAGGAAGTACTCGAGATTGGCCCAAATCCGGTCCTCGCTGACCTCTCCCCATTCGGTGGGCCCCTGAGCCTGGGCAGTAGCGTCGTCGAATTCGCTCACCAGCGCCCCGCCGCGTTCTGGAACGTCGACACGGGTCCGATACCAACCCAGTCCGGCCATCCAGTTATAGCAGAGTAGAGGCACGCCCGCCTGCGACAAGGCGCGGATCACCGCGATGTAGTTCTCGATCTCTTCGTCACGGCCCGGCAAGCCCAGCTTGATTTTTTCCGCCGGAACCGGATGGCTCTCCACGCCGGCGAAGACCAGCCCTGCCGCCGCGAAATCCGCCTTGATCTGCGTCAAGACCGGCAGGTACTGCTGGCGCGTCTTTGTGGCAAGCAGGGGCATGGTGCGCACCATGGCGTGCGTGATGCCGGCTTGAACCGCGAGGCGGATCTTGTGGCTATCCCCCGGCTCGAAGAGTTCGGCAAGTTGGATCACAGCAGCAGCCCTCCGTCGACATAGAGAGTCGAGCCGGTAATGTAGCTGCCCGCATCCGAAACCAGCAGCACGGCCGCGCCAACCAGGTCTTCGGGGGCGCCGATCCTCCCCAGGGGGATCATGGACAGAACCTTTGCCTTGAACGCTTCGTCCGCCAGCACCTCGCGATTCATGTCGGTGAGAATGGCGCCTGGGGAGAGCGAGTTTACCCGGATGCCGTAGCACGCCCATTCCAGAGCCAGGTTGCGCGTCATCATCCGCATCCCGCCCTTGGCGATGGTGTAGATCGAGTTGTTCCGGTGAGCCTGCTCATCGTGCACACTCGAAATGTTGAGGATGGCGCCTCCACCCTGAAACCGCATGACTCGCGCGGCCTTTTGGGCAAGAAAGAACGGGCCCTTCAGGTCGACGTCCACGATGTGGTCCCAATCGGCCGCCGCGGCGTCGATGGCGGGAATCCGCTTCTCGATGGCGGCGTTATTGACCAGGATGTCGACGCGCCCGAAGGCGCTGAGCGCCCGGTCGATGAGAGTATCATGCTGGTCTGGATCGCCGATATCGGCCTGACAGGCGACCGCCCTGCCCCCAGCGGTTTCGATGCTTTGGACGACCGCCGCCGCCGCCTCTGCCGACGCGGAATAGTTGACGACCACCGCCGCGCCTTCGCGCGCGAACCCACGGGCCAGTGCGGCTCCGATGCCGCGTCCCGCGCCGGTGATGATGGCGACTTTCGCACCGAGTTGTGGCGGTTTGCTTGACGTTTTCATGTTGAGATCTCTTCGTTCATCGGTACCGGATCTCGACTCGGTCCAACTCGGAAATTCCGGCCCACTCCATCCTGAACTGCCGGTTGCCGGCCCGCACCTTCGCGTCATAGCGAACGAGTACGCGTTTTTCCTTGCTGGCAGGTCCGGTGGGCGGAGAACTGAGGTCACGGCGCTCGGCGGCGGCGTCCAGTCGAGCCCACGATGTGCTGCCCGCGGGGGCGACTGAGAGAAACGGCGTTACGGGTTCGCCCGCGAAGAAGACCCAGACCGAAATCTCGCGGATATCACCGGGCACTTGCCAGGAGAGGGCCGCGCCTTTGGATGCCTTCGCCCTGTACAAGTATTCGGCATAAAGTGCGTTGAAGTCGTTCGCTATCTGGATGTCGCCCTCGTGCGCTGCGGTTAGTTTCAGGTCGGCGAGTTCGTCCACAAGGCAGAGTTCCTGGAAGATCGCGGGTCCCGCGGGTTTGGAAAACGCGGACTGCCCGCTCTTGTTCCTGGCGGCAACGCGATAGAAATAGGGTGTGCCGGCTTGGGCGGTCGTGTCGGTCCAGAGGGGCCGGTAGGCGGTTTCGGAGTCCGGAACGTTTGCCGCCACCGTGGTCCAGGGACCCTTGGCGGAGGTGGCCCGTTCGATGTCGTAGCCCGCGGCGCCGGCGGAGCCCCGCCAGGAAAGTTGCGGCGTGCCACCGAAGGGGAGCAGTTCGGGAACATCGGGGATTGGAACGGATGGCGGCTGGAGACCCTGAATGCGATAGGCGGCTGAACGCAGGTCAGCCAGAACCTCGGTCTCGCGCTGCCCTTCTCCGCCGGGGAAACCGGGCCAGTGATACGACCACACCTGGGGGTAGGTCATGATCTGGTGCCATTTGAATCCGCCGTCGCGGTGGTGGAAATACATACTCCAGAGCAGGGCGCCCGAGATGCGCCGGTCGGCGATGACCTGATTGAGCAGCGTGCGCTGTCGCTCCAATGCCGCCGGCCCCTCTTCGGGCCTGGTGAAATAGGGACCGTATTCACCGACGAGCAGAGGACGCCGCCCCCCCAGCATGTCAACGAACTCCGCGTTGGTTTTGCTCCAATCGCCGCCGTAGAGATGGATGTTGTAGATGTCGATATTCGGATCGACTTCGAGCGGCGCCTTCAGCAAGTGACTGCGGGTATCGAGAATCAGGTGCCTGGTATCGATGGACTTGATGTAGGCTGCCATTTCGCGCAGCCAGCCATCGGTGGCGCTTTGGATTTCATTGCCAAACTCCCAGGCGAAGACGGCCGGGTCTTCCAGGTAGCGGGTGCCGGTTTCCGTATTCCGGCGGTTGAGAATGTACCGGACCGTCGTCTTGTAGTCCTCTCTCACTTGGGGGTCGGTGAAGAACTCGGCGCGTGTTCTGCCACGGAACTTCGAGTAGTCTTCGAAGCCTCCGAGAAAGCAATCCTGGTTTTCCGAAAAGGCCACCACGAACCTCACCCCGTAGCGGTTCCCGAGCACCAGCAGGTGATCCAGCGTGCGGAAAGCGGCTTCGTTGAACTCGCCAGGGCTCAGGATATAGTGCCAGGGTTGAGCTTTTTCGCTGGGACGCCGCATCGGCAGCGACCACAATCGAACCACACGGAGTCCCATCTGGACCGCCGTCCGGACACCGTCTTCCTGTTCCCAGGGCGTCGGCAGTTGCATGCGTTCGGGCAAGCGCAGGGTGAAGTCGTACGGAAGTACGAGGCCGGGCATATTAGAACCCATGAAGCGGAACTGTTTGTCGCCGTCGTAGAGTTCAGCGCCCCGGCGGGTGATGAAGTTTTGGAGGGTGGATGGGACTGGCTGCGCCAGGCAGGTGCATAGCCCCGCGACCACGAGAGCAAATACACCGAAGATTGGTATTTTCATAATACACCGAAGATTGGTATTTTCATCTCAGTCTGTCCATCGGCGCCAGGCCTGGCGGCACCCCGTGGTGAGACCTCCGCCAGACGGCATATGCGGCGGCTCATCGCAGCGCCTCCGCGGTCTTCAAGCGTGCCGCGCCCTGCCGGAAAAAGAAGACGCAATCGGCTGCCAGCAGGATTCCGCCCAACACGTAGAAGATGGATGTCGCGGACAGCGCCACTCCCAAGTTGTACTGTTGGGAGAGGCGCCCTGCGAAGAGCGGTCCGATGCCGCCACCGCAAAAACCTACAGCGAGCATCAGTCCCGTGGCCGTGGCACGCGCCTCGGGCCGAACCACTTCGAACGGCGACGCGAACAGGTTTGAATCATACACGCCCCGGAAGAGACCGAACAGGGCTAGAGCCACGAAGACGGCCACAGGCGTATTGGCCTGGCCCGCGAGAAAAATAAAGGGTGCGCCCAAAAACATGCCCACCGCCTGAATCGCAGGGCGGCTGACTACATGGCGCAGAGCCATGCGATCCGCCAGGCGCCCGCCGAGCAGGGTCCCCAACATCGCTCCAAGATGGTGCCAGAGGGTGGCGTTCAGCCCGGCCGCCGCCAGGTTCATACCGAACCTGCGGTAGAGCAAGGTCGGCATCCACGTGAGATAGGCAGTGAGAGCGACCAGCATGGCGAGAAAGGCCAGCGTATGGATGCCGAACGAAGGCGTTTTCAAGGGGCCCAGACAACGGCTCCAGGCGCTGCCGGCCGGGGCCTGCTTCGCTCCCTCCGACTGGCCGCGCTTGGGCTCCACCAGAAACTTCGCCGCCACCAGCGCGACGGCGATGCCCGCAACGCCGAACAGGACGAAGGCGTGACGCCATCCGTAGTGCTGTCCGATATAACCGGCCAACCCACCGCTAACCATGACGCCGCAATAATTGGCGGTCTGATGGATGGACAACGCCGTCGAACGCGTCTCCTCCCCGTGATAATCGCTGATGATGGAGGCGGCGGACGGATAATAGAATGCCTCCCCCGCCGCGGTGAACGCGCGCAACACAACCAGCGCGGCCAAACCCATCGCAAAGCTCGACCCGAACGTGGCGGCGCTCCAGACCGCGAGCGAGCCAATCACGATCCATTTGCGGC
>JBEKDV010000127.1:0-18242 GCA_050014175.1 Candidatus Solibacter sp. | reverse complement strand
CCGCCGCCCATCGTCGCCTTGATGTTGTAGTTGTGAACCGCCGTGCAGTTGTACAGAGGGAGAGTCAGCGTCACCGTGCCGCTGTTTGACTGTTGTGACCAGGCGCCCCCCAGCGAGCATTGCCCGCCTGGACGGGGTGACCGAGACGTTCGCGGGCGGCTGCGCAGTTCCCACCAGAATGGGCACAACGGCGGCGCCGGCGTCGGGCGCGGCGTCGGAATCCTGCGCCTTCACCAGCAACGTGTGCGCGCCGGGAGCGAGCGCGGTGGCGTTCAGGTAGTAATTGTAGCCGACGTTGGGGCAGCCGGGGCGGTAACCGAAGGCGTTGCAGACGTCTTGACGGTTCACCCCATAGGTGGCGGTCGCCACCACGGCGTTATCCACGATCACCTGGACGTTGGCGATGGCGCTACCGCTGCCGGAGATGTTGTCGATGGCCCAGCCCGACACCAGCGGATAGCCCGTGAGCAGCGTGGTGGCGGTGGGGGCGTCGATCCAGACGAACGGAGGCGTTTGCGCGGGGCCCGCCGTCCAGACACCCAACTGCGTCCAACCCGCCGCGTTGTCGCCGCGGTCGTTCACGTAGGCGTAGTTGTTCTTGATGCCGCTCCAGGCGCTATTGAAGCTCAGGACCCAGTTGACGGTGAGGTTGTTGCCGGAGGCGGTCACGCTGCTTTGCCCGGTATTCACCGTGCAATGGGCATTGGAGAGCGTGCCGGCGGAGCCGACGAGGGCCGAGTACGTCCATGCCGGGGTGTCGTCGCCCAGGTAGAGGCGATTCAGGAAGCGGTCGTAGTAGAGCGAGCATCCGCCCACGTCGCTGAGCGCCGAATTCAGCCGGGTGAAGACCTGGGCGATGTAGGCGTTGCCGTTCTCGCTGGCGAAGGTGTAGCTGAAGGTCTGCGACATGCCGGTGCCGGAGACGGGGGATGCCGAGACGATGGTGGGCGGCTGAGCGGCGACGGGCGTGGTGGTCCAGGTGCCGAGCTGCTGCCAGCCGGTGTTCATGCCGGTGTTGGTCTCGCCACTGGCCATGAGGATTTCCTGCGGGCCGGGCAAACCGGGCAGGAAGGTCAGGGACAGGTTGAGGATCAGGTTGGGGCCGGAGCCGGCCCAGGAGGAGGCCCCGAGATCGAGGCTGCACTGGCTGTTGGCGATGACGCCGGGCGAACCCGGGTTGCCGCCGGCGGCCCAGGCGCTCCCGGCATCGTTGGCCAGGGCGATCCAATTGCTGGCGGCCGTGTAGTACAGGTAGCAGGCTCCGCCGCCATCGATGCCGAAATTGAAGATGAGCTGCACGGTGCCGACATCCTGGTAGCCGTTGGGGGTGGAAGCGATGAACTGGAACGTCTGGCGGGTACCGGTTCCCGAGGAGGGCGAGACGGAATTAGTGGGCGGCTGGGGTGTTCCCACCAGGATGGTGACGGAGGCGGACCCGGTGTCGGGCGCGGCATCGCTATCGGTGGCGGTGACGGCGAGGGTGTGGGCGCCGCCGGAGAGGGCGGCGGTACTGAGTGAAAAGGTGTAGCCGACGTTGGGGCAGCCGGGGAGGTTGCCGAAGGCGTTGCACACGTCCTGGCGATTGACGCCGTACGTCGCGGTCCCTTTGAGAGCGCCATCGACCCAGACTTTGACGGCGCTGATGGCGGTAGGGGTGGGAGTCCCGGGGCCATCTCCCGTCCGCCGCGCCCGAAGGTGGCCGTCACGGTCACCGTGGGCGGCAGCGTCACGGTAGCGTTCCGGTGACGCGAAGGGTGAAGGTGGGTGGGGCGGCGTTCTGCGCCACCTGGAAGGGAAGCAGGGCGCCGGAGCTGTTCAGTTGCGCGCCCGCGGAGTCGGCGATGCGGTACGCCGGGCTCTGGAACCACACGTTCAACGGCGTGCCGTAAGGGACATCGACCTGGAAGGTGCGGCCGGTACTATCCGACGCCACCTGCTGCGCGGGGTGGAACTTGCGCCCGTAGCCCACAATGCCCAGGGCCAGCGGAGGCGCCAGCTTTGCCGCGGACTGCACCAGGTGGAGCGGATCGTCGAGGCGAATGGTGACCGTTGCGGCCTTGGCCAGGGCAATGGTTCCGAAATCGAGTTGTTGGCCGTCGGTGATGGCCGCGCGGTGCGAGGCGGCCCAATCGCACGAAGCGAGGTAGCCGGGGGCATTCACGCACAGAAGGCAATTGCCGGCGGGAAGCTGGGTGGCCGCGTAGGTCCCGTCGGCGCCCGTGGATACGGCGGAGCTGACGTGCGCCTCCCCGGGCGCCTCCTGCCACCTGCCGTGCAGGTCCTTGACGATGAGCGGCAGGCGCTGGTAGCGAATCTGCGCGCTGGCGATCACCTTTCCACTCTCGTCGACAATCTTGCCCGCGATGTGGGCGGTTGCCGATTGCGCCAGCGCCGGGCCGCCGATCTGGCCTGACAACGCGGCCATCATGCAGCAGGTCAACAAGAAACGCGCGATCATTTTCATAATCTCCGTGTGGGTGGCGTCTACTGCACCGTAATCGTGGCTGGGAGCCCGTACAATCCTGTGGCGGGATTTTCGATGGTGACCGTCTGCAAGCCCGCCGCCACTTGCGGCACCACCACATTGAGCTGGTACAAGCCGGCGTAGCCGGGGGCGAGGCCCGAGAATTGCACTACGCCGCCAACGCCGCCAATCAGCACTTTAGGCGTGTACGTGGTTTGGGACAGAGGCGTGAGAGGCGCGGCGGCGCCCACCGCGACCTGGGGGCTCACAGCACCGAGTCCGGTGGCGTAGATGACGATGGTCTCGCCGGGGTGCGCCGGGTTGGACGCGGTGACCAGGCTGTAGTCGGCGCCGTGCACGATGGCGGGCGTGCCGCCCGGACCGCTGCCGAAGATGGCGGCGACGGGGTATTGAGCCACGTATGGAGGAGCGCCCCAATCGAACACGAAGCCCAAGCCCTTCGGGCTCCGCACCATGATGGGCGGGCACGGACAAATCCATGGGGCAACGAAGCCCGGGTCGGATGGAACCTGGAAATTGATTTGCTGTTGTCCATTGACGTTGGCCACGGCGAGGAGCGGGGCCGGATATCCGTCCAACCAAACGGAAGTTCCGGCCAGTTCGGTCGGCAGGGGAAACGAAGTGGCGAAAACCACGCCGTCAACGGTGGTGAGTCCCGTGCCGAAGATGGTGGCAAGCCCGCCGGAATTGATGCTGGAGGTGAAGTCCGCGCTGCTGACCACGCCGGCGGGAACGGCCAACGGAGGAGGTCCGATGGGGGCGATTCTGACGATGGTTGCGCTGGGCACCGTGACGCCCGGCATGGATAGGCCCGGGAATGAAGCGGCCGCGTAGACATTATCGGAGGCGTCCGTGGCCACTTGACGAACGGCCGAGGTGCCGACCGAGCCCAGGTAAGTAGACCACACCAGTTGCTTGCCCTGCGAGTCGAGGCGCGTCAAGAATTGACTGGCGCAACTGGCTGACGAGCGAGTGTTGCCCGGCTCGTACAGGCACTGGCCGAATCCGAGATCCGGGTCAGGGCTGGCCTGAAGTGGATTAACGGTGGGAAAGCTCGGGGAATCGGTCCAGCCCCCAACCACCGGACTGCCGGACGAGTCGACGGCGATGGCAAAGGCTTCGGCTCCGTCCGAATACGTGCAGAAGGCAAGCGATCCGCCGCCAGGATTCAGCTTGGCGATGAAGGTTGCCCCGTAGCCGACGTAGACGTTGCGTCCCCCGGACGCAGGCGTTGTTTCGTACGCGCCGGGCGTAACCGGCAAGGCATATCCTACCCCGTACTCATTCGGATCCAGATTCTGCCCGGTGAGATACACGGCTCCGCCGGTATCGACAGCCAGGGCTGCGACTCTCGCAGGGAAGAATATCGAGTAGGTCAGCCCCGATCCGGTTGCATTCAGTTCGGCGATGTAGTTCCCAGTCAGACCCGCGGGCTGGAACGGACGGGCTGTCACCGGAAAATCCGCGGCGCCGTTCCCGATGACGTAGGCATTCCCGCTGCCATCTATTCCCACACCGGTGGCGCTAGCGCCCCCCGGGCCTCCAAGGCAGCACGATGAGTAGACGATCTGGGAGGTGTTGGGGTTCAGTTTCATCACGAAGGCGCCGCTTGATCCCACATGGTAGGATCCCGGCGTCACCGGAAAGTTGGTCGAGTTTGTGTTGCCTGCAACGTATACGTTGCTCTGGCCATCCACGGCAATTCCCACGGCTTGGTTAATTGAGCCGTTGCCACCGAATACCTGGTAATAGAGCAACTTGGTTCCGGCGGCGTTCACTTCGGCGACGAAGAACGTACCCGGGGCATCCGCCGTGGAGCCGCTGAGAAACACGTCGCCGGACGCGTTCACGGCGATCAAACGGGTGGATCCGACCATGTACGTAAGAAACACAACCTGGCCGTTCGGATCCAGCTTCGCAAGGTATGAACTCACGTCTGGCTCGGCGGAGAGCGCCGTATAGGGAGCGCCGGGCGTGGTTGGCAACGGGCCGTTTCCCTGCGGTACGCTGCCGGTGGTGTACACATTGCCCGCCGCGTCGGCGGCAAACACCCCCCCGGGTGTTCGGACCGAGTAGGCGATTGCCGGCGGCAGCGTGGCTCCCAATGCCGGAAGGGCCAGCAATGCACCCGCGATCAGGCATGGTGCAAGGCGCCCGTGCGTCCGGGAAGCAAGTTTCCAAATGAGAGGAGATAGCATTGGATGTCCCTATTTGTTCTGCGGGTTGCTGGGCGTAAACGGCGGATTGACAATTACCGGTCCGCAACTGACAGGATCCGGCGAGTACGGAGGCGGAATTTGTCTGACCTGGGAGGCCGGCCCCCCGGCTGGCAGGCAGATTAGGCAGGCGGACCCGATGCGAATGAAAGGAAATGCGTACAAGCGCATGCGGGATTCCTCGTAAAGATCGCGATGTCGCGCTGCGCTTGAAGGTGCGCGGCGGCACGGAGCGAGCAGTCCAGGGCGATGTATAAAGAGTATAGGTTTTCAACAACTTTTGTAAAGTGCGCGGGTCAAGAGGAATATCTCAGGATAATTCTGCACAGGAAGTTGAAAAGGGTGGCGATGCCCCGAAGGTGCCACCCCCAAAAACGGTCAAACACCGCGGGGTGACGCAGCCCCGGGAAACCCTCCGCACTAGTGTTATCCTGAAGGTCTCTTACGATCCAATGTCGCAGACCAGATCGCTCCCCCGCATATGCATTGCGTTGGGCCTGCCGGACGTTCCGACACTGCTCGAACACGCCCGGCGCGAAGCCGAGGCCGGCGAGATCTTCCTGGAATTCCGCCTGGACTACCTGAGCAATCCGTGCAGCGGCGCGGAGGCCATCCCGCAGTTCCTCGAACAGTACCCGGATTGCATCCTCCTGGCCACCTGCCGGCGCCACCAGAACCACGGCAAGTTCAACGGCAGCATTGAGGGACAACTCGCCGTGCTGGACCTGGCGGTGCGCAACGGCGCGCATGCCATCGACGTGGAGATCGAAACCGCCGAGGTGGCGCAGGAGCGCCTGAGCCAGTTCCGCGGCCGCACCTTCGTCATCGTTTCCTATCACAATTTCGAAGCCACGCCGCCCATGGACACGGTGGTCAACCGGGTCATGAAGGTGCAGGCGGATGCCTACAAAATCGTCACCACGGCGCGCAAGCCGAGCGACAATGTGCGCGTCCTCTCCGCCGCCAAAGCGCTCCCCAAACACCGCCTGATCGTCCTGGCCATGGGCGAGCTCGGCTTTCCCACGCGCGTGCTCTCGCCGGTATTCGGCGGCGTGTATACCTATGCCGCCCCCATGTACGCCGAAGGCACCGCCGCCGGGCAGGTGAGCTCGCGCTTCCTGCGCCATCTCTACCGCGTCGAGAAGCTGAGCAAATCCGCCAGGATCTACGGCGTGATTGCCGACCCGGTGCGCCACTCCATCTCGCCCGCCGTGCACAACCGCGCCTTTCAATCCAAACGCGTGGATGCGGTATATCTGCCGTTCCTGGTGTCCCCGGCATTCCTGCGCGATTTTTTCTCGCTGGCCGCCAAGCTTCCGCTCTCCGGTTTCAGCGTCACCATCCCGCACAAGCAAAAGATCATCCGCTACCTGGACGTGGTGGACCCGCTGGCGCGGCGCATCGGCGCCGTCAACACCGTCTGGCGCAAGGCCGGGAAGTGGCGCGGCACCAATACCGACGCCGCCGGCGTCACCGGCCCGCTTTCGCGCCTGCTCAAAATCGCCAACGCCAGCGTGCTGATCGTCGGTAACGGCGGCGCTGCCCGCGGCGCGGCTTGCGCGCTTTCCGACGCCGGCGCCAAAATCACCCTGGTGGGCCGCAATGCCGACCGCGTCCGCGCCCTCGGCAAGATCTGCGGCGCCGAAGCGCTGGTCAAAGAGCAGCTCGATGCCCGCCACTTCGACGTCGTGGTGCACGCCACCCCGCTGGGCATGTTCCCCCACGTCAACGAGTGCTTCTTCGAAGACAAGATCCCGGCCGACATCGTTTTCGACATGGTCTACAACCCGCTTGAAACCGTGCTCGTCAAGCACGCCAGGGAGCAGGGCAAGACCGTGGTGCCGGGCTTGGACATGTTCATCGAACAGGCCGTGCGCCAGTTCGAAATCTGGACCGGCGAAACCGCTCCGCGCTCGGTCATGCAGAAGGCCGCCCTGGAGGCGCTCTCCGCCAACGGCCACGCCGCGCCCCCGCCGAGGTGAACCATGAAACTGACCCGCCGCAAACTGGCCACCGTGTTGGTATCCGCCACCGCCATGGCCGCGCAGCCACCGCAATCCACCCCCGCTCCCGCGCCGGACAGCGATCTGAAGACGGCTCGCGATCGCTTGCAGGCCAACGCCAGAGCGCTCGACGGCGCCGCCATCCCCATGGCCACCGAGCCGGCCTTCCAGTTCAAGGCCTGAGGAGCACCCATGGCCTCCATCGCCACCGACACCTTCTTCGCATCGCTTTCCGAGCTGAACGCCAGCCTCAAAGCCAGGGAATTCTCCGCCGAAGACCTGGCCCGCGCCGTCTCCCAACGGCTCCAGCAACTCGGCCCGCGCTATAACGCGCTGGCTTTGCCGCTGCATCAGGAAGCCCTCCGGCAGGCCAAAGAGGTCGATAAGGATCTCAAGCGTGAGCGTTACCGCGGCCCGCTGCAAGGCATCCCATACGGCGTCAAGGATCTGCTCGCCTTCGCCGGGCAGCCCACTACCTGGGGCGCCAAGCCCTACGCCGGCCAGGTCTTCGATTACAACGCCACGGTCATCGAGAAGCTTTCGGCCGTGGGAGCCGTGCTCGCCGGCAAGCTCTCCATGGTGGAACTCGCCGGCGGCGGCGGCTACCGCTTCCCCTCCGCCTCGCTCACCGGCCCCGGGCTCAATCCCTGGGATCGCACCCGCTGGAGCGGTGGTTCCTCCAGCGGTTCGGCCGCCGCCGTCGCCGCCGGCCTGGTGCCCTTCGCCATCGGCTCGGAAACCTCCGGGTCCATCGTCACGCCCGCCTCCTTCTGCGGCGTCACCGCCTTGCGCCCCACCTATGGGCTGGTGAGCCGCCACGGCGCCATGGCGCTTTCCTGGACCCTGGATAAACTCGGCCCCTTCGCGCACTCCGCCGAGGATTGCGGTCTCATCCTGCACGAGATCGCCGGCAAGGATTCCAAGGATCCCGGTTCCGCCGGCAAGAGCTTTTACTACACGCCCCAATACGCCCGCCCCATGAAGGATCTGCGCGTGGGATACGCGCCCGCCGATTTCGCCGAGTGGGCCGAACCCTCGACGCGCCCTGCCTTCGACACCGCCCTCGCCGTCCTCAGGGCGTCCGGCATGCAACTAGTGGAAACCAAACTGCCCGACTTCCCCTACGGCGCGGCGCTTTCCACCATCCTGGCCGGCGAAATGGGGTCGATTTTCGAGCTGCTGATTACCAGCGGCAAGGTCGATGAGCTGGCCGACAAGCCGCAGATCGCCGGCCTCAAAGCCAGCCTGGAACTTCCCGCCAAGGACTACCTGAAGGCCATGCGCCTGCGCCGCCGGATGCAGGAAGAAATCGGCAAAATCTTCGGCTCGGTGGACGTCCTGATCGCCCCCGGCCGCGCCGGCATCGCCTCCCCAATCGATCAGCCCCTCGACCGCGGCGCCTCTGGCGCGCCGCCCAAGGATCCGGGCTTCCGCGCCATCATTCCCATGGGCAATCTCGCCGGGCTCCCCGCCCTGGTGCTCCCCTGCGGGTTCGCCGAAAATATGCCCGTCGCGCTCCAGGTGGTGGGCGTCCCGTTCTCCGAAAACACCCTGCTCGCCATCGGCCGCGAATTCCAGTCCCACACCGATTGGCACAAGCGCCGCCCGCCAATGGCGTAAGCAAGCGGTTTGCCCGATACGCCAGGCAACTTCGCGAAACCCCGCCTCAGTGAATCAGTTCCTCGATGATCCGGTGGGCCGTTTGCAGAGTCGCCGGATGCAGCATCGAACCGGCGCACGCCGCCGCCAGTGCCCACCCGCATGCCACAGCCGCGGAGTTGCCTCCGCGAACCGGCGCCGCCGGCGTGGGACCGAGCAGCCGGTCGACGCGCGCCGAAATCTCCCGGCTGTCTCCCAGAAAACAAGTGGCCACCGGCGACGGCGGCGGATGTCCTCCCATGCGAGCGATGCGCACCAGAGCGGCGGCAAGCGATACCGAAAGGTGAGCGTCGCCGGCCACCGCGTCGTCATCGGCCGCCCATTCCGTGAAGCGCGCCCAGCCGCGTTCGATGGCGCCGAAGCCATGGAAGCCGGGCAGCAGGCCGGGCGCCAGCACGAGCAGCAGGCGTTTCAGATTATCGCGCGAAACCCGGTGCGCCTCCTCGTGGCGGAGGGCGACGGCCAACTGCCTCGCCGATAGCGCCTCGATCACCGGCGTCGAAATCACCATCCGCGAACGCAGCACGCCCACCAGTGCGAGCAGGGGCGCCGGGGCATCCAAAATCCGGACCGGCCGCTGCCAACCGGGCAGCGTGGAAAGCCGGCCCAAACGCTCCCAACCGCGGGCATGGCGCGCCGCACGCACGGCGGCGCGGAGCGCGCGAGCCATCGCGAGGCTGCACACCGCCGCCGCCAGAATCGCCGCCGCCAGACACCCGGCGCCCAACTCTTCGGCGTTGGTTTCGGGCTCCAGCCACAGGTAGCTGGGCACGCAAAGTCCCCCCACCACGAATAACCCCAGCGCCGCCGGCAAGAGACGCAGTGCCAGCAGAAATCTTCCCCCCGATCGGGGGCGCATGCGCCGCGCCGCGCGCACGGCGGCCCCGCCGGCGGCGGCAACCGCCACGCCCACCACGCTGTGGATGACGAAAAACGCCGCCAGACAAACGCACAGCAAACGAAGCAGGTAAGACGCCATCATGGCTTCGACCTCCGCGACAACTCTTTGCGCCGGAGTTTGATCTTCTTCTCCAACTCGTCCAGCAGAGCTTCATCGTGCCCGCCCACCGCCTCCACCAGGCAGGAAATCAGCAGATCGCGCGAAGGCTCCGCCACGGCGAGGAAGCCCGCCACAAAATCGCCGGCCCGCTTGTGTTCCCACTGCGCGCGATCCAAGGCGGGTGAGTAGAAGAAGGCGCGGTCGGCTTTACGCCGCGCCAGCAGATCTTTCTTGAACAGCCGGTCGAGCGTGGTCATCACCGTCGTGTAGGCCAGAGGACGGCCCAGGCGCTCGGCCACCTCGCGCACGTTGCTTTCGCCGCGTTCCCACAGGATCTCCATTACCGCGACCTCCAGCGGGCCCAGCGGCTGGGTTCCGGAACCGCGGTCTTTGGAAAGTCTCCTCATGGAGGCGCTACTTCCTGGCCGGAGCCCCCGCCAGCAGCTTATCGATCTCCCGCGACAGCCCGCCGCCTTCGAAGATGTCCGTCGTCAGGGGGCCATTTTGCCAGGAGTTGCGAATCATTCCGCTGGCGTCGACCAGATACACGGCCGGCAGATCGATCGACCCCGCGCGCACGTAGGAATAGCCCACCTGGCCCTGATCGTACAGCAGCGGGTAGGTGAGTTTGTGCCCGGCGACGAACTGGGTCATGGTTTGCGCCGTATCCGGCGGATTGGCGATGGCCAGTACGGCCAGCCTGTCGCCAAACTGCGCCTTCAGGCTGCCGAGCACGCCGCTGAAAGCCGCGCAATGCGGGCAATCGGTCTTCATGAACTCCACCAGCACGATCTTGCCGCGGTAATCGGCCAGGTCCCGCCATTGTCCGGTGGTATCCATCAGGCAAAAGCCGGGCGCGCGCCGCACCGGGTCGGCGGCAAACAGGGCAACTGCGCAAAGCAGTGTGGCGACAATTTTCTTCATCACGATTTCACCTTAACATGGGCGCTTTGGCCCACGATTTTCTTGAGCGATTCCTCATACGGCGCGCGCACCACGCCATTTTCCGTGATGATGGCGGTGACGTAGCGCGACGGGGTCACATCGAAGGCCGGGTTCTCTACCGCCGTGCCTTCCGGCGCCACCTGGTGACCGAAAACGTGCGTCACCTCGGCCGCCGCGCGCTGTTCGATCGGGATCTCGTCACCCGATGCCAGGGTGAGATCGAGCGTCGAGACGGGCGCGGCGACGTAAAACGGTACCCCGTTCTCCTTCGCCAGCACGGCCACCGGGTAAGTGCCGATCTTGTTGGCCACGTCGCCATTGCCGGCAATGCGGTCCGCGCCCACCACCACGCAGCCGATGCGGCCCGACTTCATGAAGTGGCCGGCCATATTATCGGTGATCAAAGTGGTCGGGATGCCATCCTGCTGGAGTTCCCAGACGGTGAGGCGCGCGCCTTGCAGAAACGGGCGCGTTTCGTCGGCGAACACATCGATCTGCTTGCCGCTCTCGCGCGCGGCCCGGATCACTCCCAGCGCCGTGCCGTACCCGGCGGTGGCCAGCGCGCCGGCATTACAGTGCGTGAGCACCGTCTTGTGGTCCGGCACCAGCGCCGCGCCGTGCCGCCCGATGGCGCGGTTGATGGCGATATCTTCCTCGCGCACCAGTTGCGCTTCCGCAATCAGCCGCGCGCGGATTTCGTCGAGGGGCTGGCCGCGCAGCGCGCGGTACAGGCGCTTCATGCGGTCGATCGCCCAGAAGAGATTCACCGCCGTGGGGCGCGTTTTGGCAAGCGTCTCGCAGATCGCCTCCACCTGGGCATCGAGGCCCGCTTCGCTCGCGTACTGCACGCCGATGGCGACTCCCATGGCGGCGGCCACCCCGATGGCCGGCGCGCCGCGGATGATCATGTCGCGGATGGCCGTGGCCACCTCCTGGTAATTCCGGCAGGTCACGTATTCTTCGTGCAGGGGCAGGCGGGTCTGGTCGATCATGACCACGCCCCGCGCGGTCCATTCGATTGTTTCTACCATGTGTGGGCTTACTTCCAGACTATCATTGGAGCGGCAGCGGTTTGCCTTTTGCCGATGGCAGCGGCACGCCCAGGAGTTTGGCGATGGTGGGCGCCACGTCGAGGTTGGAAATCCGCCCGGAGAGGGCGCCCGCGCCGACTCCGTAGCCGCTGGCGATGAACAGAGCGTCCATGTCCGGGTCGCTGGCCAGGTATCCGTGGCTGCCGCGCTGCTGCGGTACGGCGGCGGTCACCGGGCCGCCCGTGGCGCCGGAGAACGAATACCCGTCCTTGGCCGTCAGCAGCAACTGGCTCATCTGCGGGTCCTTGTCCGGCGTCGGCAAACCGAGCGCGGCAAAGCCATCCCGCCCGACCACCTGGCCGACGCCTTCCAGCCCCTGGAGCGCCTGCACGGTCTTGGGCAGCAGTTCCACCGCCTGGGCGCGGTCGAGATAGATCATTGCCGTGCCCCCTTCCGCCACTACGTGCACTTTGCCGGTCAGGCCCGCCGCCGCCAGCGCGATAGCCGGCCGGATCTCCTTCGTGTACCCTTTGAACCCGTGATCCGCCACGATCAGGAAGGTGGTGCGATCGTCCATGCCGGCCTCGTGAACCGCCGCCGCCACCTTTTCCACGCAGCTATCCAGGAACGCGATAGCCGAGGTCGCGGCCAGGCTCCTGGGACCGAAGGCATGGTGCACCGAATCGAGCGAGAGGAAGTGCAGCAGCATCAGGTTGGGCCGGTGCTCGCGGATCAGATACACCGCCGCCCTGGTCCAGATCTGGTCGCGGAACAGGATGTTCGCCTTGGTGAAGTCCTCCACATCGGCGGCCGTGATCGCGCCCTTGCGGATCATCTCCTGCTCCACCGGGCCGGCCGCCGTCGCCCATTCGTTGAACGGCCAGGTGATGGTGGGCGCATGGTTGATGGCCACCCAATCGATCTGCGCCGTGGTCAGCCCGGCCTGGTACGCGGCATCGTAGACCGTCGGGACGTGGACCATCTTCACCTTGTCGATCATGGGGTCGACCTTGATCGGCGGCCATGCCCCCGTCGCCACCAGGCTGCCGTTGACCAGGAGCCCGTGTTCGTCGGCGCGCACGCCGGTGACCAGCGTGGTGTGATTGGGCCAGGTGACCGTCGGATTGATGGTGGTCATGCGCGCCGTGACACCTTGCCCGATCAGCCGCCGCAGGGTGGGAACCGGCAGCTTGGCATCGTCCAGCGCGTAGGCGGGAAAGCCGTCCAGACTGATCATGATCACCATGCGCTGCCCGGGCGGCGTCTGGGCGCGGACTGACCCGCACAATATGGCGCCCGCAAGCATCGCAAGCGCGAGTTTCATGGCTACCCTTCGTTTCATTCCATTGACCTCATTTCTCCAGTGTCGCGTAGCGGGGCGCAAAGAGCGCGACCGGGGGACGCGCGCACGGACGATTGCGTCCGCCCCATTGTCAGGATACTAGGCGCCGGCGCGATCCGGACCGGGCCGCCTGCGACTTGACCAAGGTTGAGGGCCCGCTTACCGCTATAATCTTGGCAGCGGCATGGTTAGTATTCAGGTTCACACAGAAACCTACTGGGATAACCTCGCGCGGGTTTACGCGGCTTTGGGATCGCCGCTTCGGCCGGCGCGCGGGGAGCTCGAGACCATGGAGCGGGCCGTATCGGCCTATGCGGCCGCGGCAGGCGACCGGCCGCTGCATGGCCTGATGCTGGGCGTTACGGCCGACATCGCCACCATGCGTTGGCCCGCACGCTGCCCGCTCCTGGCCGTGGACCTCTCTCACGAGATGATCCGTTCCGTCTGGCCCGGGGATATCGCCGGAGTCCGCCGGGCGGTTCGCGGCGACTGGCTGTCGCTGCCCTTGCGGCCTTCTTCGGTTGATATCGCCATCGGCGACGGGTCCATGAGCTGCGTATCCTACCCGGACGGATTCCGCACCGTGGCCGAGTCGGTGTTCGCGGCGCTGAAGAGCGATGGAATCTACATTGTGCGCTGCTACGCGCAACCGGAGAAGAGAGAGGAGCCGGCCGCGGTCATGGAGAGCCTGGCCGGCCCCGAGAACCCCAGTTTCCATCACTTCAAATTCCGGCTGTTGATGGCCATGCAGCGGAGCGTGCGAGAGGGAGTGGCGGTGGACGCCGTGTACCGGTACTGGGCGGCGCATCGTTTAGGCCGGGCGCTGGTGGCCGCCACGCGTGGTTGGGACGTGGAAGCCATCCGCGCCATGGAGCTGTATCGCGATGCCCCAACCGTCCACTTTTTCCCAACCCTGCCGGAACAGCGGGCCATCCTGCGCGAGTATTTTGACGAACTCTCCTGTTCCACGGGCGCCTATACTTTAGGAGAGCGCTGCCCCATGTTGGTGCTGACGCCTCGGCGCACCGCCCGGGGACGCTGCGCAACATGAGAGTCTCGCGTCGCCTGGCGGCGGAGGAAACCAATTCCCGCCCCTTGAGCCCCATGCAGCGAAGCATGGTGCTGGCATCGCTGCGTGGGCCGCGCTCGGGGGTCTATCTTCTACAGGACGTCTGCGAACTTGCCGCAGAGGCCGATCTGGCGCGCTTGCGGGAGGCATGGCGGCTGACGGCACGCCGTCACCAGGCGCTGCGAACGCGCATCGAGATGAGCCCGCGAGGCGAACCGCATCAGGCGGTGGAGGAGTTGCCGCCCGACGTGTGGCAGGAGTTGGATTGGAGGGGACTGAGGGCGGAAGAGGCGCAGGCGGCCATGGCGGATCTCCTGCAATCCGACCGCGCGCGGGGTTTCCGCTTCGAAGACGGCGTGCCGATGCGCTTCGTCCTGATCCGCATGCCTGGAGAACGTTCGACCATCGTCTGGACGCTCCACCACGCGTTGCTCGACGCTCGATCGCTGGCCACGGTCTGGCAGGAGTGGCTGGCGGCGTACGAAGGGCGCATGCCGGGCGAACCGGCGGCGAGTCCCGAGCCGGAAGATATTTTTGACGAGGCAGGCGCCGAGCGCTATTGGCGCGGCTATCTGGCTGGGGTGTCCGCGGCGGCGGGCACGCTCACGGACCGCCTGCGGGGAGGGCCGCGGGACGCGGCGGAATCGCCGCGAGCGGCCTTTTGCTTTGACGAAGACGAGACGCGCGCCATCCATGAGTTCGCGGGGCGGCAGGGGGTCACCGCGCACACCTTGCTGCAAGGCGCGTGGGCACTGCTGCTGAGCCGCTACGGCGGGCGCGAGGATGTGGTTTTCGGCGTCACGCGGGCCGGCCGCCGGCGGACGGACCGAAGGGCGGGACTGTTCATCAATACCTTGCCGCTGCGCGTGAAGGTGGACGAGACCGCGCGCGTATCGGATTGGCTGCGCCAGATGCGCGCGGCCTGGGAGGCGCAGAGGGAGTTCCATCGTACGCCTCTGGAATTTGCCTGCAACTGGGGCGGATGGCCGGCGGGAACGGCTCCATTCGACAGCGTCCTGGTCTACGAACATATCTCCCCGGAGGAGTTCTTCCCCCGCCTGGGAGGCGCCTGGGCAGGGCGGAAGTTTCGGCGCCTGCAGCGAACCGATTCCACCCTGACCCTGGTGGCCTATGGCGTCCCTCTGTTCCACGGGGAGATTGTCTATGACCCGCAACGGTTCCACCCGGCGACGGTGTTCGCCATGGTGGATCACCTGCGTACCATGATCCGCGGGTTCATGGAAAAGCCCGAGGGCCGGCTGTGGGATGTGGCGATGATTGGCGAGGCCGAGCGGCAGTGGCTGCTCCGGACCGTGAACGAAACGGAGACGGAGTTTCCATCGGAAGCGTGCGCGCACCAGTTGATCGAGCGGCAGGCGCAGCGCACGCCGGACGCCACGGCGCTGGAGTGGCCCGAGGGCAGGATGAGCTACCAGGAGCTGAACCGGCGGGCGAACCATGGCGCCAGGGCGTTGCGGGAGAGCGGTGTGGGGCCGGAGGATCTGATCGGCGTGTGCCTGGCTCGGTCTCCGGAAGCCGTGGTGGCGATTCTGGCCGTGCTGAAAGCGGGCGCGGCGTTTTTGCCGTTGCGGCCCGACCTTCCTTTGGAGCGGCTGGCGGGGATGGCGGCGGACGCCCGGCCGAAGCTCGTGATCGCGGCGCCGGAAGACCGCGGGAAACTGGAGAGCCTGGGCCTTGGGGTGCTGAGCTTGGCGGCGGAGCCGGAGGGTCCAGCACCCGATCCGCCGTGCGCGGCCACGCCTGCGCGCACGGCGTACGTCATCTACACGTCGGGCTCGACGGGCCGGCCCAAGGCCGTGGCGCTCGCCCACCGGGCATTGGTCAACCATAGCGTGGCGGCGGCGCGGGTGTTCGGCATCACGGAGAAGGACCGCCGGCTGCAATTTGCCTCCATGGGCACGGACGTGTTCGTGGCGGAGGTGTTCAACTATCTGAGCCGCGGGGCCACGCTGGTCTTCTGCCTGGACGCCGCGGGCAATTCGCTGAGCGAGTTTCTGCGGCTGCTGGAATCCCGGGCAATCACCATCACCGGGGTTCCGGCGACGTGGTGGAAGGAATGGGTGGCGGCCCTGGAATCGGGAACGGGGCTGCCGGCAACCCTGCGCGCCGTGATTGTGGGTATGGAGCGCGTGAATCCGGAGGCGTTTGCCTGCTGGCGGCGCCTTACGGGCGCGGGGGTGCGGTGGTTCAACGCCTACGGCCCCAGCGAAACCAGCCCCACGGCGACCATTTATGAAGCGGGTTGCTCCAGTTGGGAGGCCGCCGGTCTGGTGCCCATCGGCCGTCCCATCGCCAACCTGCGGGCGTATGTGCTGGATGGCCGCGGCGCGCCGGTTCCGGCGGGGGTGGTGGGGGAACTGTACTTGGGCGGCGCCGGCGTGGGGCTTGGTTATTTGAACCGGCCGGAAGAGACAGCCGGGCGATTCCTGGCGGATCCGTTCGGCGGCCAGGCCGGCGGCCGTATGTACCGGACCGGCGATATGGTTTTTCGCCTGCCGGACGGCAACCTGGTGTTTGCCGGAAGGGTGGATCGCCAGGTAAAGATCCGCGGCTTTCGGATCGAGTTGGAGGAGATTGAGGCGGTGCTGGAGGGACACGAAGCGATCCGGCAATGCGCGGCCATCGTTTTAGGCGACGAGGGCAGGGAGAGGCTGGCGGCCTACTTCACACCAGCGGGCGAGGCTGCGCCCAACCAGGAGGCCCTGCGGACCTACCTGGCGCAGCGCCTGCCGGAGCACATGCTGCCCGCGGCGCTGGTTCCGCTGACGGCGATGCCGCTGACCCCCAGCGGCAAGATCGACCGGCAGGCGTTGCCGGCGCCCGATGGCAGCGCCGCGCGAGCGGCGCAGGGCGATGAGGAACCGTCCACGCTCACCGAGCAGCTATTGGCCGATCTGTGGCGCGAAGCGCTCGACATCGAGCGCGCCGGCATCGGGGACAGCTTCTTCGCATTGGGTGGCGACAGCCTGGCGGCGACGCGGCTGATTCTGCTGATTGAGAAGTACTTCGGCAAGGAGGTTCCGCTGGCCGCGCTGGTGCGCGCCGCCACACCGGCGCGGATGGCCGCCTTTCTGAGCGGCGCCGGTGGCATGGAGGAGACGGAGGGGGCCTTTTTCAAATTGCAGCCGCGCGGCGGGCGGCTTCCGTTTCTCTGCATCACCACCACCGCCGCGGGTCCGCTCTGTTACCGGGAACTGGCGGAGAATCTAGGGGCGGAACAGCCGTTTTTCGTCCTGCCGCAGGCCGCGCCGGACGGAGACTTGGGCCAGAATGTACGCCGGCTTGCCACCGAGGCGTGCGCGGCCATCCGGGCGAGTTTGCCCAAGGGCCCGCGAGTGCTGGGAGGCTACTGCCTGGGCGGCATCGTGGCGTATGAAACCGCGCGACGCCTGGCGGCCATGGGCGAAGAGGTTCGCCTGGTGGTGCTGTTCGACGCTCCGGCGCCGGGCTATCCCAAGTTGTGGCGCAGCTGGAAGAACTACTGGCGGTATTTTCGAAAGGCGATGAGCGGCGAAGTGAAGATAAAGCCGTGGGAGATTCTGCCGCATGTGGGGCATTGGGGCAGATTGCTGCGCCGGAAGGCGACGAGGGTTTACAGGCCAGGGCGCGCCTCGTTTCCGGTAATCCAGTTTGTGGCGCGCGAGGAGCCCATCACCGCCGTTGTACTGGAGGATCCCCGCTACGGCTGGCGCGACCTGTGCGATAGAGGCCTGAAAATCCTCGAGGTGCACGCTCATCACGGGAATCTCTTTCATGGCGAGGCGGCCGGACAGATGGCCGGGCTGCTGCGGGAAGCGCTTCTGAGGGCGAACGGTGAGTTCCCGGAGTAGGTTTCCGAGCGGCATCGGCACCCGGAACGGGACGCGATGATCCGCTTGGAAACATTCGCCCTTTTGCGCTACCGCGGCAGGCCCTTGGCCATCAACAGCAGCACGAACTGAAAGGCGTTGTAGGCGGCGTGCATGCCGGCCGCCGCCTTGGTGGATCCGGTGGCCTGCCGCATCCAGCCGAAGCCGGCGCCGGAGAGCGCAATCAGCAGCACGTGGCGCCAGGAGTTGCCGTACTCATAAAAATGGAGCAGGCCGAAGGGCAGGGCCGTGGCCAGAATGCCGGCAAAGGCGCCCAGACTGCGCACCAGCAGAGGCTGCACGAACCCGCGGAACACGAGTTCTTCACAAACCGGGGCCACGATGCTGCCGAAGAGGGCCACCAGGATCAGCGAAGTCGGGTCCCTGAGCAACTCCGTCAGGGCATTCTCGGTGCGCGGCGTATGGATCAGCCCGCCGAGCAGCAGTACCGCCATGGCGAGGCCCACTCCTCCGGTGGCGATGGGAAAAAACGGCAGGCTGGGCGTGACCCAGCCGAGCGAGCGCCCGAATGGGCGGTCGTACTGCGTGCGGAAGAGAGCTAGCAGCACGCCCATCAGGAGCGCATAGCCGGCGAACTGCGCCCCCAGCAGTTCCCAGGTTTT
>JBEKDV010000126.1:0-18289 GCA_050014175.1 Candidatus Solibacter sp. | reverse complement strand
ATCCAGCGGATTGAAAAGAGGGTAGGTCTTCACTCAGCGGTTTTCTGAAAATTCACCATGCAGGCATTACACTTGCGCCTCGGCGTTTCGAAAATTGAACGCGAAGTGCGAAAGTCAGGTTATTCCCGGACCTTCGACAAAATGTGCGCCATCACGGCATCGCTCCTGCAGGCCGCCGCCGCACCGTTCCAGATGCGGAGAGCCGTCTCCATCTTCTGGTCCGAGGCCGCCAGACTGACCGCCCGCTTCTTCAGGAGCGCCTTTGCCTTTTCGATCTCCGCAGACGGTCCGCAAGCGGCGGCGGCGTCCAGGACCCGCCGCAGGATCTCATCCCAACGCCGCGCCCGTTCCCGCACGGCCAGTCCTCGCCGGGTCGGATCCAGACGAAGAATCTCCTCGACGCGCGCCACCGCGCGGGCCGTATCCGCGTTCGCGGGATCGCTCTTGGCGGCGAACCGGTACGCATCCAGAGCGGGCATGTCTTCCTCGGCGGCGTATCTCGCATCGCCCAGCCTCAGCCAGACACTGCCGTCCGCGGGGAAGTGGCTGGCCAGCTCCGCGTAGGCGGCCTCTACCTGCTCCGGTGAACCGATGGCCTTCACCGTGTCCGCAGCCTTTTTCCCAAGCGCGGGATCGTCTCCGTGCTGCTCGATCATCGACATCAACAGGGAGATCGCCTCGCCTCCCCGTCCCGCATCGCTCAGCAACCAGGCGAATTCCAGTTGCGCGCTCCTGCGCCGGGACTCTTCTTCCGCCGGCCACTCCTTGGAAAGCGCCTGCCGTAGGAGTTCCAGTGCCTGCTTCTTATCTCCTCCGGCGAGCGAGATCTCGGCCAGCCCCATGCGGACAGGGCCGTTGCGCGGATCCGCCTTAGCCACCTCGGACAGATAGGAGGAAGCGTCCTCGAAGTGACCCGACTCGACGAGAGCGAGGCCCAGTGCGGCCCGCGACTTGAGATCCCGCGGGGTGTGCGCCAGGGCGTTCCGAAATGCCGAGATGGCTTCGTCAACCTGTCCTTGCGCCAGCAGCTTCTCGCCGCTGCGGTAAGCTTGAATGCCCATATCGGAGCGGCGGGTGCGCTGCCAAAAGAGAAGCCCGGATACGATGAGCACCGCCGCTACGGTAATAGCCGCCACCGCCGGGAGCCAGTTTTGCGCCGACACGGCAGCCATCTTTTCCCGTTCCTTGGAACCGGCGAGCTTCTTGTAGGCGCCGAGCGCATCCTGCGTGTGGAGCACGCCAATCTGCGCCCCCCCGGCCCGGCTGACTACCGGGATCTCGTCCACACCCGCTTCTCCCATGCGCTGTAATGCCAGGTCCAATGGCTGATCCGGATGGACATGCGGACCAGCCGGCGGACCGGCGATGGCGGACGCAGCGTGGTCCAACGGCCGCATGGCCGGCTCCACGGTCAAGGGCTCCGGACGATGCGCCGACGATGGCATCGTGATGCCGTCCTGCCGGGATAGCGCCTCATAGATCGGCAGCCTTTGCAGCTTCTGTGCCAGCACGTAGCTGCACAGGTTGGCGATCATCAACGGCACGATGATGGTGTAGTCGCGCGTCACCTCGAAGATCATGATGACGCTGGTCATGGGGGTGCGCACAATCCCGGCGAACGCCGCTCCCATGCCGACCAGGGCATACGCGCCGGCGTTGCCGGTGTGGTCGGGCAACAGGAAGTGGGCGACGTGCCCCACCGAGCCCCCCAGCATCGCTCCGATGAACAGCGCGGGACCAAAGATACCGCCGGCATTTCCCGAACCGTAGCTTGTGCTGGTGGCCACCAGTTTCAGCACCAGGAGCAGCAGCATCATCTTCAGCGCCATCTGGCCGTTCAGTGCGTCGCTCACCAGGTTGTAGCCAACGCCCAGCACGCCCGGCGCGGCGAGGGCCAGCAATCCCACCGTCAGACCGCCCACGGCCGGTGTGAAAGGCTTCCATCGCTCGGGCGCCTGTTGGAAACGGGCGCGCTGCCAGAGCAGCAGTTTCACAAAGGCGGTCGATACCAGACCGCCCAGCAGTCCGAGTACGGCATAGATGAAAAACTCCAGCGGGTGTACCAACTGGTACGCCGGGACGTGAAAGAGAGGCTCGTCCCCTAAGATCAATCGCAGGACGATCCAGGATGTGGCCGCGCCGATCACCACCGACCCCACCACCCGCGCGTGCAGATCCGCCAGAATCTCTTCCAGAGTGAACAGCACCGCCGCCAAGGGTGTGTTGAAAGCCGCCGCTACCGCGGCCGCCGTGCCCACCGGAATCAACGATCGAACCTGCTCGTGGCTCAAGCCGAGACGGCGGCCCGCCGCCGACGCAATTCCGGCGCCGATATGGACCGACGGGCCTTCGCGGCCCAGCGCTACGCCGCTGCCCAGGGAAATGGAAGAGCAGATGAATTTGCCCACCACCGTGCGCAAGCTGATGATGCCGTTTTCGAGGACCAGCGCTACCCGCGTCTGCGGGATTCCGCTGCCCCGGGCATCGGGAAAGTACTTGAAGAGCAACCAGCCGCCCACCAGCGAACCGGCCAGCGGACTCAGCACGCGCTGCACGCCTCCGGCCGTCACCAGCACCCGGCCCATGCGCTCGGTGACCGCCACGAAGGCAACCACAATCAGACCGACAATGGCGCTGATGACCAGCGCCAGCAGCAACAGAATTTTGTCCTCGTGCTTGCGAAGATCGACGCGGGCCAGGCGCCGCTCGATCGGCTGCAGCAGGTTATTGAATGCTGGCGCGTGGAAGGTCACTCAACCATTTTGCCAGCTTATGCCCGCCAGGGGTGATAGCGCGGCAGTAGCGGTGGCTCCGCAAATTCCCATTGGTGATACATTGGAGATACGGAGTGCGCATGCTGAAGAAGCTGACGAGACACGGAAACAGCCTGGCGCTGGTAATCGATCGCCCGATCCTCGACCTCCTGAAGATCGATCCGGGAACGACGCTGGATGTCAGCACCGACGGCAAACGCCTGATCGTCGCCCCTGCCGAGGCTTCCGTGCGGCGGAGGAAGTTCGAGGCGGCTCAGGAATTGGCGCACCAGCGATACGGCAAGGCATTCAAGAAACTCGCGGAGTGATTGCCTGGCGAGTATCGGATGGACCCTCCCTTCTTGTCACGTTCCTGCTGATGAATGACTGGGAGCCCGCGTTTGATGAAGAAGAATTCGCCGATGTGGTCCTCGCGGCCGCGTCCGGCGCAGTGTAGAAGCCGGAACTGATCCGGATCTTCGAGTCCCGCTGCCGTCCGATCGGCGACTCTCCGCCGGGTCCGGCGCTCGATGTATGAGCGAGTCTTCCCCTCCTCAGGCCGTCTTCACCTTCAGCATCGTATACGAATGCGGCGGGAAGCTGTAGCGCAGGCGGCGTGCCTCGGCGGTGGCAGAGCGCTCCACCGTCTGCACCGTGGTCTTATCGAAATCGTTCTCCGCTTTAATATCGGGGCCGGTAACTTCGGAAACCGCGACCGCGCCGGAGAACTGCTTGTCCTCCAGTTCGAACTCGGCCGCCAGCGACTGATCGCGGTGCCGGTTGACGGCGTTGATCACCAGTTGCCCGTTGTCGAGCGCGGCGGAGACGTCCAGGTACGGCACATCGTCGAAACGGGCGCTCTTATACTTGGGGCTGTCCACGAAAAGCTCCAGGGCCTTGCCTTTGACGTGGTTGGCGAACAACGCCAGCGGATGGTAAATGGTCTGCAGATAGATGCCCTTGTCGTTGCTGAGAATGGGCGCGATGACGTTGACCAGTTGCGCCATGTTGGCGATCTTGACGACGTGGGCGTGGTTGACGAAGGAATTGAGGAACGTGGCGACCACCAGCGCGTCCTCCAGGTTGTAGTGCTCCTCCAGGATGCGGCGGCCGCGCTCCGTGTTGCCGCGGGCGCGGTACCAGACATTCCATTCATCCCAGGCGATGTAGATCTTGCGGTTGCCGGCCTGCCCGGAAAGAGCGGCGTCGATGATGCCCGCGGCGGTCCTGGTGCGCTGGTCGAGTTCCATGGAACTGGCCATGAAGTCGCCGAAATCGTTGTTGCGGTTGCCCACGTAGAGGTGCAGCGACAGATAGTCGGCGTGCTGGCGGAGGTGTTCGAGAACCGTGCGATTCCAGGCGGTCCAGTCGCTCCCCGGACCGAAGTTGGAACTGCCGGCGGCGATCAGCTTGACGGAGGGGTCGGTCCACTTCATCAGCTTGGCCGCTTCCAGGGCGAACTTCCCGTAGTCCTCGGCGCTGCGGTGGCCCATTTGCCACGGACCATCCATCTCGTTGCCCAAACCCCAGATCTTGACCTTCCACGGATCGCGCCGTCCATTCTGGCGGCGCAGGCGCGTCATGGCGGTGTCTTCGGCGGAATTGCAGTATTCCACCCACTGCTGGGCTTCCGTCCACGTGCCGGTGCCGAGGTTGGCGCAGATGTAGGGCTGCGTGCCCAGCATTTCCACGTAATTGAGGAACTCGTGGGTCCCGAAGCGGTTGCTCTCCACCGTGCCCCAGGCCATCTCCAGGCGCGCCGGGCGCTGGTCGCGCGGCCCGATGCCGTCGCGCCAGTGGTAGTTGGAGGAGAAGTTGCCGCCCGGCCAGCGCAGCAGGCTGACCTTGAGCTTGCGCACCGCTTCCAACACGTCCTTGCGGAAGCCGTTGGCATCGGAAAGCGGCGATTTTTCGTCGAAGATGCCGCCATCGATGCAGCGGCCCAGGTGCTCGATGAAGTTGCCGTAGAGCAACGGATCGATGTCGCCGATGACGCGCTCCGTATCGATTTTGATGCGCGCGCGCAGTGCGGCCGGCTGGCCGCGTAGGATGTAAGGCGCGCCCGCCAGGGTGAGAGCGAAGTTGCGTCGTGAAAGTTTCATGAGGTTCTCCAGCGGTGTATGCGGTGCTTAGGGAAGCGCTCCCACGCGTGGCCAGCCGTTCTCCCAGATCATGGTGGAGATGTGCAGGAAGCTGCGTCCGGTGGTGCCGTGGTACGCGTGAAACACCAGGTAGTCCTGGCCCGGTTCCTGCAAGACCGCCTCGTGTCCGGGACCGCGCCAGTTGGGCGTGGTGGCGGCGATCACCAGCGTGCCGCCGCCTTCGGCGAGAGGCTTACCATCTTTATCGACGTACGGTCCGACGATCTGCCGCGCGCGGCCGGCCACTACGTTGTAGGTGCTGTTGACGCCGCGGCAGCAGCGGTCGTAGGAAACAAAGAGGTACCACCAGGCGTCGTGCTTGACGATGAACGGGGCCTCCACGGAGCCGCCGATGGGCTCCGCGCGTGGGCGGCTGCACAGCGAGTACACGGTGGGGTACTTGTCTGAGGGCTTGCCGGTATCGGGGTCGAGACGGCGCATCTTGATGCCGCCCCAGAAGCTGCCCCAGTTCAACCACACGCTATCCTCGCTTTCCACCACCAGGTTGGGGTCGATGGAGTTCCAATCGTCCTTGTCCTGGAAGGAGCGCAGCACCATGCCTTCGTCTTTCCAGTTGTACTTGGGGTCGGCGGGATCGAGCGTGGGGTTGGTGGCGAGGCCGATGGCGGAATTCCGGCTGCCGAAGGTGGAGAGGGCGTAGTAGAGGTGATACTTGCCTTTGTAATAGGAGATGTCGGGCGCCCAGGCGCCGCGCGCGCCGGGGATCTCCTGCTTGCCCCACTCCGGCACGCCGGCGAGCGCGTTGCCGGCGTTCGTCCAGTGGATGAGGTCCTTGGACGTGCGTATGGGGATGATGCCGCCGGCGCCTCCGCGTCCACCGCCGGTGCAGAAGACGTAGTAGGTGTCCTTCTGTTTGATGATGACGGGGTCGTGCACGCCTTCGGTGTCGCCGGAGAGTTTGAGAACTTCCGGCTCCGCGGCGAAGCCGAGCGCGCAGGCGAAGAGCAGCGCGGAGATGCGTTTCATGGGTGCCCCAAGTTGTGACGATAGAGGAAGGCAAGGTTGAAGTCAATCGAATCTTGAAATCGCTTGCATGGACAGCCATTTACCCGAGGAAGACATTGGGCCACTGATGAACGCAGATGAACACGGATAAATGGCCTTCTGCTTATCCGCGTTCATCGGCGTTCATCGGCGGCCAACAGGAAGACGCTGTTCCGCCCCCGCCCCATGGACATATACTGAACTTGTGAAACTATCGCGGCGTGCATTCGTAGGCGGACTGGCATCGTTACCCTTACTGGCGGCGGACGAGCCTTGGATCCCGTTGTTCAACGGGAAGAATCTGGACGGATGGCGTCCCAGCGAACACAAAGACGCATGGAGTGTCCGCGACGGGCTGATTGTGGCGAACGGCGGGCGCTCGCACCTCTTCTATACCGGCCGCGACTTCAAGAACTTCGAGCTCGAAGTCGAAGCGCTGGCGGAAACGGCGTGCAACTCGGGAGTGTATTTCCACACGGCCTACCAGGAAACCGACTTCCCGATCAAAGGCTTCGAGGTCCAGATCAACAACACGGCCACCGGCGAGGGCACCTATCGCGAGCGCAAGAAGACCGGCTCGTTGTACGGCCTGCGCAACGTCTACAAGCAATTCATCGCCGACGGCCAGTGGTTCAAGATGCACGTGCTGGTGCGCGGCAAGAACGTGCAGGTGCGGCTCGACAACATGCTGGTGGTGGACTACACCGAGCCCACCCCGCCGATCATCCCGGCAGGGCATGAAACGGGGCGCTTCCTGGACCACGGCCAGTTCGCCCTGCAATGCCACAATCTGGGGAGCGTGGCGCGTTTCCGCAGCATCCGCGTGCGGCCCTTGCCGGACGACGCCACGGCGCCGGGCGCGACAGCGCCGGTGGTGGACGCGACCTTCCGCAAGCTGATCGAGCTCGGGCGGGAAAATTATCCGGTGGTGGATTACCACGTCCATCTGAAACTCGGCCTGACGCTGGAGCAGGCGCTGGCGAAATCGCGGCGCGACGGCGTCGCCTACGGCATCGCGGTCAACTGCGGCAAGGGATTCCCCATCGAGAGCGACGCCGGGGTGGTCGCGTTCTACGAGAGCATGAAGGGGCAGCCGTGCTTCATCGCCATGCAGGCCGAGGGACGCGAGTGGATGCAACTGGTCACGCGCAAGGCGGCGGGGTTGTTCGATTACATCTTCACGGATTCCATGACGTGGACCGACCGGCACGGCAAGCGCATGCGGACGTGGCTGGCCGACGAGGTGGGCACGATCGCCGATCCGCAGGAGTTCATGGACACGCTGGTGGAGCGCGCCGTGGGCATTCTGGAGCACGAGCCGATCGATATCTACGTAAACCCGACCTACATTCCCGATCAACTGTCCAAGGACTACGACAGGCTGTGGACCGAGCCGCGGATGCGGCAGGTGGTGGACGCGGCGGCGAAGAACCATGTAGCCATCGAGCTGAACGACCGCTACAAGCTCCCCAGCGCCGCGTTCGTCAGGATGGCCAAGGCCGCAGGCTGCAAATTCACCTTCGGCACCAACAACACCGGTCCGAACGACCTGGGACGCAGCGAATACGGCCTGAAGATGATCGACGAGTGCAAGCTGGGGTGGCAGGACTTCTTCGTGCCGGGCGCATGGTGGCCAAAAGCCACCGACCGCAAGGGCGATCTGCTGAAGGCGTGAGTGGGACAGGCCTCCCGGCCTGTGTCTTATTTTCTCTCCGGAAACCCGCCTGCAACTCGTTGATTTTTCGTAGATGCACCGTAGAGTAGCCTTTCAGGCTGCCATGCCCCCATTCGTGGGGGCATTCTTCTCAGGCTTCCCATCACGTTCCACCACAGACCCGCCCGTGGCATAGATCTCTGCGCTTCTCTCTGCGTCTCTGCGGTGAATAGGTCCCCTTCCCTGCCCCGTACTCCCCCGTCACTTGTGACAAACTAGTCAAGTGATCGGTCGCACGATTTCCCACTACCAGGTTCTCGAGAAACTGGGCGCCGGCGGCATGGGCGATATCTACAAGGCCCAGGACGCGCGCCTCCATCGCATGGTCGCCATCAAGGTGCTGACCAACGCCAGCGCGGGCGATTCGGAGCGGCGCCGCCGCTTCATCCAGGAAGCGCAGGCCGCCAGCGGACTGAATCACCCCAACATTATCACCATCTACGACATCGTCTCGGAAGACGACTCCGAGTACATGGTGATGGAGCTGGTGTCGGGCAAAACGCTGGCCGATCTGATTCCTCCCGGAGGCGTGGGCGTGGCCAGGACGCTGCAATACAGCACCCAGATGGCGGACGCTCTGCGCGCGGCGCACGCGGCGGCGATCGTCCATCGCGATCTCAAGCCGGGCAACGTCATGGTGACCGATTCGGGGCTGGTGAAGATCCTGGATTTCGGCCTGGCCAAGATCAACGTGGCGCAGGAGCTGACCGAAGAGACGCAAACCCTGGAGGCGGCGCCGCTCACCGTGGAAGGCTCCATTCTGGGCACCGTGGCGTACATGTCGCCGGAGCAGGCGCAGGGCAAGAAGCTGGACGCGCGTAGCGACATTTTCTCCTTCGGCGTGGTGATGTACGAGATGCTGACCGGGACGAAGGCATTCCCGGGCGACTCGGCCATCACCACGCTGACGGCGATTCTGCGCGACGAGGTCAAGCCCATCGCCGACCTGGTGCCTGATGTGCCGGCGGAATTGGTGGAGATCATTACGCTCGCCCTCCGCAAGGATCCCAAGGACCGCTGGCAGAGCACGCAGGTGATGTACACGGTGCTGGCGGCGCAGAAAACCAAGTTCGATTCCGGCGCCTTCAGCAATCCCGGCCTGGCGCCGCCGCTGGGAAGGCCGGTATCGCAGCCGCCGCGGCCACCCTCCCAGGCGCCGGCGGCACCGCCGGCCCGGGAACCGGCCGACCGGCCGCGCCGGCGGCGCAGCAAGTGGATCTGGGTCGCGCTCGTACTGAGTTTCGTGTACTGGCGGGCGTGCTTCCATTCGGAGAAGGTGCGCGTAACGCCACATGGCGTGGAAATTCCGGGGCTGTCCATCGATACCTCTCCGGCGCCGCCGGCAACACCCAACGCGCCGCACGCGGCGGTGGCGGAGCAGAAGGCGCCGGGCACGCTCACCAATAAGAGCATCATCGATATGGTGGAGGCGGAGGTGCCGGAGGCGGTCATCATCGGCCACATACGGGCATCGAAAACGAAGTTCGATCTTTCGACCCGGGAGATCATCAAGCTCTCCAAGGCCGATGTGCCGGCGGCGGTGATCGATGCCATGCGCAATCCCGCGGCGCCGGGCAATCCAGCGGCGCTCGCGATCACGCCCTCGGCGGCCTCACCGGCCGCGCGGACGGTGCTGGTACCGGGCGGCGGGCCCTTCGAGATCACCCTGGTGGAGGACGTGCCACTCGATCCCGCGCAGGGACTGGCGCTGCACTTCCAGGCCGCCAAGGATTATCAGGTGGACGGCGTGGTGGTGATCGCCAAAGGCGCGGCGGTGACCGGCGAAGTGGCGCTGCCGGCGAGCAAGAAGGGCATCCTGCGCCGCGGCGGCAAGCCGATGTTCCGCCTGATCGCGGCCGACGCGGTGGATGGAACCAAGCTCAAGGTAAAAGCGGCGCCGGGAAAAAGCTCGGATAAGAACGAAAGAAACATCGAGCCGCCCGGACATCGGGGCAAAGACTCGCTGGCGCCGGCCGGGAGCACTTACCTTGCGTATTTCGACGGAGATCAGACGGTGCCGGCGCCGGTCAAGAAGTAGACAAAGGTCGAGTCACACCAACATAAAATAATTTCTTGCACCCCTAAGTCGATATTCAGTAGGATCTTAGCCGGATTTGTCCCCTTCCCTACCCCCTGGGATCCGCACTCTCGCGCCGTAACATGGAATCGGGGGGTAGGCACGCGCCGGCCCCCGCTCACGGGAATGGGAGGCAAAACGGGACAATTTTGTCCCGTTTTGCCTGCTTCTTGTACTGCTAACTTACTTTTTTATCAATAAATCGTAGTTAGACCGGCGGGACAATTTTGTCCCGTTTTCCGCATGGTTGACGCCCTGAATAGGGCCGTGGACGCGGACGGTATGACCGATCGATATGCGGGCAATAGTCCAATGGCTTCTGAATACCATTACTCCTCGGAACAAAACACACGACGGGAGCTGATATCCTCCCCATCCACCCCACCGTCCCCGTGGGCGGAATCGCAGCTACTGCACGTGGCGTGCGCCTACAGCAATCCATTTCGCTGCCGCACCCGGCGCGATCTGATGGTCCACTTCATGCCTCACATCCGCAACAGCCCGAACGTAGTGCTGCACGTCGGGGAGTTGGCCTATGGGGACCGCCCCTTTGAGGTTACCGGGTCGGATCCTTTCGACGTTCAACTGCGCACGGAGCACGAACTGTGGCACAAAGAGAATATCCTGAACGCCGTCATCGGTCGCTTCCCCGCCGGCTGGAAGTACGGCGCCTACGTGGATGGCGATTTCGTCATGACGCGGTACGACTGGGCGCTGGAGGCCATCCAGCAGCTTCAGCACCATGACTTCGTGCAGCTCTTCTCCGGCTACTCCGACATGACCGCCGATCACCGGCCGTTCCGCGTTCAGCCCTCGTTCTCCTACGCGCAGTGGAACTACACGCCGGCGCCGGTCGGTTCGGCCCTGCGTCCATCGCGCGCCCGCAACACCACTCCCGGGGCTACGGGCGGCGCGTGGGCGTTCCGGCGCGATGCGCTGCATAAGGTCGGGGGCCTGCTCGATAGCTGTATCCTGGGCGCCGCCGACTGGTACATGGCGTTTGGCTTGATCGGAAGGACCACGGACGGACACCCGGAAGCCGTGAGCTGTGGCGCGCCGTACGAAGCCTCCATCCGGCGTTGGCAGGACCGCGCCTACGCGGCCGTAAAAGGCAACATCGGCTACGTGGAGAACCACGCCATACACCATTGGCACGGCTCCAAGGCCAATCGCGGGTATGGCAGCCGCTGGCAGATCCTGCGGGACAACGATTTCGATCCGCACGCCGATATCTTCCGGGACGGCCAGGGAATCTGGCAACTGACCGGCAGCAAACCCAAGCTGCGGGATGACATCCGCCGTTACTTCCTCTCCCGTAGCGAGGACAGTTCTACCCTGTCACCGTCCGAAGTCCCGTTAATCTGACACGGGCGCCGAGGCTACTTCAGCTCGGCCATCATGCCGGGGAGACTCCACTGCATCTGCAGGCCGGTGGGTGCCCAGCCGAACTCGGCGGTCATCACTTTCGCCACGTCGTCCTGGCTCTTGCCCTCGCGAATCAAGCCCGCCGCGCGGGCGCGCAGTTTGTCGACGTTGTTGCGGTAGTTGAGTAGCCCCGCTTTGGTGGTCACGGCGCCGTGCCCTGGGATCACGGTGTCGAAATCCAGCTTCATGGCGGCGTCGAGAGTCTTGACCCACTCCACCACGCTGCCGCCGCCGGGATAGTCGATCAGCGGTGTCGTGCCCGCCATCATATCGCCGGTGTGTATGGTGCGCAGCGCCGGGAAATAGACGAAGGCGTCGCCGTTGGTGTGGCCGCGGCCGAAATACCGCGCGCGCACCTCCTTGCCGCCCAGAAACACCGCCGTCTCCTCGGTAAACGTCACCCGCGCCGCCGCCATATTGGGCGGCGCGTTGGACTGCACGTGGTTGACGATGTTGGTGCGCGCATTGGCCGTGGAGATGATTTCGGCGGTGGGCAGGAATTTGGCGTTGCCGCCGCTGTGATCGGCATGATAGTGCGTGCTGAGGATGTACTTCACCGGCAGGGGGGTCACGGTCTTGACCTGGGCGATGATGCCGTCGTGGTCCTGCTCGTACTTGTCGTCCACCAGGATGACGCCTTCGCTGGTGACATACACGGCGACGTTGCCGCCATCGCCCTCGATCGTGTACAGATCGTCCTTCACCTTGGCGATGGTGAGTTTCGGAGGCTGCGCCTGGGTTTGCGTGTAAGCGATCCAGCAGCCCGCCAGGAGCAGGGCGGCTGCCGCAAGTCGTGCGAAGAATGTCCGGCTCATGTCACGACACTATACCAGATCCGTGCGATCCCAGACACCCGCGCGGAGCCGTCTCGGTGCTAGAATCGTACTTTCACATGGCCAAATCCATAGACGAACTGCAAACGATCGCCAAGCGTGTACGGCGCGACATCGTGGAGATGATCACCGCCGCCAAAAATGGGCATCCCGGTGGATCGCTGTCGGCGGTTGAAATCGTAGTCGAACTGTATTTCAACCACATGCGGATCGATCCGGTGAACCCCAAATGGGCCGACCGCGACCGGTTCATTCTGTCCAAGGGGCACGCCGCGCCGGTGCTCTACAGCGTGATGGCGGAGCGCGGTTACCCCGACGCGCCGAAAGACAAATTGAACACCCTGCGGCAATTCGGCAGCGTGTTCCAGGGACATCCCGACATGCGCTTCATCCCCAGCCTGGAAGCCTCCACGGGCTCGCTCGGGCAGGGGCTGTCGCTGGGCCTGGGAATGGCGTTGGGGGCGCGGCTGGACAAGCGGCCCTCGCGATTCTTCGTCATGCTGGGCGATGGCGAGATCCAGGAAGGGCAGATTTGGGAAGCGGCTATGGCGGCGGCGTTCCACAAGGTGGACAACCTGGTGGCCTTCGTCGATTACAACCGCATCCAGTTGGATGGCTTCGTCAGCGACATCATGGAGATTGCGCCGGTGGCCGAAAAATGGCGCGAGTTCGGGTGGCACACGCTGGAGATCGACGGGCACAGCTTCGCTGCCATCCAAGGCGCGCTGGCGGAGGCCGCGGCCACCAAGGGCAAGCCCACGTGCATCGTGGCGCACACCATCAAGGGGAAAGGCGTATCGTTCATGGAGAACAATCCCAAGTTCCACGGCGTGGCGCCCACAAAAGATGAATTGAAGCTGGCCCTACAGGAGCTCAACTAACCATGCCTGCCAAAACCAAATTCGAAATTAAGATGGGCGCCGCCACGCGCGAGGCCTTCGGACGCGCGCTGGTGGAACTGGGGGGTCAGAATAAGGACGTGGTGGTGGTGGATGCCGATCTTTCGAAATCCACCATGACGACGTATTTTGCCAAGGAATTCCCCGACCGCTTTTTCTCCTGCGGCATCGCCGAATCGAACATGGTCGGCGTGGGAGCCGGTTTGGCGATGTCGGGGAAAATTCCGTTTATCGCCAGTTTCAGCGTGTTCGTGATGAACAAGGGCTTCGAGCAGATGCGCATCGGCGCCGCCTACGGGCGCTCCAACCTGAAGGTGGTGGGAACGCACAGCGGCATCTCGATCGGCGAAGACGGGCCGTCGCAGATGAGCGTCGAAGAAATCTCGCTGGCTTGTTCGCTGGCGGGCTTTGTGGTGCTCGCGCCAGCCGATGAGAATTCGACCAAGGCGCTGGTGCGCGCCGCGGCGGCCTACGATGGGCCGGTGTTCATCCGCTGCGGGCGTCCCAAGGCGCCGGTCGTGCACGGGGCGGAGCAGAAGTTCGAGATCGGTAAATCCATCGAAGTGGCGGCGGGCACGGACATCACCCTGATCGCCAACGGACTGATGGTGGCCCAGTCCTTGCTGGCGGCGGACATCCTGGAAGCCGAGGGCATTTCGGCGCGGGTGATCGATATGCACACCGTGAAGCCGCTGGACCGCGACGCCATTGCCCGCGCGGCGGCGGAGACGGGCGCCATCGTGGTGTCCGAAGAGCATCTGGTGGACGGCGGTCTGGGCGTGCGCGTGGCCCAAGCGGTAGCGGAAACCCATCCGTGCGTCATGGAGTTCGTGGGGATCCACGACCGCTACGCGGAGAGCGGCCATCCCGACGAGATGCTGGAGAAATACGGCCTGGTGGGACGCGACATCGCTTCAGCCGCGCGGAAGGCGCTGGCGCGCAAGCGCTAGACGGCCCATGGCGGACGCCGGATCGCTGGCGGAGATATTTCTTCAGCAGAGCCCGGCCTGCCAGTGGATCGTTTCCACGGATGGCGCATTCGCGCGCCTGTACGGCGACCCGCTGGCTCTGTTTGGGCGAACGGCGGCGGAGCTTGCGGGACGGTTCCCAGGTGACGTGCTGGAACCCGATCTGGCCACCGCCTGGCGAGGGCGTTTCGCGCGCGCGCTGGGCGGCGAGACGGTGCTGCTGCACGAGCGGCGAGCCAAGGGCCCGTGGTATGTGATCGTATTCCCTCTGCGCATCGATGGCAAGATCCAGTTTGCCGGTGCCAGCGCGCGGGAAATCACGCCGTGGGCCGCGGCCGAACAGGAGCTGCGCCACACCGTGCTGGGCGCGCTCAAGGCACAGGAGTTCGAGCGCGCCATGGTGTCCAGGTTCCTGCACGATTCCATCGGACAGAATCTCACCGCGCTCGGGCTGCAACTGGATTTGATCCGCATGGACATGGAAACCGTCTCGGCGGACGCCTGCCAGCGCATCGGCGATATCCAGAAACTGCTCGAAGAAATGATGGAGAGCGTGCGGGAATACAGCTACGAGCTGAACCCCTCGACCGTGGAACGGGCTGGACTGCGGCCGGCGCTGGACCGTCTGGCGGGGCGCATTCGGACGCGCTTTCCAGGCACGCTACGGCTGAATGTGGACCCTTCCTTGAAGCTGGACCCGAAGCTGGCGAGCGCGCTATACCAGATTTTACAGGAGTCCGTGGAGAACGCGGTGCAACATTCCGGTTGCTCTGCGATTGAAATCGCGGTAAAGTCCACACGTACCGGTACTATTCTGGAAGTGCGCGATAATGGGCGAGGTTTCGATCCGGCCGATTTGGTGTCCGGACGAAGGGGACTGGGTCTGTTGAGTATGGAGCACTACGCCGCGCAGGCCGGTCTCGACCTTGCAATTACGAGTACGCGGGAAACAGGAACGACGGTGCGGGCCGCGACGCCGGAAGCCGCTGAGAGATAAATATGCCGTTCGACATTGTACTTGTCGATGATCACAAGCTGGTTCGCGATGGGGTGCGAACGATTTTGGAGCGTGGGGCGGAGTTTCATGTGGTGGGGGAGGCCGAAAACGGCGCCGACGCCGTGCAGCTCTGCAAGAAGACCGCGCCCGACCTGGTGTTGATGGATATCGGGCTGCCGGGCATGAACGGCATCGAGGCGACCACGGAATTGCTGCGCCACTGCCCCGCCGTGAAGATCGTGATTCTCTCCATGTACGACGACGAGAACTCGGTGGTGAGCGCCATCCGCAGTGGCGCGCGCGCCTTCGTGCTGAAGAAGGCGTCAAGTGCCGAACTGCTGGACGCCCTGCGCACGGTGGCGCGCGGCGGAAGCTACCTGAGCTCCCAGGTGTCCGACCGGCTGCTGCAACGCATCCAGCGCGGCGACCTGGATGCGCACGATCGCAGCCCGCTGGAATCGCTGTCGCCGCGCGAGCTGCAGGTGCTGCGGCTGGTGGCCGAGGGCAAGACCAGCAAGGAGATCGCGGTGATGCTCGATCTCGGCCTGCAAACCATACGCAGTTACCGGAAAACCATGATGAAGAAGCTCGGCGTCAATAATGTGGCCGGGCTGACGCAGCTTGCGCTGGCCGCAGGCATTACACACTGGAACAAACCCGATGCTAACTCCATGGGGTGACTTTGCGGTCGCCGACGCGCATGTTCACTTCTTTTCCCGAAAGTTCTTCTCCGCTATGGGTTCGCAGGCGGACAAGACGGCCGAGCAGGCGGCCGAAGCGGGCGGCTGGGTGCTGCCCCCGGAAGATCCGGCGGAACTGGCCCGTTCGTGGGCGGCGGAGCTCGACACGCACGGCGTGGGGCGCGCCGCCCTGATCGCCAGCGTTCCGGGCGATGAGGCCTCGGTGGAATGCGCCATGGCGGAGTGCCCGAACCGGTTCTTCGGGTTCTTCATGGTCAACCCCCTGGAAGAAGGCGCGGCGGAGCGGGCGCAGATCGCGCTGCGCTGCGGTTTGCATGCGGTCTGCCTGTTCCCCGGAATGCACCGCTACGCACTCAGCGACCCGCGCGCCGAAGCCGTGATCCGGGCGGCGGCCGGTTTCAGTGGGCGCGCCGTGTTCGTGCACTGCGGCGTGCTGACGGTGGGGATCCGCAAGAAGCTGGGGCTCCCCTCCCCTTTCGAAATGCGCTTTTCCAACCCGCTGGAACTGCACGGACCGGCGCTGCGCTACCCGGGGCTGAAGTTCGTGGTGCCGCATTTCGGCGCCGGCTACCTGCGCGAGGCGCTGATGCTGGCCGACCTGTGCCCCAACGTCTACCTGGACACCTCGAGCAGCAATGCCTGGATGCGCTATGAAGGGCTCGATCTGAAGACGGTGTTCCGGCGGGCGCTGGATGTGGTGGGCCCGACCCGGCTGCTTTTCGGCACGGACTCCTCGTATTTCCCGCGCGGCTGGAATTACGCCATCTTCGAGGCGCAGACGCGCGCCATGCTGGATCTCGGCATCAGCACGGCGGACGCGCGGCTGATTATCGGGGAGAATCTGTCGCGCTTGTTCGAGGGGTGAGGCCGCAGGCTAAACTGGCATTCGTATGCAACGCCGCACGTTTCTCGCTTCCGCGCTGGCCCTGCCGATGCGCGCCTCCCGGGCCGCCGCAACGCTCGATCTCGCCGCTATCGAGCGGATGCGTGTTCTGAAAGCCGCCGATAAGTACCTGGGCGAAGCGCCGGTCACCGTGACGGCGGCCGGCAGTCCGCGAAGCGCCGGGGGAAAGCACGATTTCTTCAGCGAAGGCGATTACTGGTGGCCCGACCCGGCGAATCCCAAGGGACCCTACATCCAGCGCGACGGCATGACCAATCCGGATAACTTCGTGGAGCACCGGCGCGCCATGATCCGGCTCAGCCTGGCGGTGCCCGCGCTGGCCGCGGCCCATAAAATCACCAAAGAGCGCAAGTACGCCGAACATGCCGCCGCGCACCTGCGCGCCTGGTTCGTGGACGAGAGCACGCGCATGAACCCCAACCTGCAATACGCGCAGGCCATCCAGGGCCGGTTCACGGGCCGCGGCACGGGGATCATCGACACCCTACACCTGGTGGAAGTGGCGCGCGCGGCCTGGCAAATCGATATGAAGCCGGCCGACCTGGTGGGGGTGAAGGGCTGGTTCGCGTCTTATATCGAATGGATGACGACGCACCCGTACGGCATCGCCGAGCGCGACGCCAAGAACAATCACGGCACGTGCTGGTGCACGCAGGTGGCGGCGTTCGCGCAACTCACCGGCAACCGGGAGCAGATGGAGTGGTGCCGCAACCGTTATAAGACGGTGCTGATCCCCAATCAGGAAGCCACGGACGGCAGTTTTCCGCTGGAACTGGCGCGCACCAAACCGTACGGGTACTCGCTCTTCAACCTGGATGCCATGGCGATTCTGGTGCAGACGCTGAGCACCAGGGAAGACAATCTGTGGACGTGGCAACTGCCCGACGGGCGGGGCATGGCGAAGGCAATGGCGTGGATGGTCCCTTTCATCGCCGACAAGAAGGGGTGGCCCAAGCCGCCGGACGTCATGTACGACAAAGAGTGGCCGGTGCGGCAGCCCTGCCTGGTGTTCGCGGGGGTGGCGCTGGACAAACCGGAGTACATCGCCCTGTGGAAGAAGCTGGAGGCCGATCCGACGGTGGAAGAGGTGCTGCGCAATCTTCCGGTCCCCAGCCGGTGCTGTGGTTTTGAGCGGGGCAGACACACTTTTCCGGTGGGCGAAGATGGCGTCTGTCCCCTTTTTGCTCCTTTTTGCTTACTGCGTCTGTTGGTCCGTGTTCCAGTTCTTGCCGTTGAACGCGCCATGCACCATGGCGAACATCATTTGTATGCCGCGCTGCTTCTGATCGGGCTCCAGGACCGCGACGATCTTGGCGAAGGCGTGCAATTCGATGGAGTCCATCTGGGTTTCCAGTTCCGCCTGGCTCTGGACCGCTTTATCGACTTCTTCCTTGCTCTTGCCCGCCGCAATGGCCTCGGCGATGGCCAGGCGGCCCTGCGTCATCTGGTCATGGATCGGCGTGGCTTCCTTCTGCGCATCGTCCATGGCCGCCTTGAAGTCTCTCTTCTGGTCCTTACTGAGCTTGAGCGCATCGGAGATGCGGTCGAAGCGCGTGCCTCCACTGCCCATATAGGGCATGTTGGAGCCGCCGCCACGCGAACCACCACCGCCGCCGCGCTGGGCAAACGCCAGCGCCGACGCCAAAAGTCCCGCCAACAGAATCCGAGTCAGCATCTATTGCCTCCCCTCGCCTCTATCCTGGCCGCCTCTACCGCGGCCCGTGCCGCCGCCCATACCGCCGCCGGCGAACATGCCCGCCATCAGATCAAAAGCCTGCGGCGCTTTGGCCTGCTGGTTGGGCTTGAGCAGCGCATAGATCTTGCCGAAGGCCTCGGCCTCGATGCCCGTCATGGTCGCGTTAACGGCGGTGT
>JBEKDV010000125.1:0-18466 GCA_050014175.1 Candidatus Solibacter sp. | reverse complement strand
ACGCTTCTTTCAGACGCTCCCTCACGGTTACGCCCTTGCGTTTCGCTATCACTTCACCTCCATCAGGTTGTGAAGGGGACTTGCACCCCCGAGTTGTCGAACATGCTCGGCACACAAAACGCCGGGGCAGAGTGCCTCTGCCCCCTACCCCGCCAACTGGCGCAGCACGTAGGGTAGGATTCCGCCGTTGCGGTAGTACTCCACTTCCTGCGGAGTATCCACGCGCACCACCGCGGTGAAGGAGATCCGGGTGCCATCGGCCCTCACCGCGCGCACATTGGCAGTGCGGCCGCCGCCGTTCAGCGAGGTGGCCACGCCTTCGATGTGGTACGTCTCGTCGCCCGTCAACTGGAGACTGGCGGCGCTTTCGCCGGGCTGGAATTGCAGGGGCAGCACGCCCATACCGACCAGGTTGGTGCGGTGTATGCGCTCGAAGCTCTCGGCGATCACCGCGCGGACGCCGAGCAGCAGCACGCCCTTGGCGGCCCAATCGCGCGAAGAGCCGGACCCGTATTCCTTGCCGGCGATAATGAGCAGCGGCACGCCGTCTTTCTGGTATTGCATGGAGGCGTCGTAGATGAACATCTGCTCGCCATCCGGCAGGTGGCGGGTCACGCCTCCCTCGGTGCCGGGCGCGAGTTGGTTGCGTAAACGGATGTTGGCGAGGGTGCCGCGGACCATGACTTCGTGATTGCCGCGGCGCGCGCCGTAGGAATTAAAATCGGCCGGCTGCACCCCTTGCGCGACCAGATATTTTCCGGCGGGGCTGTCCTTGGGGATGGAGCCGGCGGGGGAGATGTGGTCGGTGGTGACGGAGTCGGCGAGCAGCGCCAGCACGCGCATCCCGTGGAAATCCTCGATGGGCGCGTTGGGATCCGCCATGTTGTCGAAGTAGGGCGGTTTCTTGATGTAGGTGGAGGTGTCGTCCCAATGGTAGATGCCGCCGGTGGGAATCGCCAGGCTCTGCCAGTTCTTGTCGCCATCGAAAGCGTGCGCGTACTCGTGTTCGAACATGCCGCGGTTGATGGCGGAGCGCACGGTGCTGGCGACCTCTTCATTGGTGGGCCAGATATCGCGCAGGAAGACGGGCTGGCCGGCGGAATCCTGGCCGAGGGGATCGGTGGTCAGGTCGATATCCATGGTGCCGGCGAGCGCATAGGCGACCACCAGGGGCGGCGAAGCCAGATAGTTGGCCTTGACAAGCGGGTTGATGCGGCCTTCGAAGTTGCGGTTGCCGCTGATCACGGCCGCCACCACCAGGCTGTCCTGGCGCACCGCCTGGGTCACCGCATCGGGCAACGGACCGCTGTTGCCGATGCAGGTGGTGCAGCCGAAGCCCACCAAGTGGAAATTGAGTTGTTCGAGGTAGGTCATCAAGCCGGCTTGGCGATAGTAATCGGCCACGACCTTGGATCCGGGCGCCAGGCTGGTCTTGACCCACGGCTTCACTTTGAGCCCGCGTTCCACCGCCTTCCTGGCCACCAGGCCGGCGGCCAGCATGACGCTGGGGTTGGAGGTGTTGGTGCAACTGGTGATGGCCGCGATGACCACCGCGCCGTGGCCGAGGGTGTCGGGCGCGGGAGAGGGCAGGTTGGGGAAGGCGGCGTGAAAATTCTGCCTTACGCCAGGCAGTTCGACGCGATCCTGGGGGCGCTTGGGGCCGGCCATGGAGGGCACGACGGTGGAGAGATCCAGTTCGAGGGTGTCGGCGAACACCGGGTCGAGAGTTTCGTCGGTGCGGAAGAGGTCCTGTTCCTTGGTGTAGGCTTCCACCAGGGCAACGAGAGCGGCATCGCGGTTGGTGAATTTGAGGAACTCGAGGGTCTCCTCGTCCACCGGGAAGAAGCCCATGGTGGCGCCATACTCGGGCGCCATATTGGCGACGGTAGCGCGATCGGGCAGGCTGAGTGCGCTCAGGCCGGCGCCGTAGAATTCGACGAATTTGCCGACTACGCCCTTCTTGCGGAGCATTTGGGTAACGGTCAGGACCAGGTCGGTGGCCGTGCACCCCTCCTTGAGGCGGCCGCTCAATTTGAAGCCGACCACGGGAGGCAGCAGCATGGAGACGGGCTGTCCGAGCATGCAGGCTTCGGCTTCAATGCCGCCCACGCCCCAGCCGAGAACACCGAGGCCGTTGATCATGGTGGTGTGGGAATCCGTGCCCACCACGGAATCCGGGTAAACCACGCCGGACGGATGGCGGAAGACAACCGGGGCGAGATATTCCAGGTTCACCTGGTGGACGATCCCGGTATCGGGCGGCACGACGCGGAAGTTGCGGAACGCCGTCTGGCCCCAGCGCAGCAGGATGTAGCGTTCGCGATTGCGCTGGAATTCCAGGGCCGCATTGAGGTCGAACGCATCCACGCCGCCGAAGTGATCCACCTGGACGGAGTGGTCGATGACCAGATCGGCGGGCAGGAGCGGATTAGCGCGGCTGGGGTCGGCGCCCATGGCGGCGAGGGCGTCGCGCATGGCGGCGAGGTCGACCACGCAGGGGACGCCGGTGAAATCCTGCAGCAGGACGCGCGCCGGCATGAAGCTGATCTCTTTGACGCCGGCGCCAGAGCCGCCCGCGACGGCGGCCACATCCTGCGCGGAAACGCGCTTGCCGTCTTCGTTGCGCAACAGATTCTCCAGCAGAATCCGGATGGAAAAGGGCAGGCGCCCGACGTTGCCGACGCCCTGCCCGGCGAGGTGCGCGAGACGGAAATAATCGTAATTAGCGGTGCCGACGCGCAGTTTCGCCGCGGTGCCAAAGCTATTTTTTGCCATTGGTCTGATTATAAAGGTTGCGGGCTTCCGGCGCAGAGGGCGTACCACGGGAAGGGTTGAAGAGGGGAATGTTCTTAGGCCAGCCTAAAGTTCCGCGCGCAACCCGCCGATCTGAGGAATGTGCCGATTTACGCTGCATCCAAGGACAGATCCTTCGACGATATTCGCACTGCACTAGGCAATCTGGTTCGGAATTTCGAAGCCGATGCGTCCGCGAGCCGCAAGCAAATCCGGGACCTGTTGGATAACGATCGCGAGCTTTTCTACGCCACCTCCATCGAAATCCTGAAAAGCACTGGAGATTCGCGTGGCGCGCAATACCTGGTGGCTCTGCTGGTATCCAACGGAATGCTGCTGGAGGCCCTGTGTAATCCCGACCTGAGCCGGGAGGAGGCGTTGTCGCTGGGGCGCGCCGCCCGGCGCGTGGACCCCATGGTCGAGGTGGCTTTAGCGCGCACTCTGGCGGACAGCGCGGTGGGGGGCGGCGCGGTCCATGTTGCCGATCCGGCCAGGTTGATGGATATTTTGTGCGAGATTGCCGATGCGGGGCGCATTATGCCCTCGCTGATGCGCCTGATGCGGCATCCCAACACCCACCTGCGCTCCCGAGCGGTAAAGCTGATCGGCCACGGCAGCCACAGCACGAAATGGGTAATGGGAAGGCTGAGTGAATCGGACCCGCGGGTGCGGGCTAATGCCGTCGAATCGATGTGGGGAGTGGACACGCCAGAGGCTCGCACGCTGTTGAGATTCGCCCTCAGCGATGCCAACAACCGGGTAGTGGGGAACGCGCTGCTGGGGTTGTACCACCTGGGTGAATCTTCCGTGCTGGCGGATGTGATCAACCTTACGGCCCATGAATCCGCCTTGTTTCGGGCCTCGGCGGCGTGGGTCATGGGAGAAACCGGCGACCCGAGGTTCACCGAAGCGCTGCGGCACCTGATCTCGGAATCCGATGCGGCGGTTCGCAAGCGCGCCTTTGCGGCCCTGGGACAGCTCAAAGCTGCCAACGGGCAGTCCCCACCGGGAGAACCGTGGCACCTGGCCGGGCGGATGCTTGGCGGCGAGAGCCTCAAGGGGCTGCGGCACTTGATGCTGGCTGTCGCCGGGGAAGACATGCGTGAGCAACCCAAGGCAGCGCCGTTGCAGTTCCTGCTGAGCGAAGGCGCTCAATATGTCACGTCGTACAAGGTTTCCGAAAAGCCGCTGCCCGAAGCCATGAGCGTGGTTTTTGTGGTTCCGCGTTCCCGCGAAGCGGCGGACGGCGCCTTTTTCGAGGGCATGCTGAGTTGTCTGAAATGGAAGCGGCCCAGCGATTTGTGGAGTGTGCTGCCATATATCGAAACCAGCGACGGGGAACCGCCGCCGCCGCGCGATCCGGAACCGCCAATATTCACCGGTAACACCGATGCGCTGGCCGCGGCCTTGCGCGATACCCCCAAACGCCTGGAGTGTACGGACCTGTGGACCGGCGTGTGGCGGGCCATCAAGCAGGATGGGGGACAATCGCGCGGCAAACGCCACGTAATCGTCTTCAGCAGCGCCGAGGAAGGCCGCATCGCCGGTCACGGTGTGATTTCGAACGTGTCGGGCGGGCGCATACCGATTCAGGTGATCAGTTCCGGTCCCAACGAGCAGTTGGAAGAGTTCTGCCGGCGAACACACACCTTGTACAGGAGGAGCGCGCCGGAGGAATTGGTCGAGACGATCGAGCAGGCGTATCTCAACCTGCTGGCGCGCTACGAAATCGCTTACCAGCCGGTGGCGGCCAACGCGCCGGTCCTCAAAGTGCGCGTGCAGACTCCCGCTGGCTGGGGTGAGACTCTGATTGCCGTGCCGAGTGAACCGGAGGTGAAAGCCTGAGCGGCTGCCTTAGTCCTTCCAGTCCATGGCCAGCCGAACCAGGGTGCGCACGGGCAGGCCGGTGGGACCTTTCGCCATGTAGGGTTTGGACTCATCGAGCCAGGCGGTTCCGGCGATGTCGAGGTGGACCCAGGGCGTATCCTCGGCGAATTCCTTGAGGAAGAGAGCGGCCGTTACGGCGCCTCCCCAGCGGCCCCCGACGTTGGCGATATCGGCGAACGCGCTCTTGAGGTACTCCTTGTAGTCGTCTTCGAGCGGCAGCGGCCACATGCGTTCGCCTTCCGCCCGGGAGGCGGCCAGCAGGCGGTCGCGCATGCCGTCTTCGCTGGCGAAAAGGCCCACGTTGAGATGGCCGAGGGCCACCGCGACGGCGCCGGTAAGAGTAGCCGCATCGACCAGATGGGAGCAGCCCTGGCGGCGCGCGTAGGTGAGGGCGTCGGCCAGAATCAGACGGCCTTCGGCATCGGTATTGATGACCTCGATGGTCTTGCCGTTCATGGCGGTGACGATGTCGCCGGGGCGTTGGGCGCGGCTGCCGGGCATGTTCTCCACGCAGGGGACGAACGCGCTCACTGGGATGGCGGGGCGGAGTTGGGCGATGGCGCGCATGGCGCCGATCATGGCTGCGCCGCCGGCCATATCGTACTTCATCTTCTCCATGCCGTCGGCGGGCTTGATGGAAATGCCGCCGGTATCGAAGGTGACGCCCTTGCCCACCAGGCCCAGATGAGCGCTCCCCCGGGGAATCTCGGGCCGGTAACGCAGCACGATGAGCACGGGCGGTTGGGCGCTGCCGAGGGCCACGCCGAGCAGCGAGCCCATGCCGAGCTTCTCCATGGCATCGCGGTCCAGCACCTCGCACTCCAGGCCGAATTCCGCCGCCATATTACGCGCGGCATCGGCCATGACGAGCGGAGTCATCCGATTGGCCGGTTCGTTGACCAGGCCGCGGGTAAAATTCTGCGCTTCGGCCAGGATCTGGCCGCGCTCGGCAGCGGCATCCAGACCCGGTGTATCGGCGGCCAGCGCGAAGGCATCGATGGCTTTCTTGTCGTCGTCCGTTTTATAGCGGTCGGGTTCGAAATCGCCCAGGATGGCGCCTTCGACGGCCGCCGAAGCGAAGTCGTCGCCGGCGAATTCGGGATCGAGGGCAAAGGCGACGGACTTGATCGATTTGGCCTTCAGATAGCGCACCGCGGCCCCGCTGAGGCGGCGCATTTCGGCGGCGTCGAATTTTTCCGGCTTGCCCGCCCCCGCCAGCAGCACTCGGGTGGCGCGTACGCCGGGAGCGTGGTGGAGCAGGGTCAATTCGAGCGGTTTGCCGGCGATTTCGCCGGAGTCAAAAAGGTCCGCGGCGCCGAAACGGGCATCCGTGCGGCCCTGAAAGACCGGCACGATCAGGGCATCCGCCTCGACCTGGCCGGCGGGCTTGCGTTCCACCGTAATCTTCATCACTCTCGATTTTGCCACGTTGCGAAGGGTTCCAGAGGGCCAGAAAAATATTCCAAATACGGGAAGTTTCGGAATCCGCCCTAGGGGATGTCACATCCACACCTATGTCCCTGTGTTTACAGGCCGCCGATGGTCTGGTTGTGGTAAAATTACAGTGAGTTTTCTGGGCGCGGAATTACCAAAAGCTGTAACGACTTGGCCGCGGCTATCGTCCAATAGAGCGTATACAGCGGTTCTCCCCGGGGAGAGCTGGTGGATAAACATGGCTGACCTGTCGCAACCGAATAATCTTTTGCCCGACCCCAACGACCATTTGGCGCATTTGTTGCCTCCCGAAATGGACGAGCCTTGGTACAAGTCCCTGATTCAAAACATCAAGGATATCGTCAACCCACCCAAGTTGCCGCCGCTGGTGCTGACTTCCAAGCCGGTTCCCGTGAAAGACATCTGGGGCCTCTACGGGCGCCAGAAGAAGTCTTTCGCGATGTCGACGGGTGGCCAGGTTCTGTTCGCGGTGTTTCTCTTCACGGTAGCGTCCTCCAAAGCGGTGCAGGACAAGGTAAAGCAATACGTTCCGCTTATCTCGCCGATCGATCTGGCGCCTCCCCCGGAAGCAGCGCCGAAGCAGAAAGCGATGGGTGGCGGCGGCGGCGGTGGTGACCGGTCTCCGTTGCCGGCCAGCAAGGGGAAACTGCCGAAGCAGGCATTGCGTCAGTTCACGCCGCCGATGGCGGTGGTGAACAATATGAACCCCAAGCTGTCGATGGAGCCGAGCATCATCGTTCCACCGGACGTGAAGTTGCCGGACTGCCCGACCTGCTTGAACTATGGCGATCCGCTGGGCAAGATCGGTCCGCTTTCCAACGGGCCGGGCTCGGGTGGCGGCATTGGCAGCGGTTCGGGCGGCGGCGTGGGTTCGGGCAAGGGCGGTGGTTATGGACCTGGTGAAGGCGGCGGCTTTGGCGGCGGTGTGTTCCGCGTGGGCGGCGGCGTGACGGCGCCTTCCCTGCTCTACAAGGTGGAACCCGAGTACTCCGAAGAGGCCCGCAAGGCGAAATACCAGGGCACGGTGCTGCTTTACGTTCAGGTGGACCCGTCCGGCAAAGCGGTCAACATGCGCGTGCTGCACAGCCTGGGTTTGGGTCTCGACGAAAAGGCGATGGAAGCCGTGAAGAAGTGGAAGTTCAAGCCCGGCCTCAAGGATGGCAAGGCGGTGACCGTGGAAGCGCAGATCGAAGTTAACTTCCGGTTGTTGTAGAAAGCTGGGTCTTTGAACAGGATTTGGAAAGAAAAGGGCGGTCCGGAAACGGGCCGCCTTTTTTGTTGGAGGCGGACTACGTCCGGGCTTCGCCCGGATTGGCAGGCGGAAGCGCCTGCCCCACCTTGCATTCCTCGCACTGGCAGATGCGGCGGAAGTGCTCGTAGGAGTAAATGCCGGCGTTGTGGCCGTCGCTCCAGCCGATGCGAATGGCGTAGTTGCCCACCGGTTCGACGGAGAGCATTTTCAGCGCCGGCTTGAACATGGGGAACGGATTGTCCGCCCCGGGTGGGCGCGGCGGTGTGCCGTGGGTGCCGGCGCAGGTGGCGCAGGGGCACTTGTCGCGCAGGTACACGAGGCTGTAATCGCTCGTGTGGCCATCCTTCCAGTCGATCTTGATGCCTTTCGATTTGGAAATGGCGATGTGTTCGGGGTCGGTGGATAGAGGCATTTCAATTGAAGAGCCGCTCGACGTCGCGAACGCCGGAGATGCGGCGCATAGTGGCGACCAGTTTTTCGAGTTGTTTCTTGTCGCGCACATCGACGGTCATTTCGACGACGCCGCCATCGTGATCGGTGGCGCCCTTGGCTTCCAGGCTTCGGATGTTGGTGTTCTCGTCGGAGAGCACGCTGGTGAGCTGATTGAGCATGCCTGGACGATCGTCGGTGTGAATCACGATGCGGACGGGGAAGGAGTCTTCGGCGGCGCGGGCCCACTCCACTTCGATCTTGCGCTCCACGTCGTACAACAGGCTCTGCACATTGGGGCACATCTTGGCGTGCACGGCGACGCCTTTGCCGCGGGTCACGTAGCCCACGATGGCCTCGCCGCGAATCGGATTGCAGCACTTGGCGCGGTAGACCATGAGGTCGTCGAGGCCGCGGACCTTGATGACGCCATCGCCATCGGCGCGCCTGGCGCCGGGAGCGGTAGACGGCGTAGCGCTATCGGGGACGGGAGCGGCGGGCCTAGGCTCTAGCACCTCCTCCTTGACCACGCCGGGAGCGATTTTTGAGAGCACCTGGCGGGCGGAGAACTTGCCGTAGCCGAGAGCGGCGTGCAGGTCTTCCATCTTGCTGAGCCCATACTCCAGCGCCACCCGCTCCATGTCGGCTTTGGTCACCTTGCTGAGCTGGACGCCGAGGCGGCGGGCTTCCTTTTCCAGATACTTCTGGCCGATCTCGATGGCCTTCACACGCTCGCCGGCGTTGATCAGGTGCTTGATCTTGTTGCGCGCGCGCGAAGTCTTGACGAAGGCCAGCCAGTCTTTGCTGGGCTCATGGCCGGGCTGCGTCATGATCTCGACGATGTCGCCGTTGCGCAGACTGGAGCGCAGCGGGACGATGCGGCCGTTCACCTTGGCGCCCACGCAAGTGCTGCCTACATCGGAGTGGATGGCGTAGGCGAAATCGATGGGCGTGGCGTCGCGCGGCAGCACGATCACCTTGCCGCGGGGCGTGAAGGTATAGGCCTCCTCCGGGTACAGGTCCACCTTGAGGGTGGACATGAATTCTCCGGGATCCTGCACTTCGCGCTGCCATTCCACCAGATGGCGCAGCCAGGCGATGCGCTGGTCGTCGGCGGCGGGGCCTTTGCGCCCTTCCTTGTACTTCCAATGGGCCGCGATGCCTTCCTCGGCGATGCGATGCATCTCTTCGGTGCGGATCTGCACCTCGAAGGTCTGCCCGTGCGGGCCTACCACGCTGGTGTGCAGGGACTGGTAGAGATTGGGCCGGGGGATGGCGATGAAATCCTTGATCCGTCCGGGGATGGGGCGCCAACGGTTGTGGATCACGCCGAGGGCCGCGTAGCAGTTCTTGACCGAATCGGTGAGGATGCGCAGCGCCATGAGATCGTAGACCTGGTCGAGGGAAATCTTCTGGCGGCGTAGTTTCTGGAAGACGGAGTAGGGCCGTTTCAGTCGGCCGTCGATGCGCGCGGGGATGCCTTCGCGGCGCAGTTCGCTTTCCACGGTCTGGCGGATTTCGGAAAGGAACTCCTCGTTGGAGTGGCGCTTGGATTCGATGGCGCCGAGGATTTCCTGGTAGGCATCGGGCTCCAGGTGCTGGAAGGCGAGATCCTCGAGTTCGCCGCGCACCTTGCCCATGCCGAGGCGGTGCGCGATGGGCGCGTAGATCTCGATGGTTTCGCGCGCGATGCGCTCGCGCCGTTCCGCGTCGAGGTAACCCAGGGTGCGCATGTTGTGGATGCGGTCGGCCAGTTTGACCAGGATGACGCGGATATCCTCGACCATGGCGAGCAGCATCTTACGGACGCTTTCGGCCTGACGGTCTTCGGCGGAGAATACATCGAGCTTGGTGAGTTTGGTGACGCCATCGACACAACGCGCCACTTCGGGGCCGAACTCCTTGCGCACCTGTTCGACAGTGACGCTGGTGTCCTCCACGACATCGTGGAGCAGGCCGGTTTCCATGGCGACGACATCCATGCGCATGTCGGCCAGGATGTGCGCCACCATGACGGGATGGGCCATGTAGGGCTCGCCGGAATCGCGGGTCTGGCCCTCGTGATACTTGCTGGCGAAGCGGAAGGCCTTTTGGAGCGCGGCGAGATCGTCCTTGGGGCGGTACTCGCGGATCTTGGCTTCCAATTCGGCGTACAACTGCTCGACCGGGTCGGACAGATGCGGTACTGGACCGGGCTCGGAAAGACTAGTGGACTCGGAGGGCACGCTAATTCGATTGTAGCAGGGGGGAGAGAACGGGGACAGACAGCGAATTTCCGGCAAACTGCGCCGGAAATTCATGTCAGTCCCCGTTGGAGGCAGGTGCGGAGCGATTACTTCTGATTCGGGTCGAGGACGATGCTGCCGCCTGTCTTGTTCTTCTTCTCGGCCTTGGCCTTCTTGGTAGCCAGCGCCTTCTGGACCCAATCGTCGGCGACCTTGGTCTGCTTTTCGTACTCTTCCTTGGTATCGGCAAGGTCGGCGCGTTCACGAACCAGGAGGTTTTCGTAAGCCATGGCATCGTCGTACTCGGGATTGATTTGCAGCGCCTTGTCGAGGGCCTGCAACCCGCCTTCGATGACCGGGCCGTACTTCTGCTTGAGGTCGTCCTTGACCTTCTTGTCCTTGATGGGGCCGGGATCTTCCTGCTTCATGCCGAGGTTGGCGCGGGCGGTGCCATAGACGGGATACCACTTGGACCAGGCGATGAATCCCATGCTGTAGTAGGCATCGGCGTTCTGCGGTTCGACGGCGATCAACTTCTCATACCACTGCTGCGCCTCGTCCCACTTTTTCTGATTGAGGTTGAGGGAAGCGATGGATGCGATGGCGATGGAGTTCTTGGGTTCCTGATCCAGCACCTTCTTGAAATTATCGAAGGCGGCAGTGGCCATCTTGTTATTTTCTGGCGAATCCGCTCCGGGGATGTACTGCTGCATGTAGGCGGTGGCCAGATACAGGCGGGCGGCGGAAAACCCAGGATCGAGTTCGACGGCGGTCTTGAAGCGCTCGACGGCCTCCGGATATTGGGCGGCGGTAAACGCCTGCACGCCCTTATTGAGCTGATCGCGCGCCTTGAGCTGATTGCAGCTCATGCCAAGGACCGCCAGCGCGGCCACGGCGAGGACCAACATTACCTTGCGCATATTATTGCCCGGCCTCCACCTTCGCAGTCATCAGACCGACTTTATCGATGCCAGCGCCGTGAGCGGTGTCGATCGCCCTGGCCACCCATTGAAAATCTATGGCGGGGTCGCCCTTGACGAAAACCACACGCTCGGCGCGCGTCTTAAAAATCTCCTCGAGACGGCTGCCCAAATGCGCCTCATCGGTGGCCTCGCTGTTGATGGCCAAGGCGTGCTTGGCATCGATGGTGATGACCACAGTGCGCTGATCCGACTGATTCGCCTTTTGGTTCGGAGGAGGCGGTTGGGGCACGAGAGCCTCAAGTCCCTTGGGCGTAAGCGGCGTGATCACCATGAAAATGATGATCAGCACCAGCAGCACGTCGATCATGGGCGTCATGTTGATGTCCGATTTAACACCCTTTGCCCCGCCAACGGCCATTGACATATGATTGCTCCTTATAGTGAACGTTGTTGTTAAATTACCTGGCGGGCGGCGCGGTTGGAGTTGCGCTGCCCTTTTCCACCGCCTGGTCGGTGAGCAGGCCCAACTGGTCGACCCCAGCCGCACGCAGGTTGTCCACAACTTCGACCACGCGCTCGTAGCGCGCGCGCGCATCGGCCTTGACGAAAACCGTCTTGTCCAACCGGTTGGCCAGGAGATCCTTGACCTTGGCCGGCATATCTTCGGGCGGCGTAGCAGTGGTGCCCAGGAAGGTCTTGCCATCTCGCGTGACCGCGCAAACGATGGCGTCGCTCTTATCGGCGGCCTGCATGGCGATGGGATGTTGGGTTTGCACAAGCGTGACGCTGACGCCCTTGGATAACATAGGCGTAATGACCATGAAAATGATCAGCAACACTAGCATCACGTCCACCATCGGCGTGACGTTGATATCGGCTACAGGCGGCGGCGCCTTGAATGTTACTTTCTCTCCAGTCATCGTATCTCTCCCCAGGAATTCGGCGGAATCCGCGGAGCCCCGGCTGGGGCTCCCCGCAAATCAACTCGCCGATCCTATATGAATCTGACTACTTGCGGACGCCGCGCTGTGAACGCTTGAGGAAGTAATCGATCAGTTCGCTCGACGAGTTCCCCATCTCCACGTCGAAGGATTCAATCTTGTTAGTGAAGAAGTTGTACATCCAAACCGCGGGAATAGCCACGAACAAACCGACAGCGGTGGTCACCAGGGCTTCGGAAATACCGCCGGCGACGGCGCCGAGGCCGGTGGACTTCTCGTTGGAAATGCCCTTGAACGCGTTGATGATGCCGACGACGGTTCCGAACAGACCCACGAAGGGGGCGGTGGAACCGATGGTCGCTAGCGCGCTGACGCCGCGTTTCAACTCGGCGTGGACGATGGCTTCGGCGCGCTCGAGAGCTCTTTTGGACGCCTCGATTTCCTCGCCCGGAATCTCCGAGCTGATCTGGTGCGCCTGGAATTCCTGGAGACCGGCGACGACAACCTTGGCCAGGTGGCTCTTCTTGAAGCGGTCGGCGATCTTTACGGCTTCGTCCAGTTTCCCTTCACGCAACGCGCCGGCGACCGCCGGAGCGAATTGGCGCGACTGTTTACGGGCCGCGCTGTAAGCCATCAAGCGGTCAATCATGACGCCGATGGAATAGGCAGACATGATGAACAGCAAAATGACGACGCCTTTCGCCATGGGGCCCATCTGCCGCCAAAGGGAGGCGGGATCCCAACTAACGGTGCTGCCGCTTTCCTGAAGCAAATACAGCGACCAGACTTGTAATTGCAAAAGCATAGGTTTCGTTTCTCCTGCGAGTTGATTTGTACTTTTCTGCCCGGCCCGCCGCGACGCGCCGGAACTTCTTCCTCACTACTGGCTCAACGTAAAGTTCACGTCGATCTGAGTTGACACCTCGACCGGCTCTCCGTTCAGGAGGGTCGGCTGGTACACCCACTGTTTCACCGCTTCGAGAGCGGACGGAATCAGCAGCGGATGGCCGCTGATCACCTTAAGATCCTGAATTGTGCCGTCCTTAGAGATGACGGCGGCCAAGTGAACGACGCCGGAAATGCGCGCCTGCTTGGCGAGCGGCGGGTAGACCGGCTTGGGCTGACGGACCAACTTGGCCTGCTGCACGTTGCCGCCGATGGTGATGCGCTTGGGGGCGACATCCTTCTTCACCGGTGGAGGCGGGGGAGGCGGAAGGGCCGCGGTGGGAACCGAGCCGATGATGCCGCCGAGCACGCCGCCGGGCGTACCGCCGGCCACGCCGCCGGGGATTCCACCCATTACGCCGCCGCCGCCGCTGGAACTGGGCGGAAGCTCATCTTCCTTAATCTGTACGACTTCATGGGGAACGCTCTTGGGCGCCATCAACCGGCCGGCATCGAACTGCCGCGGGATCACCTTGACGATTTTCACGGCGGGCGCGGCGGCCGGAGGAGGCGGGGGCGGTGGCGGCGGGGGCGGCGCCACCAGGAAACTGGTCAACTGCGTCTTAGGAAGGACATCGAAGTAGATCATCGGCAGGATCACCGCGATGATGATTAAGGCGGTCTGCGCAAGGAATGCGATCAGCACCGTTATGGGTCTCTTGGTCGTGCCTTCGACGAATGTTTGCTCGAACATACAAAGCTCCCTTTCCTTTTGACACCGCGTGCGGACAAAAAGTGCCCGGCCGCGATTAATTTACTTGACCGCCTTCGACGGGCTCTTGCGCGCGGCGTCGGTCCGCGCAGCCGCGGCCAACACCGGGGCCGTACGTTTGCGGCCATCCGTGTAATTATGCCAGAACAAAACGATCGGACTGGCTATGAATACCGAAGAATACGTGCCTACGGTGATGCCGCAGACCAAAGCGAACGAAAATGTGTGCAACACCGGCCCACCCCAAATGAACAGGGCGACAACGGTCAGGAACGTCAGGCCGGCGGACATAATGGTCCGGCTCAGGGTCTGGTTGACGCTCTTGTTCATGAGCGATTCCAGAGGTTCCCGGCGCATGATCTTCAAATTCTCGCGAATTCGATCGAAGATCACGATGGTGTCGTTCATCGAGTAGCCCACCAGGGTGAGGAGGGCGGCGATGACCGTCATGGAAATTTCTTCGTGGAAAATCGAGAACAAGCCGATGGTGATCAGGGTATCGTGGAATACCGCGATCACGGCGGCGAGCCCGTAAATCCACTCAAAGCGGAATGCAATATAGGCCAGCATGCCCGCCAGCGCATAGAGCGTCGCCAGTACGGCTTTATTCCGCAATTCGGCCCCGACCTTGGGGCCTACCATTTCCGTCTTCTTCACGGTGTATGGTGCCAGATAGCACTCCTGTTTGAGAGTGCTCATGATACCAGCATTTATGCCGGGTAGCGAAGACAATTGAGAAAAATCTGTAACCAAACCGGAACGGGGGGGTGTATCGCGGAAATCCAGGATGTCGGCGACCACCTTTTGCAGTTGAGGCTCCGCCATGGGGACACCGGCGCCGGCCAACGGGTCGCGGAGACGCACAGCCAGGGTATCCTTGCTGGCGCCGTTCAGATCCAGTTTGCCGCTCCCGGGCTGCGCAAACGTGGCCGCCAGGACTTCTTCCATCGTCTGCCGGTTGGCGGACAGTTGCCTCTCGTTGACCAGTTCGGTGCCGATCTCGACTTCGTTCTGGGTCCCCGGGTCGGTGAAGCTCTGTACGCTGACTTCACCCTTAATCTTTCCCGAGCGGGCGAAGGCGGTGCGGATCTGCTCCAGCGGGGGCTTCCCGGAAAACTTGACGGTCATGAGGGTACCGCCCTTGAAATCGATGCCAAACTTGAGCCCGCCCTGCATCCAGATACTGACGCCTCCGGCCACGGTCAGCACCAGCGAGGCAATAATGAACGGCCACTTTTTGCCGAGAAAATCGTAATTCGTGTTCTTAAATAATTCCATCGAACCTTGCCGTGCTGGCGTTCGTTAAATACTAGGACACCAGCCCTTTACCTTTTGTTCCCGAACCCGTCCGCGGATTCAGATGCTCAGCTCCGTGAGCTGGCGACGACCTGCCAATTCGTACCCGAAGATGGTCTGCGACACGAATACGGCGGTGAAAACGTTAGCGGCCAAACCGATGACCAAAGTTACCGCAAATCCGCGGACCGGCCCTTCCCCAAAGAGAAAAAGGAAAGCGCAGGATACCATCGTTGTCACGTGGGTGTCGACAATGGTCCACCACGCCTTGCTGAAGCCGTTGTCGACAGCGGCAATCACGCTCTTACCGCTGCGCAATTCCTCGCGGATGCGTTCGAAAATCAGCACATTGGAATCCACCGCCATACCGATGGTCAAGATGATTCCGGCGATACCGGGTAGAGTGAGGACCGCGTGGAAGTACGACACGGCAGCTAACAGGATTACGGTATTGAGCGCCAGCGCCAGCACGGCATTGACGCCGGAGCGCTTGTAGTAGACCAGCATGACGGCGATCACCGCCAGCAAGCCGGCGATACCGGCCACCAGCCCGGCGTGGATGGAATCGGCTCCCAGGGAGGGTCCGATGGAACGCTCCTCGTTATATTGCACGCCCGCGGGGAGCGAACCGGAACGGAGGTAGCGCGACAGATCGACGCTCTCTTCTTCGCTGCCCAGGCCGGTGATGCGGCCGGAGTCTTCGATTTTGTTCTGAATGGTGGCGACGCTGACGATCAGGTTATCGAGGACCACGGCGAGCTTATTGCCGATGTTGGCTTCGGTGTAACGGCCGAAGCGGCGGCCGCCATCCTGGGATAGGGTGAAATTAGTTTCCCACTTGCGGAATTCGTCCTGGCCGGCACGCGCGTTACGCATCTCGCGGCCGGTGATGACCGGGGTTTTGGCCAGCAGGTACCACTGCTCGCCGTCCTGGGCGCCGCGTGGTTTGGAGCGGACCAGTCTGGTACCCATGGGCAAAATGCCGCCCTTTTGGGCCAGCGCGCCTTCCTTGCTGGGGAACGGACCTTCCTTGACGTCGCAGATTTCCAGCACGGCGGCGGTGCCGATCAGCTCCCTGGCGCGGGCCGGATCGTCCACGCCGGGCAGTTGCACCAGCACTTCGAACTTGGAGCCGGCTTTACCATACTGCTGCACGGATTTCTCGGCCAGCCCGAGCTGATCGATACGGTTGCCGATGGTGTCCACGGAGCGCTTCACGGTATCGACCTTGAGATCGTTGAGATCCGTGGGCTTCAGCCTCATCGAATAGTCGGTGGAATTGAGGGCGGTCAGAATGTAGGTGGTGTAGCGCTCGGCGACGATACCGCGAAAGGCGCTGGATTGGGTAGCGGGAATGCCCTTGATGGTGATGGCGACATTATCGGCGTCTTCGACGTGGCCGACACGGACGTCGGGGGTTTCCATGCTGTTCCAGGCGATGTTCTGCTTCTTGAGGTCGTCCTTGAGGTGCTCGGCGGTCTGGTCGGCATCCGCCTTCACCGCGTCCTGCACCTGTATTTCGAGAACCAGGTGGGTACCGCCCTTCAGATCGAGGCCGAGGCGGATATTGTCCTTGAAATTCTTGACGAGGTCCGCGCCGCTCTTGGGGAAGTCGATGATGCCGAACACGCAGATCAGGAGCGTGACAACGATGATCACGGTTCGCGCCGTTAGCTTGTTCTTCATGGGAAATTGCTGCCTGCCTAATTAGAGTACTACTTCTTACCTTCGCTGGCGGACGCGCCGGTTGCCATGCTGGACACCGCGCTGCGCGCCATCTGAATTTTGATATTGTCGGGCTTCACCCGCAACACCACTGTATCGCTCTCGATGGCGACGATGGTGCCGACGATGCCGCCCGAGGTCACGACGTTATCCCCGGTCTTCAATTCGGCGAGCATTTTCGCCGTCTGCTTGCGCTGCCGCTGCATGGGGAGGAAGAGGAGAAAATAAAAAATCCCGAAGATGAGGAGGATGGGGAGGAATCCCAGCATCGAGTTGGGGGACGACGCCGCTTGAAGGAACAGATTGAGAACCACGTTGTAAACCAAATTATTTCAATAGGGCACTACCCGGCCTCAGGCGACAGAGAGCGCACACACCTCAAGTATTCCGGAAATGAACCCGATATAATAGCGTCCCTGATCTCGCGCATGATGTCAAGGTACCGTTGCATGTTGTGGCGGGTGGCCAGTACCGAAAACAGGATCTCGCCGGCCTGGAAGAGATGGCGAAGGTAGGCGCGGGAATAGGTGCGGCAGGTGTAGCAGGGGCAGTTGCGGTCGAGCGGTCGCGCGTCGTCTCTATAGCGGGCGTGCTTGATGATAACGCGGCCCTCGGAGGTAAATAAATATCCGTTGCGCGCGTTGCGCGAGGGCAGGACGCAATCCATCATGTCGACGCCGCGGGCCACGTACTCGGGCAATTCCCCTGGCATGCCGACGCCCATGGCATAGCGCGGTTTGGAGCGCGGCAGAATCTCCCCGGTGGCTTCGACCATTTCGAGACTGAGCGGGCGGGGTTCGCCCACCGAGAGGCCGCCGATGGCGTAGCCATCGGTATCGAGATCGGCCAGGGCGGTGGCGCATTCGCGGCGCAGATCCGCGAAACAGGAGCCCTGCACGATGGGAAAGAGCGCGTGGCGGGTGGGGCTTTCGACCATGCGGCTGAGGAAATGCCGGTTGGCCTGGCCCGCCCAGCGCACCGTGCGCTGCATGCTCTGGCGCGCGTATTCGTGGCTGACGGGGTACTCGGGACACTCGTCGAGCACCATCTGGATGTCGCTGCCGAAGGCCAATTGCACGTCCACGATGGATTCCGGGGTGAAGGCATGCCGGTCGCCGTTGAGGTGGGAGTTGAAGACCACGCCTTGCTCGTCGATCTGGCGCAGACCGCTGAGGCTGAAGACCTGAAATCCGCCGGAATCGGTGAGGATGGCGTTGGGCCAGGACATGAACTGGTGCAGGCCGCCCAGTTGGCGGATGAGTTCGTGCCCGGGGCGGAGATAGAGGTGGTAGGTGTTGGCCAGCAGGATGGCGACGCCGAGATCTTCGGCCAGATCGCGCTGGGTGAGTCCTTTGACCGTGGCCTGGGTGCCGACGGGCATGAATACCGGGGTTTCGATGGCGCCGTGCGGCGTATGGAGCACTCCCGCGCGGGCACGGGTATGCGGGCATTGGGCGACGATTTCGAAGGAAATTTGGGGCAACGGAGGGCCTACGGATCCATGATAGCCGACTGGGACCAGTGGCGGTTGCCGGGAGGCGTTTGAGAGGACCAGGTAACGCCGGGCGGGCTTGGATGCGGCTTTTGGGTTGGGACGGGGGACGGATTGGGCGGCGATGAAGGGGATGGCGCGCCGCGTGGCGCGAGGTTTGGATGGGGTATGCATCTCTCCACTGCGAGGTTACCATCCGGGCGGGCGGGATTCCCTATAGCGGAGCTGGAAGTAGTTGAGAATCAGGGGGAAAGAAAAGTACGGTGGGCGTGAATGTTAAAGGTTTCTTCAGTTTCGCGGCCGAAAAAAGCTGGAGAGCGGGGGGGAAGTTGGCAGCCGCGGAACTGATGAAACCGCGCGGTGAACTAAACCTTGGCGGGGCAGTCGATCT
>JBEKDV010000124.1:0-18497 GCA_050014175.1 Candidatus Solibacter sp. | reverse complement strand
GAAATCTTGCTCATCACAAATATTCTATTGCCTCGCCGCTCCGCCGGATACATTTCCCCTCGATTTTGTTTTGTACCGACACCAACCAAGGGCTCTGGATCCGGAATTTTGCAAGTCCCTAGCTTTCGCCTGCCAACTCTTAATTAATCGAGCCCCGGGTTGGCAGTCGGAAGCGAAGCGCCTGCCCCAACGGCGTCACTGGGGTGGTTTTTCGCCCCTGTCGACCGTCACTCGCTGATCTCGATCCTGGGGCCCTCGTCCTTGCCCACCTCTTCCAGCCGCGCGATGGCGTTGCGCGCCAGTTCCAGGAACGGCTCGCCCTTGCCCTTGCGCTGCACAATGGGCTCGCCCGTGTCGCCGCCGATGCGCACTTCCGGGTCGAGCGGCAGTTCGCCCAGGAAGTGGACCTCCATCTCCTCCGCCGTGCGCCGGCCGCCGCCGTAGCTGAACACGTCGATGCGCTCCGCGCAGTGCGGGCAAATCAGATAGCTCATGTTCTCCACAATCCCCAGCACCGGCACCTTCACCTGGTGGAACATCATGACCGCCTTGCGCGCATCTTCCAGCGAAACATCCGAGGGCGTCGTGACCACGATCGCCCCCGTCACCGGCGCGCTCTGGATCAGCGAAAGCTGCACGTCTCCGGTCCCCGGCGGCAGGTCGATCACCAGGTAATCCAGCTCGCCCCAATCCACGCCGCGCAGGAACTGCTGGATCACCGAGTGCAGCATCGGACCGCGCCACACCAGCGGCTTATCGCCGGGGCTCAAAAAGCCCATCGACATGAGCTTGACGCCGTACTGCTCCAGCGGCTGTATGCGGTCGCCGAAGGCCATCGGCGTCTGGTTGATGCCCATCATCAGCGGCACGTTAGGGCCGTAGACGTCCGCATCCATCAGGCCCGTCTTGTGTCCTAACGCCGCCAGCCCCACCGCCAGGTTGACGGCGACCGTGGTTTTGCCCACGCCGCCTTTCCCCGATCCGACGGCGATCAGATTCTTGACACCTGGAATAGGCAGTTTGGGCATTTGGCCCGGCTGGTTGGGAGACATGTGTCCATGGTAACAGCCAACCGGCTCCGCGACCGCGGCCGCGTTACGTAGCCACGCCCTCCCCCGATTCAGAAACCGCGACTCACCACGATCTATCCCGGAAAACGATACATAAAGCGCGCCGAATCGGCCGATCGGCTTCGAACGGCCCTCGATTCCTGGCGCCATGGGGATATTTCGACAGGAATCGGTTTGTAAACGCTGCGGCGTTTATCGCGGGTAATAGCGAACGGAGGCTGACAGGTTCAACGCGCCGGTTCACCGGCCGCGCGAAGCGTCGTCCGCTGCAACCGGTTCCTATACGTTGCTGAACGCAGCATGGTACTTAACCTTGCCGGACGTACCGCGCAGAAAACCAGCTTGAAGCTCCACAACCATGAACGCTTCTTCTGGCACTTCGTATTCACAGCCTATGCCAAAGCGCGTAGACGACGAAAACCCGAAACGAGGGTAGTAGGCAGGATGGCCCAAGACAACGACGGCACCAAAGCCGAGTTGCTTGCACTGTTCAAGGCCGGCGCGTACAAGTGCAGAACCGATGCCTTTGCGCTGATGCTCTGGGGCAACGGCCATAGGCGCGAGCCCCATGATCTTTAGCGCGGGATGGCCGGAGAGCGAAACGGGCGAAAACATGATGTGCCCCACGATTGCACCGTTGTCCTCTGCGATCAGTGAGACGAGCGGCTGCGCTTGTTCGCGCAAAGCGTCAACGAGATTGGCTTCGGCTGGCGTCTCGAACGCGGATACGTTCACCGCATGTACAGCGGCCCAATCTCTTTGTTCTTCAGCTCGAATCAGCATGTGCTCTCTCAAGACGAATAACAAATTTCAGGCGGAACTTGTAGCGATGCTCCGCCCTGGCATTGCCCCTTCGACCACCATGATGGGCCGCAGCCTGAAGTGCCGCGAATGGTCTTGGTCGGCATCATACACTGATCCGGGTAGGCGGCGCTGGGGATAGCTCCGCCCTTGTCGCGTAGCGTAGAGAAACCCGCGCCTGATTCGTGCGCCAGCGGATTGCAGCAGCCTTGCCGTGCCTTGACGTTGCCGCCGAAAGGTGGGAAAATCCCACTATGATTGTGACGCTCGACGCCAAGCGGCGACTAACCGTGCCGGCCGCTCTTGCGCCAGCCTCGCCCGGAGACTATTTCGACGCACGCTTCGACCCGGAGGAGGACGCGTTCGTGTTTCGACGGCTGCCAGGTAAGGAGAACTGGCTCACGGTTCTAAAAGCCTGTCCAGTCAGCCCCGACGATGTGCCGCCGCACCGTCGCGCGCCCGCGCGCCGCCGCAAGCTATGAGTTGGCTGCTCGACACAGATGTGATCTGCCAGCCGGCGAAGCGCCAGGGCGATGCGCGAGTGATCGCTTGGCTCGAAATGGAGCAGGACCGCTGCTACACGAGCGCCGTTGTCATCGCGCAGTTGGCGTACTGGGTGCGCACTAAGGAAGGGCGTCAGCGTCAGGATCTCCAAGCTTGGCTGACGCGGCTGGTGGACGCCCTCCAGGGACGCATTCACGGGTTCAACGTGTCAGTCGCCCACGTTTGGGCGGACCAGGAACGATTGCTCGGCAAAGCGGGTCAGCCCATGCCTATCGAAGACAGCTACATCGCGGCCACCGCCCGGCAGCATGGGTTAACGATTGCCACAGGCAATGATGGGGACTTCAGGCGTCCCGGACTTAAGGTGTTCAATCCTTTCAAAGAACTGCCGCAATAGGCCGCAGTCTTAAACGGACCCCGCAAACTCCTGCTTTGTCGTTAAGGGTTTAACTGTTTCCTGGCGCTAACAGCCCTGCCCCATCCAACCATCGTATTCCTCCCGTCGCCACCCCGACTTCATTTCCCGAACTTTTACAATATATCTCCTTCCCTTCCATCACTTGCCTCCCCGCAATTTCGGACTCCAGCCTCCCCGTGTGCTAAACGAACCCATCGAGGATCCCCAACCCGAGGTAAAGGAAACCACTTGCACCCCATCGGCGACGAACCCAAACACCCCCCGCAGGCCCGCTTCCCCGCCGCATCCCCCCGAACACTATGGTCCCGATGGCGAACTCCGCTTCCCCTACGACCGTCCCGAGTACCGCCAAGCCCCCGCGCCGCCTGACCCGGCCCCGAACCCGGGTCCGCCCCTCCCCGCACAACAAGATCCAACCCTCCCGGCACGAGTCCTGCTCCCATGAGACTTCCACCACGCCACCGGCGGAGGGTGTACAATCGTGGATTCAAGGGGAAACTGCCCGGAATCGGATGTCTTCACACCCGATTAGGGGTAGTTCGTCCCGGGACGGCACAGTCCCTCCTTTACTTTCAACCCCTTGGGATGGTAGGCTAAGTTACTCATAATGCGTACAGTTGACTTGATCCAGCGCAAACGCGGCGGCGAAGAACTTGCTCCCGAAGAGGTTGAGTTCCTGGTAAACGGATATACCAGCGGTGAAATTCCGGATTACCAGATGTCGGCCTTCCTCATGGCCGTCTATTTCAAAGGGATGACCGACCGCGAGGTCAGCCGCCTCACCGAGTGCATGCTCAATTCCGGCGACACGGTCGATCTTTCCGGCGTTCCCGGCGTGAAGGTGGATAAACACTCCACCGGCGGCGTGGGCGATAAGACCAGCTTCATCGTGGCGCCGCTGGCGGCCGCTGCCGGCGTGGTCGTGCCCATGATGTCGGGCCGCGCCCTCGGGCACACCGGCGGCACGCTGGACAAATTGGAATCGATTCCGGGCTTCCGCACCGATCTCACCGCCGAAGAGTTCCAAAAGCAACTCACCGAACTCGGGCTCTGCTTCATCGGCCAGACCGACCGCCTGGTGCCGGCCGACCGCAAGCTCTACGCCCTGCGCGACGTTACCGCCACCGTGGAATCGATCCCGCTGATCTCGTCTTCCATCATGTCGAAGAAGCTGGCCGAGGGCATCGACGCCCTCGTGCTGGATGTCAAAGTGGGCTCCGGCGCCTTCATGAAAACGCAGGTGGACGCCCGCCGCCTGGCGCAGACCATGGTCGGCATCGGCCGCCGCATGGACAAGAAGGTGCAGGCGCTCATCACGGACATGAACCAGCCCCTGGGTTACGCCATCGGTAACGCGCTGGAGATCATGGAAGCGTCGCAGACCTTGCAGAACGCGGGGCCGGCCGACCTCACCAAGCTCTCTCTCGAACTGGCCGCGCGCATGATTTTCCTCGGCAAGAAGGCGGCTACGCTGGAAGAAGCCCGCATGCTGGCCGAAAAGCACCTGGTGGACGGTTCGGCCTACAAGAAGCTCAAGCAGGTGGTGGCGGCGCAGGGTGGCAACCCGCAAGCCCTCGACAAGTTCGAACTGCTGCCCAACGCCACCGGGATGCGCGAAGTTACCTCGCCGCGCGCCGGCTACGTCCGCCGCATCAACGCCCAGGATATCGGTATCTCCAGCAACATGATCGGCGCCGGCCGCGATAAGAAGGAAGACTCCATCGATCCGGCCGTGGGCATCATCCTGGAAGTCAAGATCGGCGAAAAAGTGGATGCGGGCAGCGTGCTCTGCCGCCTCTATTACACCAAGGAAGACCGCGTCGACGAAGCTGCCGACATGGTGGAGGACGCCTTCCACATTTCCGCGCAGAAGCCCGATGAGCGCGAACTCATCCTGGAAGTAGTCGGGTAATGGGCCGGTTCACGGGTTTCCTGGGCCTCGCCGTAATCCTGGGAGTCGCGTGGCTGTGCTCGACACATAAGAAAGAAATCAAACTCCGTCTGATTCTGTGGGGCATGGGCCTGCAGTTCGCCTTCGCCCTGCTGGTGCTGAAGACGGATTTCGGTAAGATCTTTCAGGCCGCCAGTATCGCCGTCAATGCCATGCTGAAGTTCGCCGAAGAAGGCAGCAAGTTCCTCTTCGGCGACAAACTGGGCGCGGCGAGCGACCAGTTTGGCGTCATTTTCGCCTTCCAGGTTCTGCCCATCGTCATCTTCATCGCGTCGTTTTTCTCCATCCTCTATTACCTGGGCGTGATGCAGGTGGTCGTCAAGGCCATGGCCATCGCCATGCAGAAGGTCATGGGCGTTAGCGGGGCGGAATCGCTCGACGTGGCGGCCAGCATCTTCATGGGGCAGACCGAAGCGCCTTTGACCATCAAACCGTTCCTGGCCGGTCTCACCGAATCGGAGCTCTTCACCATCATGACGGCCGGCATGGCGCACGTTTCGGGCGCGGTGATGGCGGCCTACGTGAAAGTTGCCGGGGTCTCCATCATTCACCTGCTCACGGCGGTCATCATGACCGCTCCGGCCACCATTATGCTGGCCAAGATTTTCATCCCCGAAACCGAAAAGCCCGTGACCGCCGGCCGCGTGGACATTAAAGTGGAGAAGACCGCCGTCAACGTCATCGACGCCGCCGCCCAGGGCGCCGGCGACGGCTTGCATCTGGCCCTCAACATCGGCGGCATGCTAATCGCGTTTCTGGCGCTCATCGCCATGTGCAACGGCGTCCTCGGCTGGCTGCACACCCTGCCGCTGCTCGGCTGGCTCCCGGCCTCGCTCGAAAGGATCTTCGGCATCGTCTTCGCGCCCGTGGCTTTCATCCTGGGCGTGCCCTGGAAAGACTGCGGAGCCATCGGCGATCTACTGGGCACCCGCCTGGTGTTGAACGAGTTCGTGTCGTTTCTGAAACTGGGGCCGATGAGATCGCAGCTCGATCCGCGCTCCTTCACCATCGCCACCTACGCCTTGTGCGGGTTTGCGAATTTTAGCTCGATCGCCATTCAGATCGGCGGCATCGGCGCGCTGGCGCCCAACCGCAAGAGCGATCTGGCCCGCCTCGGACTGCGCGCCGTCGCCGCCGGAACCATGGCCAACTTTATGTCGGCCTGCATCGCTGGAATGTTGCTGTGACGGACGAAGCTAAGCGATACATCCAGGGCCACACGGACGCGCGGCCCGCCATCGGCCTGGTGCTGGGCAGCGGACTGGGCGCCTTCGCCGACGAACTTACGGAACGTACGGACATCCCGTACGCCAATATTCCCGGCTGGCCGCACTCCACCGCCGTGGGGCACGCCGGCATGCTCATCATCGGCAAACTGGGAGCGCTCGACGTGGCCGTCATGGCCGGGCGCGCCCACCTGTACGAAGGGTATTCCATGCAGCAGGTGACCTTCGGAGTCCGCGTACTGCATTCCATCGGCGCGCGCTCCATGGTGTTCACCAACGCGGCGGGCGGCATCAACCTGGCGCTGGAACGCGGCGGGCTGGTGCTCATCTCCGACCACATTAACCTACAGGGCGCCAACCCGCTCGTAGGCCCCAACGACGATGTGCTGGGCCCGCGCTTCCCCGATATGTCCGAGGCCTACTCCCGGGCGTATCGCGACACCGCCAGGCGCGTGGCCGCCGAACTCTGCATACCCATAACCGAAGGCGTCTACGCCGCCATGCTCGGCCCCAGCTACGAGACTCCGGCGGAGATTCGCTATCTGCGCGTCATCGGCGCCGACGTGGTGGGCATGTCCACCGTGCCCGAGGTAATCGTGGCCAACCACATGGGGATGAAGGTGCTCGGCATTTCCTGCGTGACCAATATGGCGGCGGGAATTCTGCCGCAGAAAATCAATCACCAGGAAGTGCTGGAAACGGGCGCCATGGTGCGCATTACCCTGGTGAAGTTCCTCAAGGCGCTGCTGCCGCGCTTGGAGGCGTAATGTGGCATAAGGCTCCGCCTTGTGCATCCGAGCGAAACTCGGACATCGGAGGCCCAGTTGCCTGACCAACTGATTGAAGCCGCCCTCGCCGCCCGCCTGCATGCCTTTGCGCCGTTCTCCAAGTTCCTGGTGGGCGCGGCCATTGAAGACACCACCGGGCGCATTCACACCGGCTGCAACGTGGAGAACGCCACCTACGGGCTCACCCTTTGCGCCGAACGCGTCGCCGTGTTCAAGGCCATCTCCGAAGGCGTCCGTAAGTTCCGCCGCGTGGCGGTGGCCGCCGATACCGAAAATCTGACGCCGCCCTGCGGCGCTTGCCGGCAGATCCTCTGGGAGTTTTGCGGAGACGTGGAGCTGGTGCTGGTCAACCTGCACGGCAAAACCGAAACCTATCAACTGAAAGATCTTTTCCCGAAGCCCTTCGATGTCTCGTATCTTTAGTTTTTTCCTCTTCGTTCTGGCGCTGGCCGCGCAGCCGGCCGACACCATCTGGAGCGCGCGCTACGTGATCACCATGGACGCGCAGCGGCGCGTCATCGAGAATGGCGCGGTGGCCATCAAGGGCGACCGCATCCTGGCGGTCGGCACGAAGGCCGACATCGACGCGCGCTTCCCGGCGAAGCAGCGCCTCGACCGTCCCGACGCCATCCTCGCGCCCGGCTTGATCGACACCCACACGCACGCCGCCATGAGCCTCTTCCGCGGCATCGCCGACGACCTGAAATTGCAGGACTGGCTGGAGAAATTCATCTTCCCCGCCGAGGCGAAAAACGTCACAGCCGATTTCGTCCGCTGGGGCACCCGCCTGGGATGCCTCGAAATGCTGCTCGGTGGCACCACCACGTTCACCGACATGTACTACTTCGAGGACGTGGTGGCGGAAGCCGCCAAGGAAGCGGGCATGCGCGGCGTGCTCGGCGAGACCATCATCGGCTTCCCCGTGGCCGACAACAAGACTCCCGCCGATGCGCTGGCCTACACGGAGCGCTACCTGAAGCGCTTTCAGAACGATCCCCTGATCACACCCGCCGTCGCTCCGCACGCGCTCTATACCAATTCCGATGAGACGCTGAAGGCGGCGCGCGCGCTGGCCAACAAATACCACGCGCCGCTGGTCATCCACCTCTCCGAAACCAAAAAGGAGAACGACGACGAACTGGCCAAGCGGCACACCACGCCCACCAAAACGTTGGACACTCTCGGGGTGTGGAGCGGCCGCTCGGTAGCGGCGCACGCCGTGTGGGTGGACGAAGCCGACCTGGCCATTCTGAAATCGCGTGGCGTGGGCATCGCCCATTGCCCTTCCAGCAACATGAAACTGGCCAGCGGCGTGGCCCCGGTGACGCGTATGCTGGCGCTCGATCTCGCTGTCGGACTCGGTCCCGACGGACCGGCGGGCAGCAACAACGATTTCAACATGTTCGAGGAAATGGACCTGGCCGCCAAGCTGCAAAAGGTCGCCACCATGAACCCGCAGGCGCTGCCGGCGGCACTGGCGCTGGAGATGGCGACCATCCGAGGAGCGCGCGCTCTCGGCATGGAGAAAGAAATCGGATCGCTGGAAGCCGGCAAGCGCGCCGACCTCATCACCGTACGCATCGACCGGCCCAACGCGCAACCGCTCTACGACCCCGTCTCGCAGATGGTGTACGCCCTGAAGGGTTCGGACGTGCGCGACGTGATGGTGAACGGCAAGCCGGTGGTGCGCGATGCCAAAATCCTGACCCTTAACGAGCCGCAGATCCTGGCCAAAGCCGCCGAGTACCGCATCAAAGTCACTGCATCGCTGAAATAACCCCCGCACCCTAACCTAACCGCACGCCCCGCCACCGTAGCGTAGCCCTCCAGGGCTGCCATGCCCCCTTCCAAGGGGGCATTCTTCTCATCACCCGGAAATCGCCGCCCCGCCAGCCGAAAGCGCCGCAATCGCCGCCAACGCCACCAGCAGGCCGACGAACTGCATCAGCCCTTCCCTGTCGGGCTCGTCTTGCCAGTCTCTGGTGAACAGGCGGTAGGCGCAGCCGGCGGCGATCAGCAGCAGCATGGGAGCCGCCGTGATCGTCCACAGGCCGACCGTCACGGCCAGCACGATGCCGCGCTGCCCGCGCGTCAGCGATCGCAAGCCGCGCGATCCATCCAACTGCCACACCGGAATCAGATTAAAGAAATTGATGATCGCGCCGAAGTGCGCGATGACGGCCCAGATCGGAGCGTGGGTGGCGTAGTAACACCCCAGCGCCGCCACGGCCGCGCCGCAGCCGTAAAGCGGCCCGGCCAGCCCGACGCGGGCTTCCGGGATGGGCGGCAGGCGGATGCCGCGCAGTTGGATGAACGCGCCAAATCCCGGGATGAACATGGGGGCGCTGGCGGGCAAGCCGTAGCGTCGTATGGCGGCCACGTGGCCCATCTCGTGGATGTAGATGGAGACCACCAGGCCGAGGGCGAACGCCCAGCCGTACATGGCCCAGTAGACGCCCAGCGAGGCCAGCATGGTGAGCAGCGTGCCGATCTTGGTCAGGCCGAGCAGCAGAAACTTTCCTTTGGTCAACGCCAGGAGCAGCAGCGGGCCTGCTCCCATCGACACCTTCTGCCGCCAACTGCCCTGTGGCGCGCCGGCCGACGCCGACCGCTGTTGGTCGATCTCGCCGATGCGCGCCTGAATGGTCCGGTGCTGCACCGTGTCCTCGGGCAGCAGCGCCAGGGATTGCGCCCAAAGCGTCCGTTCCACGGTGAAATCGCCAATTCGCCACGCGGCGCCCGCGCGTTTCGCCATGTCTTCGAGTTCCGCGCCGTGCATCAGGCGGCGGCACGCCGGGCAACTCAGTGCCGTTGCCTCCATCGGGGCGCCGCAAGCCGGACAGTTCATTGCGGCGCTTCGCCCTGGTACGGTCCCATCAGCAGAATCTCGCGCCGTTCGGTGAGCTTCCAGGCGTATCTCAGGCCGATGAAGAGGATGAACAGCGAGATCCATGCGGAGACGCCGGAGGTCAGCGACAAGAAGGGCGCGATGGCGGCCCGAATCAGGAGAAAGAGCGCGATGCCGCTGAAGGATATGCGCGGCCGGGCGTCGGCGGGGGCATCTGTGGTTTGCGCCTGCTGCCGCTGTTCCACACGGTGCGGATTCCTGGCGGCCTGGTAGAGGATGACCGGGATGTAACTGGTGGTGATGGCGAAGTAGGTCAGCGTGACGGCGAGGATCTGCTGCGCGCGTCCGCCGCGTCCGTAGGAAGCGTGGCGGATGGCCTTGCCCACCATCCAGCCCACCAGGATGGCGATCAATCCAATCTCGGCGTGGAGCACGATGGCAACCAGCGCGTACAGCGCGCATCCACCTAACGCCGCCGCGCCGCCGTACAGCGCGGCGCGCATCAGCGAGGGCGCCGGCGCCGCCTGTTGAACGGCCTGGATGCGCTCGGCGCACCGCGGGCACACCACCTGGCCTTGCGCGTGAAAGTAGGTGCCACTGGTGGGTTGCTTGCACACCACGCAGGTCTGCGCCGATGCTGTCTCGGCAAGGGGTTCGGCGTGCTGAAACTGCAAATCCTGGGGCCCAAAGTCAGGCATGCCCAACTATAACGCATGGCGAAGAGTGGAGTCCGAGCTTGCACTCGGATGCACAAGGCGGAGCCTTATGCCACGACTCGGAAGCCGTAGTCGGCGTAGCGGAATTCGGGCGGGATGCTGCTGCGCGCCGCGCAGCGGGAAACCTTGATATGGTGGCGCCAGGCGCCGCCTCGCGACGCGCGCCGGGAGCCGTGCTCCGGACCGCGCGGATTTTCCGCGGGCGAGACGGCGTACCAGGCGGGATCGTACCAATCGCCGCACCACTCATGCACGTTCTGGCACATGTCGAACAGGCCGTAGCCATTCGTCTCGCCGAGCCCGACCGGTTCGGGCCCGTCATGCCAACGGCCGGCGGCAATCGGCGGCAGCGCGTCGCCCCAGGGGTAGAGCCGCTCGGGAAAACCGCCGCGGGCGGCGAATTCCCACTCGGCCTCGGTGGGCAAACGCACCGGCAATTTCCATAGGCCGGCGAGCCAGTGACAGTACGCCGCGGCATCGAACCAATTGACGCTCACCACGGGCAGTCCGGGATCGCTGAATTCGACCCTCTCGCGCCCGGTGGCCCGGCGGAAAGCGTCAAACTCGGCGTTAGTCACCGGGCAGCGGCAGATGCGGAACGGGGAGACGGTGACGCGATGGGCGGGGCGCTCGTCATCGCGCCCGTCGTTTTGGCCCATGAGAAACTCGCCGCCGGGGATTGCTACCAGGTCGTCTGGGCTCATCTTCCACTACCGAGAATTGCAGCTTGTTTTCATTGCTGTCCACGCGGTCCAGGATCACCCGCACCTTGTCGCCGATGGCGAACTCGCGCCGCGTGCGCTTGCCCACCACCTTGCGAACATTCTCCTGATAAGTGTACTCGTCGCCGGGCAGGGTGTCGATAGGCACCAGGCCTTCCACAAACAGGTCCGTCAATTCCACGAAGAGGCCGTACTTGGCGGTGGAGATGACCAGCGCGTCGAAATCCTCCCCCACCCGGCCGGTCATGAACTTGACCTTCTTCCACTCCACCAGCTCGCGCTCGGCGTCGGCGGCGCGGCGTTCGGATTGCGAGCACTCGTCGGCCAACGGCCTCAGGTATTCTTCGCCGGGCGTCGGTTTGCCCAGGAGGACGGCGCGCAGCAGGCGGTGCACCATCAGGTCCGGATAGCGGCGGATGGGCGAGGTGAAGTGCGTGTAGGTTTCGGCGGCCAGGGCGAAGTGGCCCACGTTTTCCGTGCTGTAGCGCGCCTGCCGCAAGGAGCGCAGCATCAGGTAGCTGAGAATGCGCTCTTCGGGCTTGCCTTCGATCTTGGCCACCAGCCGCTGGTAGTGACGCGAGGAGATGCGCATGGAGGAATCCGCCACCACGACTTCGCGGCGCTTCTTGCCGCCGTCGCGATGCTTGTCGGTAATGCCGAAGCGCTTCACCGGGATGGCGCCGATGCCCAGCGAGACGCCGAAATGGGTGGCGATTTCCTCGAACTCCATGACGCGTTTCGGATCGGGCATTTCGTGGATCCGGTAGATGGAGGCGATGCCGGCATGCTCCAGGAATCCAGCGACGCTCTCGTTGGCCGCCAGCATGAACTCCTCGATGATACGGTTGGCGATGTTGCGCGGCGCGCGCGTGACGCCGGTCATGGCGCCCAATTCGTCGAACTCGATGAGCGGTTCCGGCAGGTCGAAATCGATGGAGCCGCGGCGCACGCGCTTCTTGTTGAGGATAGTGGCCAGTTCCTGCATCAGCTCGAAGCGCGCCACCAGCGGCTGGTAGCGCGCGCGCATGGCGGCATCGCCTTCCAGCAGCAGGTGGACGTTGGTGTAGGTCATGCGCTCGGCGCTACGGATCACGCCCGCGGTAAACTCCTGGCCCACTACTTCGCCACGATGGTCGATTTCCATCAGCGCGGAGAGCACCAGGCGGTCCGCGTGGGGGACGAGCGAGCACAGGTTGGTGGAAAGCTCGTAGGGCAGCATGGGCACGGCGCGATCCGGGAAGTAGACGCTGGTGCCGCGCAGTTGGGCTTCCAGATCGATGGGTGTTCCGGGGCGCACGTAGTGGCTGACGTCGGCGATGTGGACGTGCAGGGCATAGTTGCCATTGGGTAGACGGTCTACCCAGACGGCGTCGTCGAAATCGCGCGCCGTTTCGCCATCGATGGTGACGATGGGCATGTCGCGGAAGTCGCGCCGCCCCGCCAGGTCGGCCTCGGCGATAGCGGCGGGCATGGCCTGCGCCTGCTCGATCACCTCGGGCGGGAACTGATGGGGCAGGTGGTGCTTGCGGATGATGATCTCCACGTCGACGCCGAAATCGTCGGGATGGCCGAGGATTTCGATGACGCGGCCCACCGGGGACTCGCCGCGCTCGGGATACTCCAGCAGTTCGACGTTGACCACCATGCCTTCCAATTCGGCGACGCTTTCCACCTTGGGCGCGGTCACGCCGATGCGGTCCACGGCTGGGGCGCCGGCGGGCGGCAGCTCCAGACGCGCGGGGATATCGATCCACTGGTGAATCCGGCCATCGGTGGGCACCACGTAGCAGCCGCGCCGGCCGATCTTGAATTCGCCGACCACGGTGGGGTGGGCGCGCTTCAGCACCTTGACGATATCGCCATCGGCGCGGCCGCCGGCCTCGATGCGGGCGATGCGCACGATCACGCGGTCGCCATGCATGGCCTTTTCGGCGGCTTCGGGGGGGATGAAAATGTCGCCGGAGACGCCCGGAACCGGACGTTCGGAGATCAAAAACCCGTAGCCGTCGCGGTGCAGATTGAGGCGGCCCACGGCGAATTCGCGGCTGCGGGCGGTGACCACGTATTGGCCGCTCTTCAACTCAATGAGCTCGCCGCGCGCGGTGAGGCGTGTGAGAGCGGCCTCCAACTCGTTGCGGCTCTCCGCCTTAGCGTTCAATTCGCGCACCAGTTGTTTGAAGTTGGCCCGGGAATGCGGCAACTGGGAGATGTGGGCAACAATTGCCGCGTCGGTCATCATAGTTCCAATTTTATTGCAACGGGTGGCAAATTTCCGCCGTCAATATTACGCTGGAAGAGTGCGGCGCAGGCTGGGGCGCCTACGGGGCCTCCGCCCGCCAGGGTCCGAACCGGGCAGGATGGGAAGCTGCCCGCATTGGTGTCGTACGGGGAGTGCCCAATGAAGCGTCTTCTGCTGTGGCTGGTGCCCGCGGCCTTGTTCGCCGGGCAGGCGCGGTATGCCCGTCTGGGCGAGTTTGACGGGAAGGTGGATGTCCAACTCCACGCGGGCGACCCTGGAGCGCCGCGGAGCGCAACCTGCCGCTGACCGAATCGGCATGGCTGCGCACGGGCCCCGCCTCGCGCCTCGAAATCGAGCTCGACGAGGGCAGCGCGTGGCGCCTGGGACCGGAATCGCAGGTGGAGATTTCCGATTATGCGCGGCTCTCCACCGGCCAGCGTTTCACGGTGCTTTCGTTGGATCACGGGGTGGCGTACTTCACGGGCGAGCCCGGCGGCGCGGATACGCTGACGCTGGTGGTGCCGGGCGGGCAGGTGGCGCTATTGCGCGGCGCGCGCTTGCGCATGCAGGTGGACGCCGCGGTGAGCCGGATTTCGGTGATCGAAGGCGCGGTGCGGCTCTCCTGCCCGGCGGCCGAGATCGATATACGGGAAGGCCAGACGGTGCGTCTGGAGCCTGCCAATGCGGCGCGCTTTGCGTTGGACCGCGAGGTGCCCGCCATGGAGCTGGACCGCTGGAACGAGGATCGCGATAAGCGGCTAGCGGCCTCGTCGTCGGCTGCGCACGTGGCGCAGCGCTATGGCGTGGCGGATCTGGATGGCACGGGAGTTTGGGTGCAAACGGACCTGGGCGCGGTGTGGAAGCCCAAGGTGGCCGAAGATTGGGCGCCCTTCCGCAACGGCCGCTGGCGCTGGTACGATGTGCTCGGCTACACCTGGGTGAGCGACGAAGCCTGGGGCTGGCTTCCCTACCATTATGGCCGCTGGCTTCGCCAGGGCGACCTTGGCTGGGTCTGGGTGCCGGCCGCTTCGCCAGTGTTTAAGCCGGGCGACGTCTACTGGCTCTACAACGCCAAGCTGGCCGGCTGGGGCCCGCTGGCGCCGGGCGAAGACTGGCAGCCCTCGGCCGCCCCACAGCAGTTCCTCAACGTCAACACGGCCTACGCGAGCTTCCATCAGGACGCGCGGGTGATCGATCCGGCTGGATTCCAGAGCCGCCCGCAAGATCCGCTGGGGGTGGCGACGTTCGCGCTGGCGCTGCCTTCGCCGCCGTTGGTGGCGTCGCGCCTGGATGCCACGCGGCCGGTGCTGCGCGTGGGCGCCACGCGGGTCCAGGCGGTGATCCCGGGGACCAGCTTCTCCGACACCAACCCGGAGACCAGCGACGTCCCGCCGCCGGAGCCGCCCGCCGCGGTCACCCTTCCCGGCACGGAAGAGCCGCCGGTGGTGTCGCCCGGCCCGGCGCCGGATCCGGGGCCGCCCGGTCCGCCGATGCAGGTGATCTACCCGGCGCCGGTGTATACCGGCATCGTAGTCTTGAATCCGCCGGAGCATGCCAACTATTCGCGTCCCAATCCCAACACGCAAGGGACGAAGGGGACGCCGGTGACGACCACAGCGGCGCCCGCGCCCGCGCCGACGGCCTCGACGCCGTCGGCGGCCAACGCACCGCGCGATCTGCCGCGCGTGATGCCGACGGCGCCGCACCGGGAGACTCCGCCTATGGAACGGCCGTCGCCCGTGCCCGTTCCCGCCGGCAAAGAGCTGCCGAGGGTTTCGAAGCCCGAGTCAACGCCGGAGAGCAAACCGGCGGCCAACGCCACGGTAAAGGTGGACGCCAAACCGGAAGTTAAGGCAGACGCCAAGCCGGACCCCGCCCAGGTCAAGAAGCAGTAGGTAAGCGGGACGGGACCCGCGCGGCTGGAATCGCAGGTGAGATATCGGCGGTAGGTTGGCGAGTGTGGCTCGCCTTTCCGCAGAAAGCTGGATCCATTGCAAAGTGAGAGCCTTTCGGTGGAGATATGAATGCGAGCGCGGTGCAGAGATGGTTCACACCGGAGCAGAGACGTCCTTCACGCCTCTAGCCCTGGTTTGACCTGGATTTTTCGCCCGAAGCCGTGGGAGAGCCTCAGCAAGTTTGACGCCTCGTCGTCCCACGCCTGAATCCTGTGTGGTGGGGCGCCTGTCGGTGACGGCTTGAAGCGCTTCGCAGAAAGCGCGGATTAGAGCGAGTTTTTGGGTGGTCTTCCTCCATATGGGTCCAATCTGCCATTCCGCCTCGCTGCCGCGCAGTTCGTGGTACACGACTCCGGGTACATTCATTCGCGAGGCCGCGCGCGGGACCAGTGATACCCCTACCCCAGATCGTACCAGATTGAGAATCGTGAACATCTCGCCTGCCTCCTGAACCACTCGAGGAACGAAACCAGCCTTTCTGCAGACGGTGAAGACGTGCTCGTGAAAAGTTCTCGAAACGGAGGGGGGGGAATAATAAAAGGCGCATCGGCGAGTCCCGACAGACCGTGCCGCGCGTTATATGGGAACGCCGGTGGGGCGGCGACTACCAGGCGCTCGCGGAATAAAGGGAAGCCATTAGCCTCGGCGGGCGACGCGGAGATTCGAACGAGCCCCACGTCGATTTCGTCTCGCAGAAGACAGGCGATTTGGGATGCAGTGGACATGTCACGCATCTGAAGTTCCACGCGAGGATGCCCCTTTCGAAAACGGAGGATGGCGCGAGGCAAGATGTCGCAGATGGATGCGATTCCAAAGCCGATACGCAGGCAGCCGGCACGTCCTTCTGTCACTTCTCTGACGCAGTTCACCGCTTCGTCTAAATCGCGGAGCAATTGTCCCGCGCGCGGCAAGAGCGCTCGGCCGGCCTCCGACAATACGACCTTGCGGCGCGTCCGGCTGAATAGAGCGCCGCCGATTTTCTCCTCAAGGTGTTGTATCTGCCGGGTAAGAGCGGGCTGAGAGATGAACAGCAGGTCGGAGGCCTTGCGGAAGTGCAGTTCCGCTGCCAGTACGGTAAATGCGCGCAATTCCCTGTTCTCAAGAGTCATGCGAAAATCGTATCACAGAGGCTACATAAATTCATTGGACGAAACAGTCATAACTCTCGCACAATTGGTTAGGGAGGATGCGAACGTGATTGAAGCCGTTATTGGCGCCGAGGGCCCAACAAGCCGGTTACGGGCTTTGATTCTGGATTACGGCGATGTTCTTTGCCACCGGCCGGGCCCCAGCAGATCGGAGCGGATGGCCGACGTGCTGGGCTTGGACTCGGAGACGTTTGCGTTCCGCTATCACAAGGAGCGAGGGCCGTACGACCGCGGCGAACTCAGTCCCGCCGACTACTGGTCTCGGGTGCAGGCAAACGGGGCGGTGCCCGATGAAGACGCACTTGGCAAGCTGCGCCTTTGGGACGTGGAGATGTGGAGCGAAATCAACCACGATATGACTGAGTGGTTGGGCCGGGTGCATGCGGCCGGCTTCAAAACGGCGCTGCTTTCCAACATGCACCCCGATATGGCGGCCCATGCCCGGCGGACCTTCGAGTGGCTGCAGCACCTGGATTGTCTAATCCTGTCGTGCGAAATTCACTTGATCAAGCCGGATCGCAAAATCTACCAGCTTTGCCTGGAGCGGCTCGGGTTGCGGCCGTTTCAGGCCCTCTTCATTGACGACCGGGAGGTGAACACAAGTGCCGCGGCGGAGGTGGGCCTCATGACCCTGCGGTTCGAGGCCGTCGAGTTATTACGACGCGACCTCGCGCGTCTCGGTTTTCCTATCCTGCCGGTCAGGGGCGAGCAGCCACAGTCCACCAGTGGCGCTCCAACATGAGCTGTCGATTCCAGTTGCGCCTCTCTCGTCAGGACAGACCAAGTTGACGGTAAGTCGCCGACCCGCCGATCTCTCCGCTCGCCGACAACTCCCCCGAACGGCCTTCTGGGAGATAAGCAGCCGACCAGTACGTCTATCGATAACCTCAACAACGGCCGATGGCGCTGGTACGATGCGCTCGGCTACACCTGGGTGCGCGACGAAGCCTGGGGCTGGCTTCCTTACCATCATGGCCGCTGGCTTCGCCAGGGCGACCTCGGCTGGGTCTGGGTGCCGGCGGTAACGCCAGCGTTTAAACCGGGCGATGTCTACTGGCTCTACGACGCCAAGCTGGAAGTTAAGGCGGACGCCAAGCCGGACCCCGCCCAGGCCAAGAAGCAGTAGGTAAGCGGCGGTCGCGGCTGGATTACCGCACGCAGAAGAGGGTGTTTTGTCCGCGCAGATAGATGGCCCCATCCATGATGGCGGGGGTGGCGATGAACACCTGATCGGCCAGCGTGTTGGTGGCCAGCACTTCGTACTTCTCGCCCATCTTCACCACCACCACGTCGCCGTCCTCGGTGGAAAGGTACAACTTGCCGTTGGCCGCCACCGGGGAAGACTTGAAGCTGTAGCTCTTCGGCAACCGCTGTTGGGAGTAGAACGCTTTCCCCGTTTTGGCGTCGAGGCAGGAGAGGGTGCCGGTATCGGTGAGCAGGTAGAGCTTGCCCTCGTGCAGCACGGGGGACGGTGTATAGGAATTGCCCCGCTGGTTCTGCCACAGAATGGCGTCGGTGCCGGTCAGATCGCCCTCTTTGCCCAGACGGATGGCCAGCAGGTTGGGCGCCTGATAGCCGCTCATCACGTACGCCACGCCATCCGCCGCAACGGGCATCGGAATCACGTTGCGGCCCAGGCCGCTGGTCTGCCAGACCAGCTTGCCGGTTTCCAGGTCGTAGCCGGCCACGAACTTGGTGGCCGAAACCAGCACCTGCTTCTTGCCGCCGACGGTGACAATCAGCGGGGTGGACCAGGTGCTGCCGGGCGGCCGCGGCGTGCGCCAGAGTTCGCGCCCGGTGTTCTTGTCGAGCGCCACCAGGAACGAGTCGCCTTCGTGATCGAGCAATACCACCAGTTTGTCGCCATCGAGAGCGGGCGACGACCCTTCACCGAAGGCCATGATCATGCGCAGTTTGATGCCGAAATCCTTCTGCCACACCGGCTGGCCGTCGTGGGTATAACAATACACGCCGCGCGACCCGAAGTAGGCGATGACGTGCTTGCCGTCCACCAACACCGAGGGGGAAGCGAAACTCCCGTATTGCTCGTGGTAGCCCTCGTGCGGCGTGGTCACGATGGCGGTTCTCTCCCAAAGCTGCTTGCCGGTCTT
>JBEKDV010000123.1:0-18498 GCA_050014175.1 Candidatus Solibacter sp. | reverse complement strand
ACGGTTTCAGCGTTCTGTTCCAGTCGAACGCCTACGCCGTGGCGCCTGAGTACGGCATCACGTTCTACGGCGACAAGGGGAAGCTCTTCGTAAATCGCAACCGTTACGAGTTCACGCCGGCGGGAAGGAACGCTTCTCCGGTCACGCAGCAGATCCCGGGCGACATCACGTCGGACCACGTACGTAACTTCCTGGACTGCTGCAAGAGCCGGAAGCGGCCCAACGCCGACGCCGCCATCGCGGCCATTTCGATTCTGCCGCCGCTGCTGGCGGTGCAGTCGTACGAGGAACAGCGGCGGATCCGCTTCGACCCGGTGCGGCTCGAGGTCTTACCGTTCTGAGGAAGGTGGCCGGGAACACCCGGCTGGAAGAGGAGAGACGATGCGTAGGATCGTGTATTTTGTGGCTGTGCTGTACATGGCGCCTGGCCTCGTGGCGCAGGGCGTTCCCGCGGGCTTCACGAACATCTCGGCAGGTCCGAATCTGCGGGGCTGGCATGTCAGCCAGGTGAACCACCACGGGAACACCCAATGGAAAGTGGAGAACGGTGTGCTTACCGGCACGCAGGACAAGAAGGACAACGGCGGGATTGTGCTCACGGACAAGAAGTACAGGAACTTCGAGGTTTACCTGGAAATGAACCCGGACTACGGTTGCGACAGCGGCCTGTTCCTGCGCTCCACCGAGAAGGGCGAGGCATACCAGGTGACCCTCGACTACCTGCCCGGTGGCACCATGGGCGGCATTTATGGCGAAGCCTTGCAGGGCGTGCGCGGCGGGCCGGCGCCCGAGTGGGAGAAGAACTGGAAGAAGGGCGAATGGAACACCATCCGCGCGCGCATCGAAGGCGCCGTGCCCCACATCCAGGTTTGGATGAACGGGACGCTGGTCACCGACTGGACAGACACGGCCAACCACCTGCCGGGCGGTGCCGAGGACGGGATGATCGCGCTGCAGATACATGGTGGCAGCCGCTGCAGCCCGGGGCTGTATCACCGCTACCGGAACGTGGCCATCAAGGAAGTGCCATAGAGCTGTACCGGAGGAAGACCCTCGCCAAACCGGGCACCGGCGGTTTCATCCCGTCGCCCCTGGCCCGTAGTCGCAGGAGGCTTCCTTGATGCTCAGGCCGGCCACCTCGATCCGCGAGAGGTCCGTCGTGCCGATCCCTACCGCTTCGGCCAGGCGCAATGCGTTGTTGCCGCGCAGGAAGGGCTTTGTACCGCGCTCCGCCCGCGGGTCGTAGCCCATGACCGCCATGCACACGGCGTCGGTGCAGACCGGGTTCCGGCCCGCCAGTACGACGCCGGGTTTGATGATCGATACCCCGGCGTTCCAGGCGCCTTCTCCGCCGCGGATCGACTCCACCCCGTCGACGACGGCGAGGTCCACGGGGCGAACGCCCACCAGGTCCGTGACGATGCGCGGGATGCGATAGCCAGGCTCCCTGGGAGACTCGCGGTTGAGTTCCTGCGGCGCTCCCTTCGGCGGCGTAGCCGTGCCGTTGTGGCACACCGGCCCGCGCTCTCCCTTGGGATCTTCGTTGCCGGCGGGGCCGCAGTCGCCGCCATACAGCGAGCAAGGCGTGTTCCCGAAGTTGTTCTTGAGAGTCATGGTGACGCCCGCCAGCCAGTGGTGCTTCAGTTTCGACAGCGACACGTACACATCGCAATCGGCGAACGAGTGATTCAGGTCGAACGCCGGGAATATGTACCCTCCCCACGGCACTTTCATGCGCGTGTACTGCCTGGCCCGTCCCAGGTTCTGGGTGTTCTCCCACTCCACCTTGCAGCCCACGTTGTTAATGGCGTTCACGTCCAGGCCGTAGCGCGCCCACAGTTCGAGGTCCTGTTTCGCCGGGAAGAAGGACTCGATCAGCCGGATCCGCGCCGCGCCCGCGCGGGCCAGTTGCCGCGCCAGGGAGAGCACCGTGGAGGGTTGGTTGCGGTAAGGCAGTTCCGGCCGGTTGGGGTACCGGGTAATGTTGCCCGTCAGGTTCAGCTTCACGGCCACCGTCTTGCCCTTCACGAGCGAGCCGATGCCGCCGATCTTGTCCAGGCTGGCAATCAGGGCATCGTCAAAGGTCTTGTCGTAAGCGCGGCAGCGCGCAATGGCGACCAGCGACGCCGGCGCGGGCTGCGTCTGTCCTTTCGACAAGCCCGCCACGGCCAGCCCGCCTGCCCCAGCAAGCAGTTCCCTGCGCGACAACACCTTCTGGGAAACCATCGGCCACTCTCCTTATCCGGGACGTCTCCCGTCCCGGATAAGCTAGACGTACAACAGTTCTCCTTCCATTGCAAGTAGCGAGGTTTCCATCAGGGTGGACGTGCACCTCACCCGTTACGGCGCCAGATACTTGCCCAGCCAGGCGATCCAGCGCCTGTCGATGTCGCGGGAGTGAATCGGGTCGCTCGGGCTGTGGCCGGTTACCGGGTAGGCGATGAACTGCGCCGGCACGCCGTTATCGGCCAGCGCGTGATAGAGCTGGAACGACTGCGTGATGGGCACGCGGAAGTCGCCGGTATCGGAGAGAATCAAAGTCGGCGCCCGGATTTTCGATGCGTAGTAGATGGGCGATTGCTCGCGGAACGCCTGCATGCGTTTGGCATCGGTGTACGGCGAGCCGCCGAAAGCCGAACCGCGGCGCACGTTGGCGTCGCCGTAGTTGTACTGGTCGAGCCAGTCGGTGACGGCGGCGCCGGCCACCGCGGCTTTCCATTTCTCGGGGTAGTTGCCGAGCAGCCACGTGGTCATGTAGCCGCCGTAAGACCAGCCGGAAACCCCCATCTTCGCGGTGTCGACGAAGCCGCGTTGTTCGAGCGCGGCCACGCCGGCCATCACGTCGCGTCCGGGGCCGGCGCCGGCGTCGTTCCAGATGCCGGCCTGGAACTCGTTGCCCAGGTTGTCGCTGCCGCGGTAATTGGGTTCGAAGACGATCCAGCCCTGCGCGGCGAGCAACTGCGTGCGGCTGGAGAAGGCCTGTTTGGATGCCGACCGCGGGCCGCCGTGAATGTAGAGCACCAAGGGATACTTCTTCCCCGCGGCGAAGCCGGGCGGGTAGGTGACCACGCCATCCATGTGGAAGCGGTCGCAATCCCATTGCACGGTTTCGGACCGGCCCAGCTCGAGCGTGGTGGTCTCGCGGTTGTAATCGGTGAGACGCTCCACCCTGGAGTCGGGCGACGCCAGGTAATAGAGCTCGGCGGGGCGCTCGGGCTCGCTGCCGGTGAGCGCGATCTCGCCCTTGGCGCCCACCGATGCGTCGAGCCAGAATCCCGCGGTGCCCACCACCTTGCCCATATCGATGCGGCGCGCCGCGCCCTCCACGGGCTGGATCCACAGGCCCGTAGTCGTGCCGTCGTTGGCGCTGACCAGCATGGATTTGCCGCCGGGCATCCAGATCGCGCGCTGCACGTTGCGGTCGAGCGCGCGGGTGGCGCTGGCGGTGTCGCCGCCGTTGGCCGGCCCGATGTAGATCTCGTTGACGTTGCGGTTCTCGCCATCGCGCGGATACCAGTGCGCGATGCGGCTGCCGTCGGGTGAAAACACGGGCTGGGATTCGTTGAGGGTGCGCCCGGTGAGGGGCCGCACATTGCCGGAGTCGACATCGAGCAACTGCACCGCGGCCTTGTCGCCATCGCCGGTGTAGGGACTCGCGACCTTGACGATGGCCAGCCGCTTGCCGTCCGGCGACCACGAAAGCGGCGACGAAGGCGCGCCCGGCGGCAAACTGACGGGCAGCGTCCACGCGCCCGAGGTCAGTCGCCTGGCGGCGCTCTTACCATCGGCGGCGATCAGCCAGACGTGGGCCGGACACGGCGCTTCCTGCAGCAGGAAGTGGTTGTTCCGGATTTCGAACGCGCGGTTGTGGCGTTCTTCGCCCGTGACCTTGGGCGCTTCGTCGGACGCGACATACGCAATCTCGTTCGATGCGCCGGGGCGCCAGGCGTATTGCTGAATGCCCGTTGGCGATTTCGTCACCTGCCAGGCGTCGCCGCCGGTCATCGGCAGGACGAAGATTTGGGGCCGCGTGTCGACGGTGGCCAGGAATGCCAGGCGCGATCCGTCGGCCGACCAGCGCGCCTGGCTCACACCGCGGCGATCGCGGGTCAAGGTTCTCTGGTTGTGGGTTGCGATGTCGATGAGCACCAGTTCCGGGTCGTAGCGGTCTTCTTCGTAGTTGGTTCGGGAGACGACGAGGGCGATGGATTTGCCATCGGGGGCGATCTGGGGATCGGCGAGGCGGACGATCCGGCCGATGTGGTCGATGCCGAAGCGTGCGGCGAAGAGCGTGGCGGAGAGGGCCAGGAACAGGGGCGCGAGTTTCTTGAGGCGCACTGCAGACCTCCTTGAGCGAATTATGATTATGACATCGCCGGGCAAGCGAAAGCAGGCTCCGCCCGCGCACGACCGGCATTCGGGCAGCCAAGCGAATCGAGTCGGACGAGCGTATCCATGGCCGCAACCCGCGGGTACGAGTTGCCGAAACTACGGGACGTACACCGCCCGTTCCATCCGCCGTGCGGAAATTGGATATGCTTGTACTGATTTGTGTTAGCCGATCTCTATCGCTTGTTGCCGCCGGAGGGCGTCAAGATTCTGCTGGTCCTGTTTCTCGCCTTCCTGACCGGGTTGGAACGTGAGGAGCGGCATGCCGGCACCGGGCAGTACTCGTTCGGCGGCGTGCGCACGTATCCTCTCATCGGCCTCATCGCCTATGGCATCTCCTTCCTGGCGGGAGGAGAGATTCTGCCGGTGACCCTGGGTCTCGCGGTGGTGGCGGGCTTCCTGATGCTGTCGTACCGCAACAAGCTGCAATCCGCCGCCACCGCGGGCGTGACCTCGGAGATGTCGGCGCTGACGACGTACGTGGCCGCCGCGCTGGTGTATCGCGAACAGTTCTGGATCGCCACGACTCTCACCGTGGCCAGCATGCTGTTGCTGGAGCTGAAGGGCGCGCTGGAAGGTCTCACCCAGCGGATCGCGCCGCATGAAATCCTCACTTTCACCAAGTTCCTGCTGCTCACGGCAGTGATTCTACCCGTGCTCCCCGACCGCGAATTCGGACCGTTCGCCATCAATCCGTCCAAGGCATGGCTGGTGGTGGTGGCGGTGAGCACCGTCTCCTACGGCAGTTACGTGATCCAGAAGGTCACCAAGGGACAGGGCGGCGTGATGCTGGCGGCATTGCTGGGAGGCGCCTATTCTTCCACGGTAACTACGGTAGTTCTGGCCAAACGCGCCAGGCGGGAGAATCGGCCGCACCTGTTTTCCGGGGTCACCCTGGTCGCCTCCGGCATGATGTATCTGCGGCTGGCCGGCCTCGTGACCATCTTCAACCGCAACCTGATTACGATACTGGGAGCGCCGTTTCTGGTCCTGGCGGGCGCCAGCATCGCGTGCGGATGGTTGTGGAGCCGGGTTCCCGATGCCAAGGCGGGAGACGTAGAGCGTGAGTTCGAGCCGAAGAACCCCTTGGAACTGCGCGCCGCCCTGGGCTTCGCGGTGCTCTTCATCACCATGCTGGTGGCTACGCACCTGGTGGTGACTTACCTGGGCAAGGCGGGGGTGTACTCACTGGCGGCCCTGATGGGTGTAACGGACGTGGATCCGTTCATCATGGGAATGACGCAGGCCGCGGGGGGCAATGCACCGCTTGCCGTGGCGGCGGCGGCGATTCTGATTGCCGCCGCCAGTAATAACCTGGTCAAAGGAATATACGCCTACTCTCTGAGCGACCGCAAGACCGGCGTGTTGAGCCTGAGCCTTCTGGCCGCCCTTTCGGCGGCTGGGCTCACGCCGCTGCTGTGGCTGGCGCGGTAAGAGCTCACTGGGGCTGAAGGCCTTGAGGATACCCCAAATCGGAGTATTCTCACTTCAAATTTTGGTTCGTCAGAAAAAATCGTGGGTGGACTCCGGCTCGGGCAGTTTGCCAAGTGAGTGATAGAGAGCGAGTTCCAGCGCGCGGAAGGTGCGAAATCCGTAGGATCTTCTCATAGTGACTTTGGCCTTGTTGTTGAGACCCTCAACAACACCGCTCGAAAGCAGTTTTTGAGCTCGGAAGTAGTTGAGTATCAGTTCGCGATGCTGACGCAGTGAACGGGCGATTTTCTCCATCGGCTCGATGCGGGAACGCATCACCTGACGGCACCAATCGTCGAGGAATTTCCCAGCCCAGGTGGCGGAGTTGTAGTCCCAGAGTTGCTGAAAGGCTTCCTTAAGAAGGTAGGCGCGGACGGTGCTAAGGTTGTAGCGGAGGAGGTCGCGGAGCCGGAAGCGCTGTTCGATCTTCAGATTCTCTTCACGTTTGAGCAGCAGCCAGCGTGACTTCTTCAGAACGGGCGTCCGGCCTTCCATGGCCATGCGGCGCGATTCTCCAGCGCGGACCTCATCGAGAGCCTTGTTCATCTTCGCCACGATATGGAAGCGATCGAGGATATGCAGAGCCTCGGAGCATTTCTCGCGGATGACCTTCAGATAGGGCTCCCACATGTCGGAACAGACGAAGACGATCTTCGAGGCCACTTCGTCGCCGATAGTGGTGAAGAATCCCTGAAAGGATTCGATCGTTCTTTCTTTTCCGACCCAAAGCAGGCGCGTGACGTCGAGATCGATCTGGTAAACCAGTGTCAGGTACTTGTGGCCTTTGGCATACTGGATCTCGTCGACTCCGATAGCATCGATCTGGCCGAGGGTGCGATGCTCCAGTCCAAAGGTGACAACATGCTCGACGGCGTCGAAAACCTTTTCCCAGGAAGTACGGAATGCTTCGGCCGTTTCCTTCCACGAAAGCCGGCGCGCCCAGCGGGCCAGAAACAACATATACGCTCTGGTCAAGGTACGTTTGCCATCGCCCCACGGCACTTCCTCGACGACGACCATCTCACAACGGCGGCAATCGACGCAACGCATGGAATAAAGCAGAAAAACCAGAAAGCCCCAAAAAGGAATGAACTCGAAACGGCGCTCGGAGAGCTGATCGTATCCAGGGGCCGGCTGATGGCAGCGCGAACAAACTGCCGCCGAACCTTTGCGCGGACGTACTGCGATCTCAATACTCTTGTGATCGGCGCTGAAACGGGCCTGCTGGTAAACGAATCCTGGAAAGCGGTGACAGCGGTTTAGAATCGTGATGAGCTGAAGCATGAAGTGGAAGATCGTGAGGGCGAGAACTACCAAATAACCCGCGCCACACTGCCGTTGCGGATGGTTGTCCGTCAGTATTACCGGAAGCTCGATCGGCCGACCAACGCGCTCATTACGGGCAGATCGGCCTACCCCTCAGCGGGCGCAAAGATTTCCCGTAACCTTTCCGATACTGAGACGTCTCAATATAAAGTATTTAATATTATGGCAAAAACCGACTCCCTCCAGGGCTCGCTCGATTTGCTCGTTCTCAAGATTCTGTCGCGGCGGCCACGCCTCCACGGCTACGCGATTATGTCTGCGATCAAGGAGTCTTCCGGGGACGTGCTTCGCGCCGATGAAGGCTCCCTCTATCCAGCGCTGCACCGGATGGAGGAAAATCGCTGGATTCGTGCCGAATGGATCACGAAAGACACGGGTCGTCGGGCGCGCATCTATGAACTGACCGCGGCAGGCAAGAAACAGCTTGCCGATGAGGAATCTCGCTGGCACGCAGTCACTTCCGCCGTAAATCGGGTGTTAAGGACGGTCTGATATGTCGCTATGGTCGCGCATCGCAAATGTGTTTCGTGGAGACCGGTTGAACCGGGACATCGAAGAAGAGCTGCAGTCGCACATCGCGGAAGCAATTACGGAGGGCCGAGACCCCGGCGAAGCCCGTCGCGCGTTCGGTTCCGTCTTATCCCATCGCGAGAGGAGCCGCAATATTCGGCTCATCCCTTGGCTCGAATCGTTGTGCGCCGATGCGGTTTTCGGCTGGCGGCAGCTTCTAAAGAGAAAGGTGACGTCGGCTGCGGCCGTCCTTTCCCTCGCTCTCGCCATTGGGTCATGCGACGCTGCCTTCCGGCTCATGGACGCTATGCTATGGCGGCCATTACCGATTGCCGCGCCTGAGCGGCTCTATGTTCTGTCGAGGGAAGTCGCCGGCCCGGACGGCAAGGTTTTGACAAGCGACAATTTCGAGTATCCGATGTTCCGGCAGATGCGGGCCCAGGTAAAGGACCAGGCCGAGTTAATCGCCGCCTCGAGCGCCGACCACATCGACCTTACCTACGGGTCGGATCAGGAGACCGAGAAGGCGTATCAACAGTACGTCTCGGGGTGGATGTTCCAATCGTTCGGCATTCGCTCCGCGCTCGGGCGGGTATTCACAGAAAACGACGATCTCACACCTGGCGCGCACCCCTACGCCGTCCTCTCTTACGACTATTGGAAACGGCGCTTTGCAGAGGATCCGAAAGTGGTTGGGCGGACCTTCCGGACGGGCAATGAGGTGTATCAAATCGTGGGCGTCGCTGAGGGGCCCTTCACCGGTACCGAACCGGGGACGGTAACGGACATCTTCCTTCCCACGATGATGATGAAGAACAATGCGATCGTCCGTTCTGATTACCAATGGATCCTCACCCTTGTCCATCTGAGGCCGGGCGTGAGCGTACCGCTGGTGCGCGAAAAATTGCGGCCTGTATTTCGAGCGTTTGTGGAAGAGCGGGCAAAAGTTTCCGCCGTAAACCCAATACGGGATCAAAGACTCGAGGTGAATCACGCATCAGCCGGCGTTTCGGGATTACAGAGAGGGTACCGGACGGCGCTATTCGTTCTCGGGGGGCTGGTGATGCTGGTGCTTCTCATATCCTGCGCCAACGTGGCCAACCTAATGACGGCCCAGGCAACCGCGCGCCAGCGCGAGATGGCACTGCGAGTTTCTATCGGTGCCGGTCGATGGCGTCTGGTGCAACTGGTCGTGATCGAGTGTGCCTGGCTGGCATTCTTCGCCGCAGGTATCGGTGCCTGCTTCGCCTCGTGCGCCGCGCCGTTGGTTGTAGGCATGATCGGCACGCCCGACAATGCGGTTCGACTGATCCTTCCAGCGGACTGGAGAGTGCTTGGATTCGGCGTAGCCGTGGCCCTTGGTTGCACGATCCTATTTGGCCTGGCACCGGCTCTGCGAGCTTCAGGGGTGAAGCCGGTGAGTGCCCTGAAAGGCGGAAGTCCGCACATGCGGGCACGCATGATGCAACTGCTGATCGCCGCCCAGGTCGCCTTCTGTGTTCTCGTAGTCTTCGTGGCTGGACTCTTCATGGCAACTTCCGACCGTCTGTCCCGTCAACACACCGGATTCGCCGCCGAGCGGCTTCTCACTGTGGAGACGGTGACACCGCAGCCACAGCCGGAACCCCTTTGGAGCCAGGTCGCCGATCGCCTCAGAACGGTGCCGGGAGTGGAGGCGGTGGCCCTATGCGAGTGGCCCCTGATGACTGGGGGGAGTTGGAACGGCTTCATCTCGGTCAATGGGGCCGCGCCAGGCCCCGCGGCGTCCTACTTCCTCAGTGTCTCACCGGAATGGCGGGCGCTGATGAAAATTCCTCTGCTCCAAGGCAGGGACTTGCGCGCCAGTGACACCTTGCCCGGCTCGGCCCTGGTCAATCAGGCATTTGCCCGACAGTATTTGGAAGGGGAGAATCCGGTGGGAAGGTCGTTTGAAGTCGTACCCAACGAGGGGCACCGTGATCGCTATCGGATTGTGGGGCTTGTTGGCGACGCGCGGTACCGGGATATGCGCGAGCCCATGAAGCCCACTGCCTATTTCCCATTCCAAGCGGACTATAGCCGGGCGACGTTCATGATTCGCACCGTCAGCCAAAACCCGTTGGCGATGGCATCCGCTCTACGGCTGGAGGTGCCGCGTGCTCGCCCCGGATTCCGCGTCGGTAACATCCGAACTCAGACAGCGCTCATAGAGCAGCATACCGGCCGCGAGCGGCTGCTGTCGATACTCGCGCTGTTCTTTGGAGTGGTGGCCCTGTCGCTCGCCGGTGTCGGTCTGTATGGTGTTCTCGACTACTCGGTACTCCAGCGGCGACGCGAAATCGGCATCCGCATAGCCATCGGTGCGCAAGCCACCGACATCGCGCGGCGTGTAATCATGGACGTCTTCGCAGTGGTGCTGGCGGGATTGTTATTCGGAATCATTTCGGGGATTGCATCGATACGATTCATCGAGACACTGCTTTTCGAGGTCAAGGCCACGGATGTGGGCGTGCTTGCACTGCCGACGCTGACAATGCTCGCGGTGTCACTGCTGGCCGCACTGCCAGCGGTGGTCCGGGCGGTTCGGATCGATCCGGTTACCATGCTGCGATCGGAATAGTCGAGATGTCGTCGTCGGAAGGAAACTTGGCTGATGTATCGAACTTCACGTTGATTCCTGGCAAGGTGCACACTCGCCTCGACGCGCGCGATCTTAATTTGAGAAAATCCCCCGCTCAACCGGGAGAAAATCGTGGCGCCCTACACCGTCCGTCACGACCTTGAACATTACTGATTCCACCTGCCGAATTCCACCGGTTCCTCACCGCGACGGCTCGCTAACACTCGTCGTCACCCACAGATTTCCCTTACGAGGCCAAATTTTTAATTCTTGAACTCCACCACGACCGCTTCGAACGGGCCGTCGCGCAGGTTCTCTTCCCGGTGCTTGGCGGGGCCGGCCCAGCTCACTTCGCCGGCTTTGTGCTGCGCGGTCTCGGTCTTGCCATCGGGCGTGGTCATGGTGCCGTTCTGGTCGGTCAGGTAGACCACTACACGGTTGAGGAGGTGCTCGTGCAAAGGCACTTTTTGGTGAGCGCCGATCTTCACCCGCAGCACTCGAACCTGGTTGTTTTCGAACTCGACCTTGTACTCCCTGGGATCGACTTTCACCGGGTCGAGCGCGGCGTTCCACTTCCCGTCCGGACCGCCGGGTTTCTTCAACTCCACTTCAACCATGGTGACCGGCTGGCCGCTGGTGATTTCCGAAACGTGCATTCCAGTTGCCGGACTCCATTTCACATCGCCCGCGTTGAATTCCAGTACCGCTGTCTTGCCGCCCTGTGGAGTGATCTCCTGCCGGCCTGGCGACAGGTAGATCATCACGCGGTTGAGCTTGTGTTCGTGTGGCTGTGCTTTGGCATGCGGCTGGTCCACTACCTTGACCACGCGAGCCTGGTCATTCTCGATCGGGACCTGCGGACCCTGGGCGGAGAGGCCGGCTGCCATCGCCAGGAGAAGCGGGGACAGAAGCGTTGCGTTTCGCATTAGCCTATCATACAGCCTGATTTCGCGGCAGTGCTGCGAAGACCATCACAATGAACTCGTCCAGGCGGGCGATGAGGCGAACTGATGATGTAACATATCACTTTCGGAGAAAGAGGTTTCGAATGCTTCGGGTGAACCTTGCGAAGATCGGTATTCTGGCTGGACTGGCGGCCGCTGGCCGGGCTCAACCGGCCCCGCCGGTTCGTGAAATCCCGCTTTATCCCGGTGTAGCTCCCGGTTCGGAGAATTGGAATTATCCGGAGAGATCCGCCGGCACGGCGGACAGGCCGCAGGCACAGAACATCGTTCGACCGGTACTGCTCTATTACCCGGCTGAGAAGGCCAACGCGGTGGGAACCGCGATGATTGTCGCGCCGGGCGGTGGCTTCCGGACGCTCATGATGTCCTATGAAGGAGTGGATGTCGCCAAACGGCTGAACCAGATGGGTGTGGACGCGTTTGTTTTGAAGTACCGCACGACTTATGTCGACCCTGATGCGCCAACTGCCGCGGCCGGGAGAGGGCCGGCCGCCACGGGTCCGCAAGCGGGTCAGAATGTGCGTGAGATGGCCGGCGCGGACGGACAACAAGCGGTGCGGCTGCTCCGGCAGCAAGCCGCCGAATTCGGCGTGCGCCCCAATCGAATCGGCATGATCGGTTACTCGGCCGGAGGCGCAGTGCTTCTCTCGACGGTGTATGGGCCCGCCGATGGAAGGCCGGATTTCGCGGCCCCGGTCTACGCCGCCGGCGCGAATTCGAATCCACCGCCGGAAGGAGCCCCGCCGCTGTTCATCGCGGTGGCGGCGGACGACCAGGCGGTCGGATACCAGGGGTCGATCGACCTGTTTGGCGCGTGGAGAAAAGCGGGGCTGCCTGCCGAGCTGCACGTATTCCAGACCGGCCAGCACGGCTTCGGTAAGAAGGGCGGCGGCGCGGACCATTACCTGGACCGCGTAGAGGAGTGGCTGAAACTGAACGGTTGGCTAACCAAGGTATCCAACTGACCAAGCCGGGAGACTGACGTGAATGCGGTTCTCCCGGACAGGGTCTCTCTTGGTTCTCCTCACGATTCCGCTCCCGGAATTCGGCGAACCGAAGTGCGCCTTCAGTTCAGGCTCTCGGCGCTGTAGCGGGCGATCAGGCCGGTCCGCACGGCTTGCCGGTAGACGCGCGCGAAAAAGCCACATGCCAGAACCAGATAGAGCGCGGCGAGAGCAGCGGCCCAGGTTAACGCCGCGGCGGAAGCCGCGCCGCCCGCGACGACTCGCCGCACGCCCTCGAACACGTACGCGGGGGGCAGCAGGTGCGAAACCAGTTGCATCCATTTGGGGAGGGTCGAGAGCGGGTAGAAGACCCCGGCGAACGGCGAAAGCAGGGCGGGAATCGGCCATATGAACCACTCGGCGGCAGGCCCGAGGCGCAGCACCACGGCGCTGGCGAAGATACCGAGCGCGATTCCGAACAGAAACAGCGCGAGGAGAAACTGAACCAGCGCAAGGCCGTAGGCGAAGAAAGACAAGCCAAAAACTGTGCTGGCCAGGAGCAGCATCACGAGCAGCCCGACGGCGCTGGTGGCGATGCTCGAAAGCACGAGGCCGCCAAGGTACTCCGATATGCAAAGCGGAGTGGCGAAGATGTTCAGAAAGTTGCGCGACCAGACATCCTCGAAGAACGCCATCGTCACCCCTTGCATGATGCGGATCAGAAAGTCCCACAAGAGAACGGCGCCGAGGAGAGCGGGGATGAAATTGAAGCCGGCGGAGGCCACGCTGTTCAAGTACCGGCTGATGAAGCCCCACAGGACGATATCGATGCCCACCCAGGCGAACAACGGCACAACCCGCGCCGGACTTCCGCGGAGCAGGTAGAAGTAGCGCAGGGCGATGGCCGCCATGCGCCGCCAGCGCATCATCTCAGTGGCCCTCCAGTGTGAGCGGTTCCCGCGCCACGGCGATGAACAGGTCCTCCAGCGTCGCCTTACCGTGCTCGTGCAGCAGCGCCTGAGGGGGCCCTTCGAGAAGGATCTTCCCGCGGGAGAGGAAGAGCACGCGGTCACAGACCGCTTCGGCTTCATACATATTGTGGGAGGTCCACAGCACGCCCCGCCCGTCTTTGGTGGCGTACTCGCGAATGTTGGCGCGGATGTCGCGCGCCGCGGCGGGATCCAGCGACGCCGTGGGTTCGTCCAGGAGCAGGAGCCGCGGGCGGTTCAGCATGGCTTTGGCGAGGCTCACCCGCGTTTGCTCTCCGGAGGAAAGCGCGCCGCACCGGACATCGCGGAATCTCACCAGGTTGAACTGGTCCAGCGAAACGGCGATACGTTCGGCGAGATTCTCCACGCCGTAAATGAGGCCGAAGATGCGCAGGTTCTGGGACACCGTCAGGTTCCCCGGCAGAGGAGCGTAGACGGCTGCAAAGTTGGTGCGCTCCAGGGCCCGCGAACGATGCGTGGCGAGGTCCAGTCCTTCGATTCGAATGTTTCCCGAGTCCGGCTTCAGAACGCCGAGAATCATGTTGATGGTGGTGGTCTTGCCGGCCCCGTTGGGACCGAGGAGCCCAACGATCTCCCCGCGGCCCACGTCGAATGAAATGCGATCCACCGCGACAATCTCGCCATAGGACTTGCCCAGCTCCGTTACGGCGAGAACCTTTGCTGCGGGGGACTCCGGCGGGGGGCGGAACTCGTACGCTGACGCCAAGCATTCAGTCTGCGCGATCCTCCGGCTGAACGCAACCCGGAGCCCGCCCCCCGGCCGCCCCCGGCCGAGTGACCGCACGCGGACCGGACGCGGCGATTTGCCTGTTAACCTCAACTCGTGGCGTTCACCAAAGAAAACTCGGACGGAATGGCCCGGCGGTATCGGCGCTGGGGCTGGGCTGCATGGGGATGGCGGAATTCTACCGACCGTCGGACGAGGCCGAATCGATCGTCACCATCAGGCCGCGTTTGTTGACGGCCAGGTTTCGAACGGCGCTTTCGGCATCTTGGCGCCCCACGCTTCCGGTCCCCAGCAGCGCGTGCCCACCAGCGGTTCGCTGTTACTGGTGTTGACCAGGTGCACGCCGCCACCGTTCTTTGCCGCATCGTAGGGGATGACGAACTCATCGTGCAGCGGCTCGCCCAAGCGAATCCCCGACTTGACCTCAACCTTGTGATTGCCGATGGTTCCCCGCCCATGGCTGAAGTGGATGATGCACAATGCTGCCGGCCCCCTCAGCACCGTTTCGGCGCGGGGCGCCAACTCAAACTGGCGCAGGCTGAACAATTCGTCGTCGTTGGGCTTGCCGTACACCCGCCACTCATCCTGGAAACCGTCGTGGCTCGATTCCCGGTCCACAATCGGCAGGAGCAGGTGCTTCTCCACGATGTAGGGGTCCTTGTTCCGGCCCAGATCGATGTCGGCCACCAATCGCCGCACGCGATCCTCTCCGTCGAGTCCTTCGGGGAGGTGACGGAAAAGCAAGTCCTGCCCCAGGAACACCTCGCCTTCCGGGCACAGGACGTGGCTCTGGTAGAACCGGAAGTCGTCCCGGTCCCGCTGTGGCTCTTCTGTGTTCACCGCGGCGGGCCCGTGCAGGATACGGGTCGGGGTGAAAAATCCGGTCCCCATCCGGATCAGCAGGTGGCGCGCGTGGCTGCGAAGGTGGTTGTCCCTGCCGGCGATAAGGTCGCGGACCGCATCGGCCAGCATCTCTTCGGTCACGTAGTGCATCAGCCCGACCGATGTATGGCAATCGTTCTTGTAACGCTTGTTGCGCCAGGCGTTGAAGTTGTACGCCTCGGGCTTCCACGGATGCATATGGTGCCCGAGCGGGTACAGATTGTCGAACTCCTTGTTGTAGAAGCCGGTGCCGCCCAACGTTCGGTACATCGGGCCCACCATGAAGTCAGGCACTCCGTGAACCGCCGCATCCATCGGGATCAGGAAGCCGTCCGGGTGATGGAAGTGGCACAGCCCTTCACCGTGAATCCCGTTTCCGGTGTCGGCAAGGATGGCACTGCCGTTCCATCTTTCATCGATTGCCCATCCGTTGGGGCCTTCGGGGAAGTAATCGCCGTCCACCAGTTCCAGGTTCTTGCCGGGAAGGCAGAATTTGCGTCCCACGAAGCTCGGAAAACACCGGAGCACTCCGCCACCGGCCTCGGCTGCAGCCTGCACCGTATCCGCCGCGCCTTCCTCCAAAATCGGCAAGTCGGAGCGGTAAAGTTTGACTTTGAGAGCAGTCCTCGTTATAGTACTCATTCCATCCTCTTTAGATTGCGCGTGGTCTCGGCAACCTCTCAGAATAGCAGCACTGCAAGAACTGACGCTAACGCACCGGGGTGTTTTGCCATCCACCCCGGCGGTATCGGCCGTGGAGTCCCGGGCCGGAGACCGCATCAAACTCGGCGCCGTCAGGTTCAGATGCAAATCCGCGGACTTCGCCGGCCAGCCCCCCTCGTCAGTGACCGGCATGGCGGCGCTGTCCGATTTCCGAGCATCGGAGCTAGAATCGTCATAGGCGGCGATATGACGCTCGCGGAGTCACTTTCGAGTCACACACGCCCGGGCGAACTGTACGAACCGCTGGACGGAAATCGTATCCGGTGTCTCGCCTGCGGACATCGGTGCCCGATTCCCGCCGGATTTGCCGGTGTCTGTAAAGTCCGGTTCAATCACCAGGGAACGTTGCGCGTTCCCTATGGATATGTCAACGCTCTGCAATGCGATCCCATCGAGAAGAAACCCTTCTTCCACGCTCTTCCGGGCTCTACCGCGCTGAGTTTCGGCATGCTCGGATGCAGTCTTCATTGCGGCTACTGCCAGAACTGGGTGAGTTCGCAGGCGTTGCGCGACATCCGCTCGACGCTGGAGTTTCGGGCAATCGGCCCCGGGGAGATCGTCCGGCTGGCCGTGGCGGGAAAAGCGGCCGCGGTGGTGAGCACGTACAACGAGCCGTTGATCACGCCCGAGTGGGCCGGCGCCGTATTCCGTGAAGCGCGCGCCGCGGGTCTCGCCACGGGCTTTGTCTCCAACGGCAGCGCAACGCCCGAAGCGCTCGCCTACCTGCGGCCCTGGCTGGACCTGTTCAAGGTTGACCTGAAGACCATGGATGACGGCCGCTACCACCAACTGGGTGGCCGGCTGAAGCCGGTGCTTGACTCCATTGGGGCCATTCATGGCATGGGCTTCTGGCTGGAGGTGGTGACGTTGCTTGTGCCGGGCTTTAACGACTCCCCGCAGGAAATTCGCGCGCTCGCCGGTTTCCTGGCGGGCATCTCGCCGGACATTCCGTGGCACGTTACGGCGTTCCACCAGAGCTACAAAATGACCGGTCCGGAAAATACCGGCGCCGCGGCGCTGGAGCGTGCGGCGTCGATCGGGCGCGATGCCGGGTTGCGGTACGTGTATGCGGGAAACCTCGATGGCCGGGTAGCCGATCTGGAGAACACCCGGTGCCCTGGCTGTCGCGCTCTGCTGATTGAACGGCGTGGGTTTCGCGTGTTCCAAAATCGCCTCACGGCCGAAGGTGGCTGCCCGGCATGCGGATCGCGCATTCCCGGCTTTTGGCGGACCGGCCCCGGACCGGGCAAGCCCGGCGGTTTGCTGGTTCACAGCCGCTGCGGGTGAGGGTATGATGGCTGCGCATATTTCGCCGTATAGCGGATCCTGGTACCCCCGCCAGGAGACCAAGCTGAATGCGCTACTGGACGAAGTCTTCGAAGATTCACGTCGCCGAAACGGTCCGCACCTCCTCCCCGGCGTGCTCGGGATCGTCGCCCCTCATGCGGCTCCCGGTTATTCCGGAACGGTCGCCGCCGGCGCCTACCGGCACTTACAGGCCGCCCGGCCGGCGCGCGTTTTCATCCTCGGCTTCAGTCATCGTGCTGGCAGGCGAGGCATCGCGATTCCGGACGTGACAAGCTATCGAACTCCGCTGGGCGACGTCGCCATTGACGAATCCACCGCTCGCGCGTTGTGTTCCACCGCGCCATTCCACCTGGAAGACGAGCGCGACCTATGCGATCACTCGGTGGAGATCCAGCTTCCTTTCCTGCAGCGCTCCGCTGGGGCCGCCGCCGTGATTCCTCTCTACGTGGGTCAATTGGCAGAAGCGGAACGGACGGAAGCCGCCGAAGTGCTGGCGCGCACCTGGCACCCGGGAGACGTCCTTGTGGCCAGTTCCGATCTGACCCACTACGGCAGCGGTTTCCACTACGAGCCATTTCCCGTGGACCGCCAGATCGCCGCTCGCCTGAGAGAACTGGACGGCTCCGCGATCGATGCGGCAAGCTCTTTGGACAGTGCACTGTTTTTCGAGAGGCTGAACGAATCCGGCGCTACGGCTTGCGGCTGCCAACCCATAGCATTGCTGTTGCGCACGCTTTCGCTGATCGGCGGCGAAGCGATCTTCCAGCAGGAAATCGATTATCAGACCTCCGGAGAAATCACCGGCGACTTCACCCAAAGCGTCAGTTATGCGGCGCTCGGATACTTTCCTCGAAGTTCGTTTGAACTGAACGAGGCGGAGCGGAACGAACTCCTGTCGAGCGCGCGGGCCACGCTCCGTCATCTGGGCGACACCGGCAAACGCGCGGCCATGCCGGCCCGAAGTCTGCCGGCTCTGGCGATGCGCGCGCCTGTCTTCGTGAGCATCCATCATGCAGGGCGCCTGCTGGGGTGCATTGGACGCGTGTTTCACCCGTTGCCGCTCTCCGACGGAGTCCCGGAGATGACGCTGGCCGCCGCGCTGGACGATCCGCGGCGCTCGCCGGACGCGGGGCTCCCACGGGACGCGGAGATCGAAATCTCCGTGCTCACGCCGATGAAGCTGGTCCGCGGGGCCGGCGCGATTCGGATTGGCCGGGACGGCGCTTATGTGAAGTGCGGCGCCCACGCCGGGCTCCTGCTGCCGCAAGTTGCCGGCAGCGATTGGACTGCCGCCAGATTCGTCGACCTCCTGTTGCGGAAAGCGGGTCTCGGGCCACGCGCGTACGGCGCGCCGGACATGCGGCTCTACGTGTTTCAAGCGCAGGTGTTCGGGGGCCGATCTTAGCGCCGTTGAAACCGGCCCATGCACTGCGTTTCCGCCAGGATGTGCCCCTTCATGGCCTGTAACAATTCTCCGCGGCCCACTCCCGGGCGCAGACCCAGAGTCTTGACGTGCAGCGCATACAGCCGGAAGTAGTACCGGTGCGCCGATCCCTTGGGCGGACACGGGCCGCCATAACCCGGCCGGCCAAAATCGTTGGCGCCGCTTACTCCCACGGAGCCGGGCTTCAGGCCCTGCGCC
>JBEKDV010000122.1:0-25197 GCA_050014175.1 Candidatus Solibacter sp. | reverse complement strand
ACAAAGAGGCTACCGGTTGGTACCAATCGAAGAAAAACCCGCTGCGTAACCAAACCCGCTCTCTAACCAATTGAATTCGCACGCTCGCGCTACGAGTTCCTTAGGAGGGGTCATGGCAGCCCGGAGGGCTACGCTACGGTGGCGTGCAAGGTACTATACTTGCGTTTTCATGAGCCACTATCTAGCCATCGATCTCGGCGCCGAGAGCGGACGCGCTCTGCTCGGCAGCCTCACCGGAGGCAAGCTTTCCGTGGAGGAACTCCACCGCTTCCCCAACACCCCGGTCCGCGTGCCGGGCGCGCTATATTGGGACACCTTGCGCCTCTGGCACGAGATTCAGCACGGCATCGATGCCGCCGCGCGCGAGAGGAAACTCACGCTCGACGGCATCGGCATCGATACCTGGGGTGTCGACTACGGCCTGCTGGGCGCCGACGGACTGCTGGTCGATATGCCGCGCCACTACCGCGACGCGCGCACCAACGGTGTGATGGACAAGTTGTTCGAAGTGGTGCCGCGCGAGCAGGTCTTCGGGTACACCGGCATCCAGTTCATGCAGCTCAACACGCTGTATCAGTTGTATGCCATGCGGCTTTGCGGGGCCCCGGCGCTGGCAGTGGCGGCGCGTCTGCTGAACATCCCGGATCTTTTCAACTATTGGCTGACCGGCGTGGCGCGGAGCGAAACCACCATCGCCAGCACGACACAATTCTTCAATCCCGAGACCATGACGTGGGCCACGGAACTGCTGGAGCGGCTCGGTCTGCCGGCTGGGATCCTCACGGAGATCGTGCCGCCGGGCACGCTGCTGGGCAGGATGATGGAGCCGCCGCACGCGCCGGTCTACGCCACGGCGGGCCACGATACGGCCGCGGCGGTGGTCGCGGTTCCGGCCGAGAGCGGCGACAACTGGTGCTACATCAGTTCGGGGACGTGGTCGCTGATGGGTCTGGAACTGGACCGGCCGGTGATCAATGCGCAATCGCTCGCCGCCAACTACACCAACGAGGTGGGCGTCTCCGGCAAAATCCGGTTTCTGAAAAACATCGCCGGCCTGTGGCTGCTGCAGGAATGCCGCAAAGCCTGGATGCTGGAGGGCAGGGAATACAGCTACGAGCACCTGACGCGCCTGGCGAGTGAAGCGCGGCCGTTCAGCGCGGCGATCGATCCAGACGCGTTTCTGGAACCCGGCGACATGCCGGCAAAGATTACCGCCTGGTGCCGGCGCAAGGGGCAAGAGCCGCCGGCGACGGATGGCGAATTCGCGCGCGCCATCCTGGAAAGCCTGGCGCTGCGGTACCGCAACGTAATGGAGAACCTGGAAGCGCTGGCCGGGCGCAAGATCGAAGTGATTCACATTGTGGGAGGCGGCTCGCGCAACGCGCTGCTCAATCAGTTTGTGGCGGATTGCACGGGCCGCGAGGTGGTGGCGGGTCCGAGCGAGGCCACGGCGATCGGCAATATCCTGGTGCAGGCGATGGGCGCGGGCGAACTGGCGGATCTGGGCGAAGCGCGCGCGGTGGTGCGCAACTCGTTCGAGCTGACCACGTTTGAGCCGCACGCGAGCGCGGAGTGGGAGCGCGCGTACCAGAGGTATTTTTAGGGGCTGGGCGGCAGAGCGAAGCCGTTTGGGGCTCAGTTTCCGGCGGCCCACGCCTTGCTGGTGATCGATCGGTGTGCCGGCGCACCCTGGCGCGACGGCGATTGCCCGAAATGCGATGCCGGAGCCGAGCAATCGAATCGTATAAAGTAATCAGGAAGAGGGTAACGATGGGCTGTTGGGTGAAGTACGCTCTCGTGCTGAGTTTTCTTGTGCTGGCGCCGGTTCTGGCGGTGCAGGCCCGGCCGCGGGGGATTTATGCCGTGGTTAACGTCGAGGACGACATCAAGTCGGAGCAGAAAGCGAATCCCTCGATCACTTCGGCGCAGTTGAACGCGTATTTCAACGGCTTTTATCAGGATCGGCTGAGCAACCCGGCGATTGCGGGGCTCACACTGCAGGTGCACTGGGACACGCTGAATCCGAATCCTCCGGCCGCCGCGAACGCTTACGACTGGAGTACCGTGGACGACGCGTTCAACCAGGCTGCGGCGGGTGCTGAGTCAGATACCGAGTTGAGCGGGTGATTTCGGTGCAGTAGCTAGGTGGTGCCAGGCGGTGGCGAAAACGGGCGCGTTGGCTCCCGGAGGGCGCAGAAAATCGCGAAAGTCGGGCCAGTTCTCGTTTCAGCACGTTCGGGTCTTATAGAGTTTAAGAGGTGAATAGATTAATATAAGAGCCGTCCGAACTGCGGATTGGCAGGCGGAAGCGCCTGCCCCACCAAGGGAGTCTACCGGGAGCAGCAGATCTGGCTGGACACCAAGGTAGCCGGGGTCATGGCTTGCGCGGTGCGAAAGTAGTTCTTCTCGCCGAGGCGGCGATAGACATCGCCGGCGATGCCCGCCGCCAGCGGTCCGATGGCCGGACGTCCGCCGGTCAGCAGCACCACCACCACGAGCTTGCGGTCGCCCACATCGTTGAATGACCCGAACCATCCGAGGTGGGTATGATTCTCGCTGCAGGTTCCGGTCTTGCCGGCGATGGCGCCATCCTCGCGGGCGCGGTGGGCGGTGCCGAACTCCACGGCGCCGCGCATCCCCGGCTTGACCATGGGGATCACGGCGGCGATATCCAAGCGCCGTTTGACGCGCGGCACGAAGCTCTGCACTTCAGCCTGGGTGCGCGGATATTGCAGGTAGTTGAGGGTGCCGCCATTGGCAATGGCGCTCATGAGGGCGGCCAGTTGCAGCGGCGTCTGCTGGATTTCCTCGCCGAAGCTGGTGAGCATGCCGACCCCACCGTTTTTGGGCGCGGCCGCGGGATAGTGTCCGGGTTGTTCGCCGGGAATATTCAACCCGGCCTTTTCGCCGTAGCCGAAGAGCCGCGCATAGTAGCTGACGCGGTCATAGCCGAGCTTCTCGCCCAAGGTGGCGAAGTAGTAGTTGTTGGAGTGCGCCAAGGCGTAGGTGAGGTCCATTCTCAAGCCGCCCAGGCGGTACCTGGTGGACGGCTGGATCACCTTTTCGCTGAGCGCCGCCAGGGCCACGGAGACCTTTACCGTGGAGCACGGCTGGAATCCCGAACTCAGCGCGACCTTCTGGTTCACCATGGTGAGCACGCGCCCGGTGCTGGGATCCACTACCACGACCGATCCATTGTACTGGCCCAGGGATTCCACGGCGGCGCGGCGGATGTCCAGGTCTTCGCCGTCGATGTTGTCGCCGTCGGTGGAATCGGCATAAGTCGGGCTGGTCCACGGCCCGCCGGCGATGACGGGAGGCAGCGGGGCCACCGGACGCGGTCCAGCCATCGCCGCTTTGGGCGCCTGAACCGCAGTTACGCGCGCGGGAGTCCGCGCCGCAACTGTCACCACCGGCTTGAGGGGCGTCTTCAGCGGCGGTCTGGCGGCGGCCACGGGATGTGCGGAGCTCACCCGGCGATGCTTGTGCCGGGCCGGGACAGTGCTGGCAAAACCAGTTGCAGCAAGGAGATGGAGGGCCAAAATGAAAGCGATAATGCGGGGTGCCGTGGCTAAACGAGACTTGATCATAGGCTGCACTCAATCACCATATCGGTGAAATCGGCGAGGTTTGTTGGCCAGAGCAGGTGTTGCAATATTCGACCGGAGCAGCCGAATACTCTAATTCTGTACACTGGGACCTGGGTCCGTCAAGCGGATTCTCCATAATTGTAACATTCAGGCCATCTTTTGTTCGAAATACTCAACCAGGAAATCATCGCCTGCGGACGCTGCCCCCGCCTGCGGGAGCATTCGGCGGAAGTCGCGCAACTGAAGCGCCGGGCCTACCGCGAGCAGACCTATTGGGGACTGCCCGTGCCGTCGTTCGGCGACCCGGCGGCGAGCGTCCTGGTGCTAGGGCTCGCGCCGGGGGCGCACGGCTCCAACCGCACCGGCCGTATGTTCACCGGCGACCGCTCCGGCGACATGCTCTACAAGGTCCTCCACAAGACGGGTTTCGCCTCCCAGCCGGCGAGCGTGTCGCGGGAGGACGGGTTGAGGCTGCACGACCTCTACATCACCGCCGCCGCGCACTGCGCTCCGCCGGGCAACAAACCCACGCCCGAGGAACTGCGCAACTGCCGACCGTACCTGGAGAGAGAGATGGAACTGCTGAGGAATTTGAAAGTGGTAGTGGCGCTGGGGAAGATTGCGTTCGATGTCTACTTGGAGGTGCTGAAATCGCATGGTGTCATCGGCAGCCGAGCACCCTTCGTTTTCGGCCACGATCTGGAGTACCGTCCGGCGCCCGGGTACCCGGTGCTGATCAGCTCGTACCACCCCAGCCAGCAGAATACGTCGACCGGGAAGCTGACCGAAGGGATGCTGATGGATGTGTTCCGGCGGGCGCGGAAGGTGGCTGAAAAAGAAACTAGCTAGCCGCCGATGAACGCCGATGAACGCGGATAAGACAAAGGCGGATAAGACAAAGAATACTTATCGGCGTTCATCGGCGTTCATCGGCGGCTAAATGTTTTTTTTCAGTTCTCGCGGGGGAAGAGTTCGCGGACCAGATCCATCGCCTCTTCCTGGGTGTGGATGCGGCCTTCCAGTTGGGCGTCTTCGAGAGAGCGCAGCATGAGGGAGAATTGCGGTCCGGGTTCGTAGCCCATGCCAATCAGGACCGCCCCGGTCAACAGGGGTTCGGGCCGGAGGTGTTCGGCGGTATATTCTTCGAACTTCTTGCGGGCCAGGTGGTAGTTGTCCAGGCGCTGGTTGCTGCCGGTCGCGTCCAAGCGGTGCAGTTCCAGGTGCTCGGAGAATTCCGGCAGGCGTAAGAAGCGTTTTAAAGTGCTTTCTTTCATGCGGCTTACGTCTTTAAACCTCATGTGATTGTCGATCAGTGCTTCGACCTGCTCGATCGCCTCGCGGGAGAAACGCAAACGGGTCAGGATGGCGCGCGCCAGGCGGACGCCCTCTTCGACGTGGCCATCGAAGCGGATGCGGCCGGCGACGCGGAAGGTGGGGGGCTTGCCGACATCGTGCAGCAGGGCGCCGAGCGCCAGAGTCGGCGTGGGGTTGTGCAGGTGTTCCAGCAGGAGCAGGGTGTGGCGCCAGACGTCGCCCTCGGGGTGGTACTCGGGAGGCTGGGCCACGCCCTTCATGGCGGCCACCTCGGGCAAGAGGTCGAGGAGCATGCCGCTGGAGTCGAGCAATTCGAAGCCGCGCCGCGCCCCGCCCTCGGTGAGAATGCGCACCAGTTCTTCGCGCACGCGTTCCATGGCCACTGTGAGGATCAAGGCGTGATCGCGGCGGATGGCATCGAAGGTGGCTGCCTCGATCTCGAAGCCGAAGCGGGCGGCGAAGCGGACGCCGCGCAACAGGCGCAGATGATCCTCACGGAAGCGCGCGTAGGGGTCGCCGATGGCGCGGACGAGGCCGCGCGCCAGATCGGCGCGCCCGTCGACGAAATCGAGCACGGCGCCGGAGTCGGGGTCCATCATGAGCCCGTTGATGGTGAAATCGCGGCGCAGCACGTCCTCGCGGGGATCGGTTTCGAAATGGACGTGCTCGGGATGGCGGCCATCCATGTAATCGTGATCGCTGCGGAAGGTGGCGACCTCGACCTGGTCGAAGACGTCGCGCACGAGCACCACACCGAAGTGCGCCCCGACGCGTCCGGAGCGGGGGAAGAGATCCATGATGCGGTCCGGGCGCGCGTCGGTGGCGATATCGAAATCCTTAGGCTTCACTCCCAGTAGCAGATCGCGCACGCACCCGCCTACGAGGAACGCCTGGTGTCCCACTTCGCGCAGCTTGGCGATCACCTGGCGTGCAAGCGCTTCCGAGTCCACCTTCCTATGCTAATATGAAGTCGCCAAACTTCCACGGGAGGCGGGGAACCCAGTTTTTTGGGGCGCAGTCCGCAAGGACGGAGTACTTTCAAGCTCCAGGCGCGCCAGCTAACCCCGCAGGCGAATTTGAGAGCCGCCGCGTCGCGGCGATCCGGGAGAAATTTTCGTGCAATCGGAGCAACGGGCAGCCACAGTGAAGGTCGTGGTGGCGACCACTGTGATGCTGTCATTCATCTCTTTCTGGCGGGCCGCGGCCATCGTGCTGAGCGATCTGGCCTCCAGCGCCTACTACGCCGGCGGCATCGCCGAAACCGCCGTGGGCAAAAGCGCCCCCTGGTTCATCCTGGCGATCATGCTGTTCTCCTACGCGGTGCGCGCCATCTACATCGAGAGCTGCTCGATGTTCGTGCGCGGGGGCGTGTACAAGGTGGTGCACGAGGCGATGGGCGGGACGCTGGCCAAGTTTTCGGTTTCGGCGCTGATGTTCGATTACGTGCTGACCGGTCCCATCAGCGCAGTCAGCGCGGGCCTGTACCTGGGCGGCCTGGTCAACGAAATCGGCCAATACGAGCATATCGCCTCGCTGAAGGTCTACCCGCCTTATTTCGCGGCTGCTTTCGCCATCGTCGTGACGATTTATTTCTGGCGCAAGAACATCATCGGCATGCACGAATCGAGCGAGAAGGCGCTACGCATTATGCAGATCACCACGGTCATGGTGGTGATGCTGATTATCTGGTGCGTGGTGACGGTTCTGAAGAACGGCTATCAGCCGGTGCCGTTTCCCACGCTCGAAACCATCCACTTCACCGACGAGTCGCTGGGCTGGCTCAAGGGCACCATGGCGCCAGCCATCACGGCCATCGCCATCATGATCGGGTTGGGGCACTCGCTGCTGGCCATGAGCGGCGAGGAGAGCCTGGCGCAGGTGAACCGGGAAATCGCCCACCCCAAGCTGAAGAATCTGGAGCGCGCCGGCTTTGTGATCTTCGTCTACAGCATGGTGTTCACGTCGCTGGTATCGTTTTTCGCGGTGATGCTGATTCCGGATGCGGTGCGGCCGCAGTACCTGGACAACCTGATCGGCGGCCTTTCGATGTACCTGATCGGTCCGCTGCCGCTACGCCTGCTGTTCCACGGATTCGTGGTGCTGGTGGGCACGCTGATTCTCTCCGGCGCGGTCAACACGGCGATCATCGGATCCAACGGCGTGCTCAACCGGGTGGCCGAGGATGGGGTGCTGCCGGAGTGGTTCCGGCACCCGCACAAGACCTTCGGCACCACCTCGCGGCTGATCAATACCATCGTCGGGCTGCAACTGCTGACCATTGTGATCAGCCGGGGCGATGTGGTGATGCTGGGCGAGGCGTACGCATTCGGCGTGGTCTGGAGTTTCGCCATGAAGGCGCTGAGCGTATTTGTGCTGCGCTACAAGCAGCCGGGCCACCGCGATTGGAAAGTGCCGCTCAATTTCCAGATCGGCAAGACGGAGATCCCGCTGGGCCTGGCGATGATCACGGTGGCGCTGTTCGCTCTGGCGGTGGTCAATGTGCTCACCAAGAAGACGGCGACGATCGCCGGGGTCGTCTTCACCATCGTCTTCTTCATCGTTTTCGAGCTGAGCGACATAGTCAATCGCAAGCGCAAAGCGGCGCACGGGCCGGAGACGGAGAAATTCCGCCTGGACACGCACGAGGAAGTGACCAAAGAGAGCGTGCACGTGCGTCCGGGGAACCTGCTGGTGGCGGTGCGCAATCCCAACCGCCTGCAGCACCTGGAGCGCATTCTGCTGAAGACCGACACGCGCAAGATGGACATCGTGGTGCTCTCGGTGCGCACGCTGAAGGCGGGCTCGGGCGAGGGTGGCCTGGAACCGGACCAGATGTTCGCCGATGCCGAGACGCAGGTTTTTTCCAAAGTGGTCAACCTGGCGGAAAAGGCGGGCAAGCACGTGGAACTGATGGTGGTGGCCGGGACGGATCCCTACGACGCGGTGGTGCAGACGGCCGCGCGCCTGCAATCGTCGCGCATCGTGATGGGGCTTTCGCCCAAACTGACGCCTGCCGAACAAGGCGCGCAGGTGGGCGAGTATTGGGAGAAGCTTCCCGAGCCGCGTCCCTCGCTATCGCTCGAACTGGTGCTGGAGAATCAGAAGGACGTGGTGTTCTTTAACCTGGGGCCGCATCCTCCGCGGCTCTGGCCCGAAGACATCGAGCTGGTGCACCGACTGTGGCTGGAGCTGAGCGCGCAGGGTCCAGGATCGAAACTGCATCACCGCGACGTTCTCAGTGTGGCGTTGCGGCGGATGGCGGCGGATCTGGAGGGTGTGCGCGCCCCGGAAGTGGTGGAAGACATCAATCGCGAAGCCGCCGGGGGCAAGCAACAGAGTGGATAGGGGGTGGTGGGGCCCGGGTGCGCTCGGGCGGGGCTAAGAGAGGGCTAAGATAGATCCTTACCCATGCTGACCGCCGGCAGCCAGATCGGGCCTTACGAAATTGTTTCCCACCTGGGCTCGGGCGGCATGGGCGACGTGTATCGCGCGCGCGACGCGCGGCTGGGCCGGGTGGTGGCTCTCAAGGTGCTGCCCCCGGACGTGGCGGGCGACCCGGGGCGCCGGCAGCGTTTCGAACAGGAGGCGCGGGCGGCGAGCGCGCTGAATCATCCCAACATTATTTCGGTATACGACACCGGCAGCCAGGATGGACTGGTCTACATTGTCAGCGAGCTGATCGAAGGGGAGAGCTTGCGCGACCAGTTGAAAGGCGGGGCACTGCCGCAGAGCCGCGCCGTGGAGATCGCCGGACAGGTGGCCGATGCGCTGGCGGCGGCGCACGCGGCGGGCATCGTGCACCGCGACCTCAAGCCCGAGAACATCATGCTGACGCGCGACGGGCGCGCCAAGATCCTGGATTTCGGGTTGGCCAAACAGGTGACGCCGCGCGTGCCGGGCAGCGATGAGACCGAGCTATTGACGCGCACCATTCCGGGCGCCGTGCTGGGGACGGCGGGGTACATGTCGCCGGAACAGGTGCGCGGCGAAGTGGTGGACGGGCGCAGCGATATCTTCAGCTTCGGCCTGGTGCTCTACGAATGCCTGGCCGGCCGGCCTCCCTTCGAGCGGCCCACGGGCGTGGAGTCGATGACCGCCATCCTGCGCGAGGACCCGCCGACCATCTGGGTGGAGCCCACGGTGGGTGGTCCGACGATCCGGCTGACCGGCGAGTACATCGTGGCGCCGGCGTGGTCGCCGGACGGCAACTCGATCGCCGGATTGATGCGGCGGGAGCGGCCCTGGCAGCCGGCCATCGTGGGTGTGGGTGCGGACATGGCGCCGCGCCTCATCCCCGGAAACGTCACCTGCCTGACGCCGCTGGAATGGTCGCCCACCGGCGAGTGGTTGGCTTGCGAGGCGCGCGACGGGATCCAGCTTATTTCCGCCGACGGCTCCACGCACCGCACCCTGCCCGGGCTAAGTTCGAGCGCCCTGGTATTCGCGCGCGACGGGAAAACGCTGTACGCGGCTGGAACGGCCGGGGGAAGTACGTTCCTCAAAGCCATCGACGTGGCCGCGGGCAGCGTGCGCGAAATCGCCCGATACGGCGATGGACTGACGATTTCGGGAGGCGCGGCCTACCAGACGCGAATCAGCCTCTCGCCGGACGGGCGCAGCCTGGCCACGTCGGCGGTCAGCGCACAAAGCGACTTGTGGCTGTTGGAGGGCTATCCCCGGCCCTGGTGGCAGCTTTGGAAGTAACCTGAAAGGCATTTGGCGCATCTTTGAACCTAACGAATGGCACCAGACCAACCAATCTCGCGGCGGAGCATGCTTTCCGCCCTCGGGCTCATACCGGCGCTGCGGATGCTGGGCGCGCAGCAACAGGGGGCACCGCAGCCCGGCGCCCAGCAGCAGGATAAACCCACGTTTTCCAGCGGCGTCAAGGTGGTCAACCTGTATGCCAACGTGCGCAACAAGTCGGGCGCCATCGTCAAGGACCTCACCAAGGACGATTTTCTGCTCGACGAGGACGGGCGCGCGCAGACAATCGGCTATTTCGCTCAGGAAAGCGATTTGCCGCTGACGCTCGGCCTGCTGGTGGATACCAGCGGGAGCCAGCGCCGCCTGATCGAGGAAGAGCGGTCGGCCAGCTACCGATTTTTCGAACAGGTGCTGCGTCCCGAGAAGGACCTGGCGTTTGTGATTCATTTCGATTTCGACACGGAGCTGCTGCAGGACATCACCGCGTCGCGCAAACTGCTGGAACAGGCGCTGGAGAATCTGGAAGCGCCCACGCAGCAGCGGCAACAGACTCAGCAGCCGCAGCAACAGGCCCCGTACCCGTATCCGTACCCGTATCCCGGTGGTGGACGGCGCCGGGGGGGCATGGGTCAGCCCATGCCCCCCCAGGGCGGCGGGATGCGGGGCGGCGGAACCGTGCTGTACGATGCGATCCTGCTGGCGGCCGACGAACTCATGCGCAAACAGAGCGGCCGCAAGGCGCTGGTGGTGCTTACGGACGGAGTGGACACGGGCAGCAAGGTTTCGCTCACCGCCGCCGTGGCAGCGGCGCAACGCGCGGACACGATGGTGTACTCCATCCTGTTCGAAGACCCGCAAGCTTACGGTGGAGGCGGATTCGGGCGGATGGGACGCATCCCCATGAATACACCCAACGGGAAGAAAGTGCTGGAGCAGATCTCGCGCGAAACCGGCGGGCGTTTCTGCGAGGTTTCGAAGAAACAACCGCTGGCCAAGGTTTACGACGAGATCGACGAGGACCTGCGGCACCAGTACAGCCTGGGATACTCGCCGGATCGCACCGAGGCCGGCGGCGGGTATCACAGGATACATCTGACCACGAAACAGAAGGGCCTGATCGTGCAGACCCGGGAGGGCTACTACGGGAGTTGACCGGCCGCCGGGGAAGCGCATTTGGGTGGGCGACTTCCGTGCGGCAGGATTGTTTGGGGCGTAAATTCGGCAGATAAACGAATTGCAGACCTCAAATTATGATATTGTCTACGGAATGCGGGAGAACTCTTGCCCATGACTGCTCCGACCCACACCAAGCGGGGCGCCAAGCCCGGCATTCAGCTATATGGCTGGGATTCGCGGACCGGAACCTGGAGTGGTCCCACCGGGTTGGGCCCGGCTGGGCGCGCTTCGAAACGCCTTCTGAACACGCTCCGGACCATGCAGGGGAAGTCCTGGTTCGGACCGTTGAAAAGTGCGTCGGGCGGTGAAGCGGAGGCCCGCTTCTTCGTCGTCGTGCACGATTTGCGGGATTGCGCGGTGGCGATGGTTTACTGCGGCGATTCCAAGGCCGGCCCCGCGGAAGTGCTGGTGGTGATCCCGGCCGAACTCCGTTCCAGTCTGCGGCCCGAGTTCGCCTTCGAATTTCTGGCCTTCTCCAGTTTTCTGGGCGCCGTCAGCGAGAGTGCGGCGATCACCGTCCAGGAGCGGATCGCCGCGGCGATAGAGGAATGCTCGCCCGGGGACTCGCTGGTATTCTCACTGTGCACCGGGCTGTGGCCGAGCGATCTGGATGCCGTTCTCTCGCAATGCGTCGAGACGATTGCGATGAGCCTTCTGCCCTGGCTGGCGGAACAGAGGTAGGGCGGGACAGCGGGTCCAGGGGGACCCGCTCCACCAATCGCGTTCAGACTACGTAAGGCTTGCGATAGGCGTCGCGCGTCAGCATTTTGGTAGCTTCGGCGTCGCCGGTGAACTTGGGTCCGGCTTCCAGGGTGAGTTTGCGGCCGCTGCGATAGCTGATGTTGGCCAGGTGGCAGAGGTAGGCGCTGTGCACGGCGTTGGCGAGGGGATCGTGGAGATCCTTGGCGTTGCGCGATTTGCAGGCCTGCAGGAAGTTCTGCATGTGCAGGCCGGTGGCGTCGCCGCCCGGCTGTCCGCGCTCGGGGCGCTCTTCCATGATGATTTCGCTGCTCTCGCCCTTGTAGGCCTGGAAGCCCATATCGCTCATGGCCGCCCAGCCTTCGGTGCCGTAGAACAGGTCGCCGACCTGGACGTTGAGCGGATTGCTGGCCGGTCCGACGACAGTCGGCGTTGGGGCAACGGGTGGCGGGGCATTTTCGGAGGTAGCTACCGCGCCTGGGGCGCCCGGGGCGGCACCGCGTCCGCCGCGTCCGCCGCCGGGATGGCCCATGCGGCGCGCCGGGGTGCCTTCGCCGCCGGTCAGCAGGCCGCGTACTTCGAAGACCAGTTCGCGATCGCCGTAGTTGAAGCCGGCGAGCAGCGTGTTGGGAGTCTCCTGGTCGTCCTGGTAGGCGTACTTGCCGCCGAAGGCGAAGGCGCTCTTCGGCCATTCGGGGTCGCCCATGCCCCAGCGGGCGATGCCCATCTCATGCACGCCCTGGTTGCCGATGTCGCCGTTGCCGGTGTCCCAGAACCAGTGCCAGTTGTACTTGAAACGCAGTTTGTTGAATGGCCGCATGGGCGCCGGTCCGAGGAAGAGATCCCAGTTCACGCCGGGAGGGGTGGGCTCGTTCTCGGCGTGGCCGATGGTGTTGCGGCGCTTGAAGCAGAGACCCTTGGCCTGGTAGATCTTGCCGATGAGGCCCTGCTGCATGGCGGCGATGGCCTTCATCTTGAACGGCGTGCTGCGATGCTGCGAGCCGACCTGCATGAGTTTCCCGGTAGAGCGCTGCACCTCGACCATCTTCTGGCCTTCGTAGACGTTGTAGCAGGCGGGCTTCTCGCCGTAGACGTCTTTGCCGGCCTTCATGGCCCAGATGGCGGCGAGGGCGTGCCAGTGGTTGGGAGTCGCGATGGAGACGGCGTCCACGCCGGGATCGGCAAACGCCTGCCGCATGTCCTCGAATTCCTTGGCCTTCTCGAAGCCGCCCTTGGCCAGGGTGGCCTGCGCTCTTTCCCGCGCCGACTGGTCGACGTCGCACAACGCGGCGACGCGCGACTCGGGCAGGCGCGAGTACTGATTCAGGTGATTGCTGCCGCGTCCACCGAGTCCGACGATGGCCACGTTGATCTTGTCGTTTGCACCCCAAACGCGGGTAGCGGCGGCGGCCGTGACGGCGCCGAGGAAAAATCTGCGAGTCTTGGGATCGGTCACTCTCGAAACTCCTTGTCGCGGTGATTATATCAGGCGGCGGCCTTTACAATACTTTAAGATCGGGACTCAGGATGTAGGTTTGGCCAGCCTTGGCCTGGATGACGCCCTCAGCTATGAAAGCCCAGGCTTTCAGTTACCAACGGCTTCCCAATCCTCCCAGCGAAGACCGTCGATTCTGGCAAACTCCCGAGTGTTTGCTGTCACGAGTGTTGCCTGGCGGGCAATCGCAGTTGCCGCGATTAACATATCGTTGGGGCCGATCGGCAGACCGCGCTTCTCCAGGTCCGCTCGAATCCGGGCATAGACTTCCGCACAGCGGTCGTCAAAGGGATACGACTCGAACGCGGACATGAACCGTATCAGCCGGGACATCGTCGCCACGGGGACCTGACTTTTGACCGCTCCAAACAGCAGTTCGCCCTTGACAACCGAAGAGAGCGCAATACTGCCTGGGTCGGTGCCTTCCAAACGCCGTTTGATCGCCGGAGAGCGGCCATTCAAGTACCGCACGCAGACGTTGGTGTCGAGCAAATAAATCAACGCAGGCTCTCGCGGACTTCCCACGCACCTTGCGCCGGCCGTTCCAAGGGAAACTCGGCGAAGGCGCCATAAGTCTCGGCAAAGAACTCAGCCGGCAGGTAACTCCTGGAATCAGCCGGCTGGACCACTATCAAAACTTCGACGTCGGACTCGGGTAGTCCGGTCGATACCCGGAGATCCAACGTTCCATCCGGCTGCAAACGGGTTCTGATGGGAATGGTGACCATATCTACCGCTCCAGCACTATCATTGCACGAACTGCTCCGGTCCCAGGATGTACGTCTGTCCGGCCTTGGCCTGGATGACGATTTCCTTGCCCGCGTAGCGCACTTTGAGAGGTTTGGACTGGCGCGCCGCGATGGTGGCCTTCAGCAGTTTCCCGCTCTGCCAGTCGAGGGCCACCTGGAAGCCGCCGCGGGCCACAAGGCCGGTTACTTTGCCGTTGGCCAACGCCGTGGGGAGGGCCGGGAGGAGGTGGAGAAAGGCTGCTTCGCCGCTCTCGACGGCAGTCAAGCTGGTGGGAGTGCCGTAGGGATCGTCGCTTTGCAGCAGCATCTCGGCGATGCCGGCGGTGGCGCCAAAGTTGCCGTCGATTTGGAACGGCGGATGCGCGTCGAAGAGATTCTTGAAGACTCCGGGCCGGGAGGCGATGCCAGCCGCCCGATTGCCATCGGCCGCGGGCGAGAGCAGGTTCCGCATGATCTTGTAGGCGTGGTCGCCATCCAGGAAGCGCGCCCACAGGTTGAGCTTCCAGCCCATGGACCAGCCGGTGGCGGCGTCGCCGCGGAAGATCAGCGATTGTTGCGCGGCTTTGAACAGGTCCGGTGTGCCGTAGGGCGTGATCTCGCTGCCCGGGTAGACGGCCCACAGGTGGGAGACATGGCGGTGCTCATTCTTGGGGTCGTCGGTGTCTTCCATCCACTCCTGCAACTGGCCGTACCTGCCAATTTGGAGCGGCGCAATTTGCTGGCGCATGGCGGCCAGGCGGTCGCGAAGATCGGCGTCCATGTTCAGCGCTTTGGCGGCGGCGATGGTTTCGCCGAAGAGGGTGCGCACAATCTCGCGATCCATGGTGGGGCCCATCACCAGGCCGCCCTGTTCCGGAGAATTACTGGGGCCGGTGTACAGAAAGCCGGTTTTGGGATCTTTTACCAGGGCGTCGACGAAGAAGAGCGCGGCGCCTTTCATGAGCGGGTAGGCGGTGGCGGCGAGGAACCGCTTATCGCCGGTGAACAGGTAGTGCTCCCACAGATGGGTGGAGAGCCAGGCGCCGCCGGTCTGCCAGATGCCGTGATTGCTGGCGTTGATGGGCGCCGTGCCGCGCCACAGGTCGAAATTGTGATGCAGCACCCAGCCGCCGGCGTTGTAGTGCTCCCGGGCGGTGACGGCGCCGGATTGGGCGAGGTCGTGGAGCGCGTCGAACAGCGGCAGGTGGCATTCGGAGAGGTTGGTTTCCTCCACCGGCCAGTAATTCATCTCGGTGTTGATGTTGTCGGTGTACTTGCTGTCCCAGGGGGGTGTGTTGGAATCGTTCCAGATGCCTTGCAGGTTGGCGGGCTGGCCGCCGGGGCGGCTGGATCCGATCATGAGGTAGCGTCCGTACTGGAAGAGGAGGGCGACCAGGGCGGGGTCGTCGCCTTTAGCAAAGGCGGCGATGCGCTCGTCGGTGGGCAGCCTGGCGGCGGGGGTAGCGCCAAGATCGAGCGACACGCGGCGGAAGAGGGACTGGTGGTCGCGGATGTGTTCCGTGCGCAGGGTTTCGTAAGGCTTGTTGCGGAGCACGGCGAGGGTGGCAGTGTTGCGCGCGTTGGGATCTGCCGACACGTCGCGGAAGTTCTTGAAGTTGGTGGCGCCGGCGAGGATGAGGGTGGCCGAGGTGGCACCGGTTATGGAGATTCTGGCATCGCGCACTTCCTGCTTACCGGCCTGAACGGTGGCCGAAAGGCGGGCTTCGAAGCGGATGGCCGAATCGGCGGGCTGGCCTGTCATGGACAACTCGCCCGAAGGCAGTCCCGCGACCTGCGAATTGGCATGCGCGCTCTTCAGGGCGGCCTGGAAGGCGAGCCCGCCGGGCCTGCTGGAGGAGATCCGGACGACGATGGCGTCGGCCGGATAGCTGGCGAAGACGTCGCGGCGGAAGGTGACGCCGGCTTGCGTATACTCGACGCTGGCCACGCCGGTGTCGAGGTCGAGCGAGCGGCGGTAGCCGGTGACTTCGCCCTCGGGCATCTCGATCAAGAGGTCGCCAAATGCCTGGTAGGCCTTCTGGTGAAGGGGTTCGCTCATGAATTCCTTCATGGCGAGGTCCTCGGCATCCTTCTGCTTGCCGGCCCAGAGCAACTCGCGGATTTTGGCCAGCGATTGGGCGGCGCCTTTGTGGGCGTAGTCGTGCGGTTCGCCGGTCCAGACAGTGTGTTCGTTGAATTGGATGCGCTCGTGGGTGGCGCCGCCGAAGATCATGGCGCCCATGTGTCCGTTGCCGACGGGCAGGGCATCGGTCCACAGAACGGCGGGCTGGTTATACCACAGGGTGAGCGGGGATTGCTGGGCGACCGCGGCGCCAGCCGCGACGAGGATGGCGAACGCCAGTACAGCCGGTTGTTTCATAGAAGCAGTGAGCTACAAAATCGCTCCCTCAGAAACTGGGAAAAACGGTTGGCAGGCGAAAGCAAAGCGCCTGCCCCACCAAAGCAGCTATCCCTTTATTGGCACGGGAGACAGATCGCGGCTGGTGATGACGCGATCGATCATGCCGTAGGCGACGGCCTGGTCGGGCTCCATGATGTAGTCGCGGTCCACATCCTTGGCGACGCGCTCCACCGATTGGCCGGTGGCGCCGGCCAGCATGGAATTGAGGATTTCGCGCATGCGCAGGATTTCGCGGGCGTAGATATCGATATCGGCCGCCTGTCCGGCCAGTCCCTGCATGGAGGGCTGATGGATCATGATGCGCGAATTGGGCAGGCTGAAGCGCTTGCCCTTTGCGCCCTTGGCGAGCAGCACGGCGGCCATGGAAGCCGCCTGACCCACGCAGATGGTGACGATATCGGGCCGGATGAAAGCCATGGTATCGAGAATCGCCAGACCGGCGGTGATGGAGCCGCCGGGGGAGTTGATGTAGATGGAAATATCCTTTTCCGGATCTTCCGCTTCCAGGAACAACAACTGGGCGATGATCAGATTGGCGACCTGGTCGTCAATCGGGGTCCCAAGAAAGATGATGTTCTCTTTCAACAGCCGGGAATAGATGTCGTACGCGCGTTCCCCACGGGAGGTCTGTTCGACCACCATGGGGACAAGGACGGAGTGTCCCATTTTGCCTCCGGATTATATAGGGACCGGGTCAGCCCGGCCCAGATTGTCAAGCCCGCTTGGCGACCGCTTTCCGGGCCTTGGTCTTCTTCGTCAACGCCAGAGACTTCTTTTTCTGCTCCAGCGCCTTGGCCAGGTCGGCGATCGTATTTTTCCCTAGATAATCCATGATACGCGAACGGAGGGCTATCCAGCTATCGTGCATGGAGCACGGCATGTCGTCGGAGCACTCGCTCAGACCACTGGCGCACTGCTGGTAGGGCGCCAACCCGTCGAGGGCTTCGACGATGTCCAACAAGCGGATCTCACTGGGGTCCACCCGAAGGGCGAAGCCGCCCGTCGGGCCCTTGCTGGAGCGGAGCAGGCCCTTGCGGGCGAGCTGTTGGAGGATCTTGGCCAAAAAGTGCGCCGGAATTTCCTCCTGCTCTGCGATGTTCTTCACCATGGCATACTTGCCTTCTTGCACCTGCGCCAGGTGAACAAAGGCGCGAATAGCGTACTCGGCCGAACGAGAATAAATCATCGAAGTCCCCCGTACAATTCGGAGTGAGTTACTCCGTTATCTTAAAATGTTACGGTGCCCGCGCGCAAGTCAATTTGTTTCTGCGTAAATTAGTTTGCGATTTTAGTACTGGGGTGGTACTGGGGTCTGAATCTCGAAGTCCATGGTTTGGCCGGCGCCGATCGGGCGCTTGGGATCCTCCCGATCCTGGACCCGGATACTCAGAGCGCGCGGGAGACGATTTCGCGCAGTTCCTCTTCGGTTAGCACGATCGGGTTGCCCTTCATGCTGCTGGCCTGCGCCGCCTTCTCCACCAGGATGGCGAGATCGCTCCCGGCGACGCCGTAGGTGCGCAACGGCGGAATTTCCAGCTTCCGGCACAGGGTGGCGATCCAAGCCACGCCATCGTCGGCAGTGGCATGGGGCCTTCCAGTGAGGAGACGCGCCACTTCGTCGTAGCGTGTCAGTTTTTCCGGGGCTCGGGCGCGGAGGGCGCGGATGTTGACCTCCATGGCGTAGGGCAGCAGAGCGGCGCAGACTGCGCCGTGGGGGGCGGTCCACATGCCGCCGATGGGAGCGGCGAAGCCGTGGACGGCGCCGAGGGCGGCGTTGGCCAGCGCCATGCCGCCCAGCAAGCTGGCAAAGGCCATGTCGCCGCGGGCATCGCAATCGCCGCCGTTCTCCCAAACGCGCGGCAGGGCCCCGGCGGCGCGCCGCATGCCTTCGACGCAGAACTGGTCGGTCATGGGGTTGGCGCGTTGGGAGGCGTAGGGCTCGATCAACTGGGTGAGGGCGTCGAGTCCGGTGGAGGCGGTGACGGCGCGCGGGAGTTCGTAGGTGAGTTCGGGATCGACCACGGCGAGGCGCGGCAGCATCGACGGGCTGCGCAGGCTGGCTTTGACGCGATGCTCGATGCTCGCGAGCACGGCGTTGCGGGTGACTTCGCTGCCCGTGCCGGCAGTGGTGGGGATGGCGATGCAGGGGGCGGCGGGGTTGGCGAGGGGGCGGCCGAGGCCGATGACTTCGAGATAGTCCAAGGGGTCGCCGGGGTTGGTGAGGAGGGCGGCGATGGCTTTGCCGGCGTCGAGCGCGCTGCCGCCGCCGAAGGCGATGACCAGATCGCCATCGCGGGGGGCGGAGCGGATGAGGTCGAGCGTGGGCTCGCCGGGGACACAGAAGGGGACAGTCGATACGTGGGCGGCTTCGAGGGCCTTGCGGAGCGGGGCGGCGCGATCGGGCGAGGCTCCGGTGACGAGCAGGGCGCGGCGGCCCATGGACGCGGCGGCGGCGGGGACCTGGCGCAGCGCTCCTTCGCCGAATACGATGGCGAATTCAAATGTCGGCATGAGGTGTGGCGCCGGAGCGCTCGTTCACAGGATACAATGCCACCATGCTTCGAACCTCCGCCGCGCTCCTCTTTAGGATGGGCCGATACGCCCTGTTATTGGGCATGTTATTGCCGCCGCACTTGCTGCGGGCACAGTTGCGCTCCGTCGAACAGCGCACCGCCCATGGTGTTTTGCAGGGTGTGGAGAGCGCCGACGGCAAGGTTCGCACCTTCAAGGGCATTCCGTACGCCGCGCCGCCGGTGGGCCCGTTGCGCTGGAAAGCGCCGCAACCGGCGGCGGCGTGGACCGGGGCTCGCCAAGCCACCGAGTATGGGGCGCGCTGCATGCAGGCTCCCATCTATTCGGACATGATCTTCCACGATGCCGGGCCCAGCGAAGATTGCCTGTACCTGAACCTGTGGATGCCGGCGGCGCCGGCGCGGGGGGATGAAGAGGAATTGCGGTTCGAAGAGGAGGCGGCTCCGGCCGTGCTCGAATTGGGGCTGCACCGCGATGGAGTGATGCCGATGGGGCCTGCGGACGGCTGATTCACTCGTACCTTAAGGCCACCATCGGATCCACGCGGAGTGCGCGGCGTGCCGGGAGGTAGCCGGCCAGCACGGCAACCCCGATCAGAATCGCCACGGTCGCCGCCATCGTCAATGGATCGGCGGCGCCGATTCCGAACAGCACGGATTTCGCGTACTGTGCCGCCCACAGCGCCAAAGGGATTCCCACGGCGACGCCCGTTAAGGTGAGGCAAAGCGTTTCGCCGAGCACCAGCCACATCACGCGATCGCGCGGGGCGCCCAGCGCCAGCCGGATGCCGATCTCGGAAGTGCGCCGCGCCACGGCGTAGGCCATCAGGCCGTAGAGCCCCACGCACGCCAGCAGCAGGGCGAGCACGCCGAAGAAACTGGAGAGCGTCGCCAGGAGCCGCTCCTTGAGCATCGATTGTTCGGCCTGCGCGAGCAGCGTACGGATGCGGAAGACGGGCAGATTGCGATCCACCGAGGCGACTTCCCGCCGCGCTTCGTCCAGCAGGTGGGAAGCGGAACCGTAGCGGAGCTCGAAGGAAACGTACCCCCAGCGATACTCCTGATCCCGGCCATGCTGGAAAAGCGGATGATACAGCACCGGCCGTGGCTGGTCGCGCGCCCCGCTGTAACGCGAGTCTTTGACCACGCCCACGATGGTGGCTGGGCCCAAGCGGTGGCCGATGGGATTCCGGTTCGGGAAAGCGCGTTTGGCAAGCGACTCGTTCACGATGACCACCCTGGGCGCGGTTTCGTTGTCGCGCGGGGCGAAATCCCGCCCCGCAACGATCGGCGTCCGGACGGTGGAGAAATAGTCCGGACTGATGGCGTTCCATGCCACGCGAATGGCGCTGCCTCCGGGCAACTCTGCGCCATCGACTTCGTCCACCTGATCGACCAGGTGGAACTGGTCATCCACCGGCCGGACCACGGAGGCGCTGGCGGACTTCACTTCGGGTAGTGCCCGCAGCCTGCGGAGGATTTCGCTATAGACCGCGCCGGCCCGGTCGATGGAGTAGCCGGCAAGCCCGGCATCGACGGAAATCATGAGCACGTTTTGGCGGTCGTATCCGGTATCCACGCTGCGGAGGTTCCCTAGCGTGCGCACGAAGAGTCCGGCGCCCGCGACGAGGACTACCGAAAGCGCAACTTGCGTCACCACCAACAAACGGTCCAGCGTGTGCGAGTGCCGGCCGGCTTGGCGCATGCCTTCCTTCATGACGGGACCGGGATCCACCCGCGTGCCGCGCACGGCGGGAACGAGGCCGAAGAGCATCCCGGTGAGGAGCGATGCGGCGGCGGTAAAGGCGAAGGTCCGCCAGTCGGGATCGACCACCAGCGGCGGCGGCGAATCGCCGGTCGAGATCATGCGCACCATCACCAGGCTGCCCCACCACGCCAGCGGCACGGCCAGAGCGCCGCCGAGCAATGCCAGCACAACGGATTCCGCCAGAAGCTGACGCACCAGCCGGCCGCGACTGGCGCCCAGGGCCAGACGGGTAGCGATCTCGCGGCGCCGGTTGGAGGCGCGGGCCAGCAGCAGGTTGGCGATATTGGCGCACGCCACCAGCAACACGATGCCGGCCACCCACATCAACAGCTTCAAGGGAAATGCGTAGCGGTCCCGCAGGCCGCCCGACATGCCGCTGGCGGCCGGCTGGAGCACCAGGTGGCCTTCGCGAACGAAGCGCTGCACGTTTTCGCGGCTGCCGAGCCCCGAAGCCGGCAGCACTTCCGCCAGGAACTGACGGTGAATGCCGTCGAGCTCGGCCTGCGCCTGCTCGCGCGGCACTTCCGGGCGAAGCCGCCCCGCAATCAGTAGCCAGCTCGACAAAGGTTCGGTCCATCGCCTGCTGTCCGGCTTAAGACGATCCAGAGCGTGCAGCGGCACCCAGATGTCCGGGGAGCTTCCGGCCGAAATTCCCCGGAACTCGCGCGGCGTGATGCCGATCACCGTGAAGGGAATCCGGTTTACTGTGACCGAGCCCCCGACGATGGCAGGGTCGGCCGCGAACCGGTCGCGCCAGTACGCATCGCCGATCACGGCCACGGAAGCACCGGCACGGTCTTCGCCCGCGGAGAAGAAGCGGCCGTGCTGCGGCGTAACTCCGAGGACGGAGAAGAAATTGTCGGTGTAAGCGTCGCCCTGAGCGAGTCCGCTGGTTCCATGGAAGCCCACGGTGATACGCCCCAGCCCCGTTCCGCCGAAGATGCCCGACAGGGCCTTCGCCCGCGCCTGAAAACGCTCGAGCTGCGGGTAGGAGAACAAACCGTTCTCGGTGCTGGCGCCGGTCTCCCACAGCGGAAGCGTATTGGTGAACTGCACGAGCTGTTGCGGGGCGGCAACGGGCAGCGGGCGTATGACGAGGGAGTTCAGCAAGCTGAAGATCGCTGTATTGGCGCCGATCCCCAGCGCCAGGGAGAGAACCACGGCGGCCGCAAATCCGGGATTCTTGCGCAGCATCCGCGCGGCGTACCGCAGGTCTTGCCAGAATCGCTCCAGCGATGTCCAACCCCAGGTGGCGCGCGTGTCCTCCATGCACAGCGTCACATTGCCGAGTTCGCGCCGGGCTGCCCATTTTGCCTGCTCGGTCCTCATCCCGGCGGCTTCGGCTTGCGTGGCCTCCTCTTGCAGGTGAAATTGCAGCTCGTTGCGGAGATCCGCTTCCTTACTGCTTCGCTGGGTCATCCACCACAGCTTGCGCAGGGATTGCCTCATAACGACTCCTCATTGAGCGGACTCAAAACCAGTCCCATGGCGCGGCAAAACGTCTCCCATTTAGTCTGTTCCGCCTGCAACTGCCTCCGGCCCACGGTCGTCAGGCGGTAGTACTTTGCCCGCTTTCCCGTCTCCGACAATTCCCAGGCGGACGCGATCCGGCCGCGAGCCTCCAGGCGATGGAGGGCCGGATACAACGATCCGGTTTCCACCTTGAGCAGATCCTCGCTCGTTCGCTGGATGTGCTTGGCGATGGCGTGCCCGTGCGTTCTTCCCAGAAGCAGCGTGCGCAGGATCAGGAGGTCGAGAGTTCCTTGCAGCAGTTCTAAGCGAGGGGTCCCTGGCGTGCTCATTCTGTAGACACCCTACTCTTTTTTATGTAGGATGTCTACCGTATCCTGCCTAAGGAACTGGTTGGCAGGCGGACCCAGATGGTACCCCGCCTGCCCCACCCTACTTGATATCGCCGAAGTGGACGTTTTCCGGGGCACTCTTCGTGTCGAGGAGTTGCAGCGTGGTGGCAGGGCCGAGGTTGGCGGGATCGGTCCAGGAGCGCAGGGCCCAGACCAGCTTTTTGTCGGGCGTGAATTCCAGGGCCTGCACGGGCGTGTTGGCGGGATCGACGGTGGTGCTCCACTGGTTGACCCAATTGTTGACCAGGGTGTTGCCATTGGGCAGGCGGGTGGCGATCTGGAAACCGGCGATCTTATAGCCGGGGACATCGCCTTCCTTGAGTTCCCAGACCGTCTGGCCTTTGGGGTCCACTTCGACAACCAGCTTCTTGTTGGTGGTGATGAGCGTATTGCCGTTGGGCAGGCGACTGGCCGACCACGGGCTCTCGATGGCGTATGACCAGACTTCCTTGCCGTCGGAATCGTACTCGGCCACCTTCTTGTTGTCCATGTGGGCCACCAGGATGGTGCCGGCGGGGGTGAGGCGGGCGTGCCGGAAGTGGCCGTGGACGCTCTTGGGATTGCCGGTGGGGAGCGGAAACTCGCGCACGGTCTGGTTGGTGGCGATGTCGACCACGCGCAGAATGGCCGGGTCGCCGTTCTGAATGAAGACGACGTGCTTTGCGCCGATCGGTTGCGCGGTGTGGACTTCGGTGCCGGCGGGGCAAGCGTAATTCCAGAGGACTTTCTTCTCCGGCGTGATGAGGGTGACGCCGAACTGGTGGGCGAAAAGGATGTTGCCGTTGGACAGGAGGACGGCGTCGCTGATCTCGCCCTTGCTATCGGCGACGATGTAGCTCCAGACGACTTTTCCCTTCCTGACGATAAACATCTGCTGCTGTTTTTGTTCGCCGGCGTAGAAGAAATCGTGTTGCGCGAGCCCGTTGCCGGGTAGCACGGCCGGGGCCATCGCGGCGTCCTGGGCGAACAGAGGAGCGGCGAGAAGGAGGACGAGTGGCCGGGCAGTCATGATGGGGTCTCGACTTAGAGTAGCGCCTACCAAGCCTCGTCGGCCGGGAAGACATTGGTGTAGAAGGCGCGCGTGCGCGGCTCCTCGAACATGGGGCCCACCGTCTCCGCCCAGGCGTTGTAGTGCGCCGTCTCCTTATGTTTGGCGGGGGCGGCAGCGTCGCGGTAGACCTCGTAGAGGACGAATTTCGAGGGGTCGTCCTGCTGCTGCAAGAAATCGAAGCCTGCTACGCCGGGTTCTTTGGCGCTGTTTTCGGCATTGATGACCGTGGCTTGCTTGAAGGCGTCGATGAACTCCGCTTTGACGCGCGCATGAACGAGGAGAATGTGCATGCTTCTATAATAGGACCGGTATGTGGCGCATCGTTTGGCTCGCGTGGATTGGCCTGATCTCTAGCGCCGCCCAGGCACAGCAATCGTGGCGCCTGGAATGGGCGGATGAATTCGACGGGCCGGCGAACTCGGCGCCGGACCCGGCCAAGTGGACGCGCGACCTGGGGCAGAGCGGCTGGGGCAATAAGGAACTGGAGAACTACACCAACTCCACCGAAAACGCTTTCCTGGATGGCGCGGGTCACCTCATCATACAGGCCATCCGCACGGGTGAAGGCGGATACACATCGGCGCGGCTGAAGACGCAGGGGCTGGCCTCATTCACCTACGGCAAGATCGAGTCCCGCATGCGGATCCCTTACGGACAGGGGATCTGGCCGGCATTCTGGATGCTGGGCGAGGACATCAAGACGAACGGATGGCCGCGCTCGGGGGAGATCGACATCATGGAGAACATCGGCAAGGAGCCGGCGACGGTGCACGGCACGGTGCACGGTCCCGGCTATTCCGGCGGCAAGGGAATCGGCGGGCCGTATCAGCTAGCTTCCGGCCGTTTCGCCGACGCGTTCCATGTCTACACGGCGATCTGGGAGCGCGAGAGCATCGAGTTTTTGGTGGACGGGCAGTCTTACAAACGGATCACGCCCGCCGATCTGCCGGAGGGCGCCAAATGGGTGTACGACCATCCATTTTTCCTGCTGCTGAACCTGGCGGTGGGCGGGAACTGGCCGGGCAATCCCGACGAGGCCACGGAATTTCCGCAGCGCATGACGGTGGATTACGTGCGCGTGTACAGCCGCAAGTAGGGCCGCTCGGGTATCCTGAAATCTCATGATGGAGAGCGTCTGCGTCTACTGCGCTTCGAGCAACCGTTCGTCCCCGGTCTATCTGGATGCCGCCGCGCGTCTGGGGCGGATTCTGGCGGAGAATGGCATCACGATTGTCTACGGAGGGAGTTCGCTAGGGTTGATGGGGCGTCTGGCCGCGGCTGCCATGGAAGCCGGCGGCAAGGTGATCGGCGTGCTGCCGCGCTTCATGGACGACCTGGAATGGGGGCATCGCTCTCTGAGCGAACTGCGCATCGTGGACGACATGCACGAGCGGAAGCGCGTCATGCTGGAGCTTTCCGGCGCGGCGATCGCGCTGCCTGGCGGATGCGGCACGCTGGAGGAGCTTTTTGAAGCCATCACCTGGAAGCGGCTCGGGCTCTACTTCGGTCCGGTGGTGCTGGTGAACGTCAACGGCTTCTTCGACCCGTGCATCGAGCTGCTGAATCGCTGCGTGGACGAGCGATTCATGGATGAAAAGCACCGCGCCATGTGGAGCGTGGCGGGCGATCCCGAGAGCGTGATGGAGACGTTGCGCTCGGCTGGGGAATGGTCGCGGGACGCGCGGGATTTCGCGGCGTTACGATAGGGGGTCGCAGGTGGGGCAGGCGCTTCCTAGGGACTTGCAAAATTCCGGATCCAGAGCCCCTGGTTGGTGTTGGTACAAAACAAAATCGAGGGGAAATGTATCCGGCGGAGCGGCGAGGCAATAGAATATTTGTGATGAGCAAGATTTC
>JBEKDV010000121.1:0-18708 GCA_050014175.1 Candidatus Solibacter sp. | reverse complement strand
ATCCCTTCTATTGCCCCCCGGAAGCATGAGTCTTCGTGAAAGCTGTATGCGGGAAAACTGCACGTACAGTTTGAGCGGCGGACGGTGGCTAGCGCGCAAGCGCGCCACCTCCGACCCGACAACTGCCAAGCACCGGCAATAGCGACCCCGCCTGTAACGTCCACCCCAGGCCGAACCCCGTATCCCGGCCGTCCAGCCACGGCGTTCCCCCGCTCTGCCGCCAGATCTGGGAGTTATAGCTGAGGGTGAATGTCGCCCCCAAGCTGCCGCGCCCCTTCGCCTGAATGAGCGGGATGGAATAGTTCAGATTGCCGGACAGAAGGTCGATCTGCTCTCCCCCGCCGCCCCAGTACGATCCCGTGGATTTGACCCCTGTGCGGGTCACCGCTTCGGTCAACTGTGGCAGTACGGGGCCGATGAAGGCGTGGAAAGTGGTGCCGGCGCCACCGGCGGTCGCTTGAAAGCCGGGTTCGAGGTTGATCTGGCTGCCGGCGACGAACGTCACCTCCGAGGTGCCGTTGATGACCAATGGGCCGTTAGCCGGACCGGAAGCCGTGATCGAATTGAAGGCCGATTTCGTGCTGTCCTCCGACGACCACGGGCTTTTGTGGGTCGGCTCCGGCAACTGCAAGTCGCTGACCTGCGCCTGGCAGAACGGGGCGAGCGTCAGCAGTGCGCCGGCGCACAGGCATCGCCGGGCGGGCGCGCGGAAGGCGCCGGGTATTCTCCCGATTCCACGTAGGAGATTGATGAGGTGCTGCGTCAGTGCGGCCATCGTCGGTGCTCCTCGGCTGCTTTCACCTGGGCTTAACGGCCGCTCAGTGCCGCTCCCGGGGGGCGGTCGGGCCATCGGGAGCCGGCTGGCTTCTGACGCCGCGGCCCTCGAGTCGCGCGACCCTTTCCTGTAGTTCCCGATTCTCCTGCTCCAGGCGGATGGCGTGCAGCGTGAGCTCCTCAACTTTCGCCAGCAGCTTGGACTGCATCTCCCCCAAGCTGACGCCCTTTGCGCTGACCTCGGCTTCCGAGGGGATGCCGGGCAGGTGGTGGTTCCGCGCAATGTAGGCGGCGACTTCGCTGAGCGGTTTGAGGCGGTAGGCCGGTTCGAACACGTAGTCGCTCCAGCCGGTGTTGACGATTACTTCGTATGCCTGGATGGTGCCGGCTACGGAGAGCTTATACGTGGGGTTCGTTGTCCCGATGCCGACGTTGCCTCCATTGGTTATGTCGAAGAGAGCGACGGTGTTTGCCTGGTTATTAACCTGCATGCCGGCGGTACCGGTATTGAAAATAAGCTCGGTGTTGCTGTACCCCGTAGTGATGGCCGATCCGTATCCGCTGGATTGTCCACCCAAATATATGAAACCGCCAAATGGGACGTTTATACTTCCGTTGACACTCAGCGTAGTGTTCGGGCTCGCGGTCCCGATGCCGACATTGACGCCGGTCGGCGAATACCAAACGCCGCTCCCATTGGTATTCCAAGGCGTCGTCTGGCCCCCGCAGGGGAGTGGGCAGACCCCCGCTGTGCAGATAACCGCGACGATGGCGGCGGACGCTCTTACGTGCTTCGCGAACGAGGCACACGTGTCGATTACGGTCCGGCATGCTGACATCTTTGTTCTCCCTTTTTCTCGTCTGGGTTCATCTCAGGTCTTTGCCTGAGAGTCGTAAAGTCGGCAGACTATCCCCTGATCGACTTGTGGCCGTCCCGATATCGCCAGCCGCGCGGCGAGCTCTTCACGTGTTCAAGATAATCAGGCAGCCGGGGAGAAGTCGCGCAACTGATTATCTTTGGGGGGAAAAGGTGGACTTGGAGGCCGCGAAACTGAGGAAACCTTTATCGGTCACACCAACATAAAAAATCTTTCCCTTCGCCAACTCCACTATTTATCAACTACTTACGCACCGTCTGCCATTCCGGCCACCACTGCTCCCACACTGCGGTGTGCCATCCTGACTATAGAGGGGAGATCACTCCCCCCGCCTTTCCATTGGAAAAAGCGCAAAGCGGGACAAATTTGTCCGCTTTCTTCCCTAAACTGGCGCCTAATATATTTGTTTTCAGTAAATCGATGCCGCAAGAGCGGGCAAAAATAGCCCGCCTGCCGCTAACGATTAACTAGAACGGAAATCAGAGGCCCGATTGTACGTGCCGCGCGCTTGCCGCTTCGAGGTTGCCAGGCGTCCTCTTGGCAGCAAGGTTGTCGGCACAGGCGCCCCCCGTCCGTGTTCGCCCAGTTCTCAACGTGGGGAGCGCTTCGCCGCGCGCCTGCGGGGCCGGGCGATGTCGCGCACCCCTACTTGCCGGCGGGAGGCTGCGCGGGCGCTTCGGGATCGCCCGTGATGTACTGCTTCTCCTCGGGGTGCAGAAGCTTGAGGCGCTTGAGTACCTCCAGTTCCTGTGCGGAACGGTTGTTCTTGAGGCGGTCGATATATTCCTTCTGCCGCTCGACCTGTTTGGCGAGGCCGTCGTTGCGCTTTTCCATTTCCTGGATCTGGCGCTGCTTGTCATGCCAGGCGTGCACACCCTGCGGGAAGGCGATGAAGGCATACGCCACCGCCGCCAGGAAGACGAGTACGTAAACGAATCTGGTCAGCGACCCTTTCATGCGACGATAGTGCCTGGAACATAATATTAGCATCATTGTTCTCAAATGACCGATAAGATTGTGGTTCTCAGTACGTGCGCCACCGAGGAAGATGCCGAACGCCTGGCGCGCGCCCTGCTCGCCGGGCGCCTGGCCGCGTGCGTCAACGTGGTCCCGGGCGTGCGCAGCTTCTACCACTGGAAGGGCCAGATCGAGAGCGGCGCCGAGTGCCTGCTGATCGTCAAGACCTCCCGTGAGCTGTTTCCGGCGCTGAGCGCGGAGATGGCGAAGCTGCATCCATACGAAGTGCCGGAACTGCTCGCCCTCCCGGTAGCGGACGGCGCGGAAAACTATTTGAGCTGGCTCCACGCCAACCTGCGTGGAGCGCAAACATGACCGCGCTGATTTTCGACATGGACGGAGTCATCGTCGATTCCGATCTCATCCATCGCCAGACGTGGATAGAGTTCAACCGCCGCTACGGTCTGGAAACCACCGAGGAGATGTTGCGGTGGGCGTACGGCAAGCGGAACGACCAGATCGTAAGCCATTATTTCGGCGATGGGATCGGCGCGCGGGAGGTGGACGCGCGCGGGCTGGCCAAGGAACAGTTGTACCGGGAGATGGCTGCCGGCCGGGTCGAGGAGATGCTGGTGCCGGGACTGCGCGCCTTCCTGGAGCGGCACCGCGATCTGCCGATGGCGGTGGGCAGCAACGCCGAACCCCGGAATGTGGCGTTTGTGCTGCAGGAAGCCGCACTGCGCCGGTATTTCCGGGTGGTGGTGGATGGCCATCAGGTGCCCCAGCCGAAACCCCATCCCGACATCTACCTGCGGGCCGCGGAATTACTGCAAACCGAGCCGGCAGACTGCATTGTTTTCGAGGACTCCCACGCCGGGGTGGCCGCCGCCCGGGCGGCGGGAATGCGGGTTATCGGTCTAGGTACAACCTACGGCAACTTGCCAGGGGCCGTCTTAACCATCGATAATTTCCTGAGCGGGGATCTCGAACCATGGCTGCAAGCCCAGACGCCGTCCGTGTAGCGCGCAGGTACGGCGTGGCACTGGGGTTCTGCCTGGCGCTGGCCTGTGGTCCCCTCGGCGCCCAGACCCGCATCAGCCTCTCCCAGCTTGGCTTCCGCAAGGCTCCCGATTATTCGGGCACTTACGCCGGGCAGAAAGTAATCGTGCGCGGCGTGGTGTCGGCTCCCGTCTACCATTTTGCCGAGTACAGCACGCTGGCCATCCAGGATGCGCGCGCCGGCGGCGTGCTCAAGGTTCCGCTGCCCGACGCCTCGCTGGACCGTTACCGTCCCGGGGATGAACTGGAAGCCGAAGGCACGGTCGTCACGCAGTACGGGATGACCATGCTGGCGCCGGAACATGTGACCGTGCTGGGGCACAGGACGGCGCCTCAACCCCTGGACCTGTCCACCCGGGAGTTGCAAAGTGCGCTGCACCTGGGACAATTGGTGCGCACTCAGGGCACGGTGGAGGAAAAGCCCGGCTATAACGGGGGCGGCGCCGTGATCCTGCTGCCCGGGCAGGAGGAACTTTACAAACTGTTCATTCCGCGCGCGCCGGGCGCGGGCAAGGCCAACCTGGAACGGCTCCGCAAGGGAGACACGGTGCGCGTTAGCGGCATCGCCCTGCAGTACTGCCCGCACCCTCCGTACAATGCGTCCTACGAACTGCTGGTGGCGGACGTGAGCGACGTCGTGCCCATCGAGCGGCCGCCGGCCGTGCCGCAGCCGGTGATCGCCAGCGGCATTGTGGTGGTCCTGCTCGTGAGTTTCTTCCTGTGGAGCCGCGAGCGCCGTTTGCGCGCGCAGCGGAAGCGGCTGCGGCAAACCTTCAAACTGGGCGAGGAGATTCTGGGCGCTTCTTCGGCGGCGACGATTCTGAAACGCATCTCCGAGGCGTTGCCGGGCATCGTCGGCGTCACGCGAGTGCAGCTTTACGCTTACAACCGCACCGCCAAGACGCTCGACGCGATTGAGCGGGACGGCGTGGAGCCGGAGTCGATTTCGCTCTCGGCGCCTCCTGGCGGCACCCCGGCGGGCGCGGTGGCCTGTTTCCATTACCGCACCCTCCTGGTGATTCCCGATATCGGCCGCAGCCCGTTCCCGGTGGCCGCCAGGAACGGAGACCGCTCGCCCAAAAGCCTGCTGTTCGTGCCCATGATCGCGCAAAGCGAAGTCATCGGGGTGCTGGAACTGGACCAGGACGACCGGGTGCGCGATTTCAGCGCCGATGAGCAGGCGCTGGCGCAGCACCTGGGCAACCAGATCGGCGTGGCGCTCCGCCTGCTCGATCAACGAACCGTGCAGGAGCAACTCTTCCGCACCGAGAAGATGGCAGCCGTGGGACGGCTGATCTCCGGCGTGGTCAACGAGCTGCAAACCCCGCTGGCCTCCATCACCAACCTGGCTCGCAAGGCGCTGGAGAAGGCGCACGGCGGACCGGCGGAACGCGAGGTCGCAGCCATCGCCACCGAGGCCGCCAAGGCCAGCGGCATGGTCTCGCGGCTGGTTTCCTACGCCGCCGCCGAGCAGGTGGAGGCCCGCCCGGTGGACGTCAGCGCGCTGCTGCATAGCCTGATCGAATTCCGCGAAGGCGACTGGAAGGCGTCGGGAATCCGGGTACGCGACCTGACATCGCGCGAATCGATTTTCGTGCTCGGCTCACAGGGGCAGTTGGAGCAGGTGTTCCTTAACCTCTTCGTGCACGTGGAGCAATCGCTGGCCGGGGCGGAGCAGAAGACGGTCATTATCCGCAACAGCCTGCTGGCCAGGCGCCTGTTGGTGGAGATCTCCTTCAACGCGCCCTCGGAACCGCGCAAGCCGGAGGATCTGGCTGCCGTGCTCGGTGTGACGCGCAGTGTGATCGCCGGCCACGGGGGCGAAGTGCGGCTCATCGAGAAGAGCCATTCCGACCCGCGCTTCGAAGTGGAATTGCCGGCGCTGGTCAAGGAGCGCGGGGCGGCAACCTTTGCCAACGGTTCCGCGGCGCGCGAAGGGTCGCGGCGCATGACCGCGTTGGTCATCGAGCCGGACGAGGCGGCGCAGCGCCAGTTGCTGGCCTTGCTGGCCGCCCACGGTTTCCGCGTGGTGCCGGTGACGAACTCGGATGCGGGATTGGATCTGGCGCAGCGCATACGGTTCGATGCGGCGTTCTGCTCGCTGCACGCGCCCGGTTTGAACTGGGTGGAACTCTCCGAGCGCATGTATTCGCGCGTGGGCGGGTTCATCCTGCTCTCCGATGGCTACGATGCCGAGCTCTCGGCGGACTTCGAAGGCGACGGGCGGTTCGTGCTGGCCAAGCCCCTGCAGGAGAAGGAACTGGAGCGGGTCCTGCAAATGATCGAACCGCCCTCGGCCACGGTCATCCCGTTCAAGACGGGAACCGCGTAGAGTAGCCTTTTAAGGCTGCTATGACCCCATTCATGGGGGCATTCCTTACACGATTAGCATGCAATCGCCGTAGGAGTAGAAGCGGTAGGCGGATTCCACGGCGTGACGGTAGGCGGCCAGCATGAGGTTTTGGCCGCCAAAGGCGCAGACCAGGAGCAGCAGGCTGGTGCGCGGCAGGTGGAAGTTGGTGAGCATGGCGCCCGTCTTCAGGAAGGGCATCCCCGGATAGAGAAAGAGGGCGGTTTCGCCTTCCAGTTGGCCGGTGCGGGCGGCGGTTTCGAGGCTCCGGACAGTGGTGGTGCCGACCGCCACCACGCGGCGCGCGGCATCGATGGCGGCGGCGTTGGGCGGCGTGATGCGGTAGCGCTCGCTGTGCAACTTCGCCTCTTCGACCACTTCTTCGTGCAGCGGTTGAAAGGTGCCCAGGCCCACGTGGAGGGTGACGAAAGCCTGCACCGCGCCCGCTTCGCGGCAGCGGGCCAGCACTTCCGGGGTGAAATGGAGTCCGGCGGTGGGCGCGGCTACGGAGCCTCTTTCGCGGGCGAAGACGGTCTGATAGCGGTCGCGGTCGGCGGGCGAATCGGCGCGCTTGATGTAGGGCGGCAGCGGGACGTGCCCGATGCGCTCGAAGGCGGCATAGAGATCTCCGGCGCCGTGAAAACGGACGGTGCGCTCGCCGAACTCGCCGCGGGCGACGATCTCGCCTTCCAGCCCCTCATCGAACGCGATGCGTTCGCCCACCGGCAGCTTGCGGCCGGGACGCACCAGCGCCTGCCAATCGCGCCCGTCCGCCGACACGCTGCGCAGTAGAAAGACCTCCACCGTGCCGCTCAAGTATTCACGGCGCTTGGGGTTGTTCTTGCCGATGGGCAGGGCGTGGACCCCTCCGCGGTGGCCGAAGAGGCGCGCCGGAAAGACGCGGGAATCGTTGACCACCAGGCAATCGCCGGGGCGCAGGTACTCCGGCAGGTCGCCGAAGGCGCGGTCTTCCCACCGTCCCCGCTCGCGGTGGACCACCAGCATGCGCGAGGCGGCGCGGTCGGCGAGGGCTTCCTGGGCAATGCGCTCCTCGGGCAGGTGGTAATCGAAATCGGCCAGTTGCATGCAGCCTTCACTGTAGCGGAAACAGGTCCAGTTGCTCCTCCTCCGCCCACAATTCGGGGCGGTACTCGATGGCGCCGGCGGCCAGCCCGTGGCGCTCGCGTATGCGGCCGATGCGTTCGCCGAGGGCATCCTTATAGGCGCGGCTGAGGTGGATACTGTGCTCGAAAACCTCGCGGTAGCGCGCCGCGAGGTGAGGAAATTCGCGGTCGAGGAACGGCAGGAAGACTTTTTGCGCGGCGCCCGGCAGGTAGAGCGCCCCGCCGCCGAACGTCATGGCGCCGTGCGCGCGCGCGGCGCGGGCGACGCTGTCCAGGGAGCGGTCGGCATCGGTGATGCCGGGCATGATGGGGTTGGGGTTGACGCCCACGCAAACGCCGGCCGAACGGAGCTTCCGGACCGCCTGGAGGCGGAGTTCGGGGCGCGGGGCGCGCGGTTCCAGCAGACGAGCCAGCTTCTCATCGAGGGTGGTGATGGTGATATGCACGCCCAGCACGTTGCGCCGGGCGATTTCGCGCAGCAGATCGAGATCGCGAAGGATGAGGTCGCTCTTGGTGATCAGTCCCAGATGCCAGCCGCGTTGACTGGCGAAGACCTCCAGGATGGCGCGGGTGCGCAGGAAGCGGCGCTCGGCCGGCTGATAAGGGTCGGTCGCGGTACCGATGGCGATACCTTCGTCCTGATTCGGAATGCGGGCCAACTCCTGGCGGAGCAGGTGGCCAGGGGCGGATTTGGCGTAGATTTTGTCTTCGAAATCGGCGGGGTCGAGTTCCATGAACTCGTGGGCGTAGCGGGCGAAGCAATAGGTGCAGCCGATTTCGCAGCCGCGGTAGGGGTTGATGGTCCAACGGAAAGGCATGTTGGGTTTGGTGCGGTTCAAGATGCTGCGCGCCGGAATCTCGAAGTATTCCACGCTGCGCTTGGTTGCGAGCAGTTGGCTTTGGGCAGCGAGCCGGGCGATGCCTACGAGTGCCATGTCCTATCTTCGCCTTTTATTCGCCTTTTGGCAAGAGGAAAGAAAAGGTATGAAGTTTTGCCTGCAAACTGCCGATTAGATTACATAACGAGGTCGAAATGGACGATAACTGCATCCTGAAACTCTGCGATCCCGACGGTTTGCCGGCAGGTCAGGCGATTCGCCTGGCGCGGGCGGTGGCGCGCATCGAGCCGAGTCTCGCTCCCAGTCTGGGAGCCTATGTGTGCCACCTGGCGGACTCGGCGGAGTCCGACGTCCGGTTGATGCAGCGTGCGCTGGAGTTGCTTTGCGCGGTTTCCGACCGGCGCAGCTTCACCGCCACATGCGAGCGCGTGAAAGAACTGGGCCACCCGGTGGCGAGCGCCCTGGTGCGCTGGCTGGCGGCGGGAACCGAACACCGTCTGGGCAGACAGAACGCCCCAATTCCACCACAATCGGAGGTGCAAAGTGTAGCGGTTTAGCCACAATGTAACTTTGACAAGTCCTTCCGCATCAGATAGTTGTAGTTACGTTCCAAGCTTGCTGTAATAGGATTTCCAGATGCGGGAGAAACAATTTGCGGTTTGAGACCACGGTCCAGCGCCCGGTAGAGGTCTCCGGAGTAGGCCTGCACTCCGGGGTGCCCGTGAATATTCGTATTCTGCCCGCGCCGGCTTCCACCGGCGTGGTCTTCCTACGGACCGATCTCGACGGCTTCCCCATCCCCGCCAGTTGGCGCCATGTGGCGCGCGTCAGCTATGCCACCAGCCTGATGCGCCAGGGCGTGCTGATCTCCACCACCGAGCATCTGCTGAGCGTGCTCTACTCCATCGGCATCGACAACGTCTACGTGGAGATCGACAACCTCGAAGTGCCCATTCTCGATGGCAGCGGCCTCCCCTTTGTGCGCTTGATCGAGCAGGCCGGCATCCGCCAGTATCGCCGCAAGCGCCGCTATCTGCGCATCCGCCGTCCTATTTCTGTGGAGGACAAGGGCAAGCGGATCAGTATTATTCCCGACGAAGTTTTCCGCCTGACCTGCGACACGGATTATCCCGCGCCGGTGGGCCGCCAGTCGCTGGAACTCGAAGTGACGCCCGAACGGTACGCCTCGGAGCTGGCCTTCGCACGCACTTTCGGGTGGCAGAACGATCTGGACCAGATGCGCAATATGGGGCTGATCCGCGGCGCCAGCCTGGAAAACGCGGTCTGCTTCAATAGCGACGGCCCGATGAATCCCGGCGGCCTGCGCTCTCCCGACGAATGCTGCCGCCACAAGGCGCTGGATCTCATCGGCGACCTGGCGCTGTTGGGCCGTCCCCTGCTCGGTCACGTGATCGCCGAGCGCGCCGGGCACGCCATGCACGCCGCCCTGGTGGCCCGCATCATGAGCGACCCTTCGCTCTATGAGATCATCACCTTCGATCAACTGGCCTCGCGCGTCGCCCAGGCGCTGGTATCGTAGCGGCCCGGTGGCCGGGCGCTTGAGGAAGACGAGTCCGAGCTTCGCTCGGATTGGCAGGCTGAAGCCCGCCCCACCGGATTGGCAGGCTGGAAGCCCGCCCCACCGGATTGGCAGGCTGAAGCCCGCCCCACCGGATTGGCAGGCTGAAGCCCGCCCCACCAAGGAGCGGGTCTGCCTGATCTTGTACTAAGCTGGAATCATGCACTGGGTTTCCTTGACACTTACACTCGCAATGGCGTGCGCACCTCTCGTGGCGGCGGACGCGAAATCGAAAACCGCGGAGCGGCTGGACGATTCCGCCAGCCTCTTCTCCGAAATCATGGGCACGCCGGACCGGTCGATTCCGCAGGATCTCCTGGAAAAGGCGCCCTGCATCGTTCTGGTGCCGGGACTCAAGAAGGGGGCCTTCGGGTTCGGCGGAAAGTACGGGCGCGGGTTCGCGCTGTGCCGCGCGGCCGACGGCAACGGTTGGGGACCGCCCGCCGCCATACGCATCGAAGGCGGCAGCTTCGGGTTACAGATCGGCGTCTCGTCAAGCGACGTGGTGATGCTGGTGATCAACGAACGTGGCATGAAAAAGTTGAGCTCCAGCAAGTTCACGATTGGCGCCGATGCCAACGCGGCGGCCGGTCCGGTGGGGCGTAATGCCGCCGCCCAGACCGACGCGTACATGAGCGCCGAAATCCTTTCGTGGTCGCGCTCCAAGGGCTTGTTCGCCGGCATCTCCCTGGATGGCGCCACGCTGCGCAACGATCTGGACGAGAACGAGGCGCTCTACGGTCAGCGCTGGACCAGTAAACAGATTCTGGGCAGCGGAGCAAAAATGCCGGAAGCGGCGTCTAAGCTGATTGCGATACTGAACAAGTACTCGGCGCGCCAGAGGAAGTAGCTCCACCGCGCCGGCGTCCGGAGGGGGAGATGATCGAGAACTTACGCCGTGCGCAGCGCGCGCTGCGCCGCGATCCCATTCTTTGGCTGACGGCCACGCTGACGCTGGCCTTGTGTATCGGCGCCAATACCACGGTATTCAGCCTGGTCGACTCGATTCTGCTGCGTCCCCTGCCGTTTCCGAATGCCGATCGCATCTACTGGGTCAGCGAGCGCATGGGCAAGAGTCAGGCGGAGATTGGGATCGGCGCCGATTACTACAGCCTGCGCGAGGCGCATCGCGTCTTCGCCGAAGTGGGCGCGTTCGACACCCTCACGCTGAACTGGAACGGCCGCGAGAAGCCGGAACAACTGGACGCGGCCCAGGTGACGCATTCCTTTTTTACCGTGTTGGGCGCGAGGCCCATGATAGGGCGCTATCTGGCGGCGGAGGAGGAAGGGCGCAAGGCGCCGGCGGTGGTGGTGGTGAGTTATCCCTTCTGGCGCGCGCGATTGGGCGGCGATCCCCACGCCGTGGGCCAGACGCTGGCGCTGGACGGCCTGGCGCACACCATCGTCGGGGTGATGCCGCGGGGCTTCGATTATCCCAAGGGTACCCAGATATGGCGCCCGCTACAGATGGACGAATCGGGGCAGCGCCCGCGCTCCGTCATGCGCCCCATGCGCCTGGTGAACATGCTGGCGCGGCGGCAACCCGCGCTTACCGGGGAGCAACTGGAGGCACAGATGCCGCAGGTGACGGCGAGCATACGGGCCGAATATCCGGCGGATTTCGAGAAGGCCGGATTCCTCGACGGCATGCGAATTCTGGCCACCCCCCTGCAACGGCGCATCACCGGCGACCTGCGCCCGGCGCTCGTCGTGTTGGGCGGCGCCGTGCTCCTGGTGCTGCTCATCGCCTGCGCCAACCTGGCGAATCTTCTGCTGGCGCGGGCGGCGGCGCGCGAGCGCGAGATGGCGGTCCGCATGGCGCTTGGTTCGGGCAAGGCGCGCGTGGTGCGGCAGATGCTCAAAGAGAGCCTGCTGCTGGCGGTCCCCGGCGGACTGGCCGGCATCGCCCTGGCGTGGGTCGCCATCGAGCTGCTCAATGCCTGGCAGCCGCTGGTGCTCAGCCGCTACCCGCCGGTCGCGATGGACCTGCGCACCCTCGCCTTCACCGTGGCGCTGACCCTGATCACCGGCCTGGTGTTCGGCCTCGCGCCGGCCCTGGGAGTCTCCGGCGTTAAAATCCAGGAAGCCCTGAAATCCGCCGGCAGCGGCTACGGCGGCAGCCGCGGATCGGCGCGCGTCCGGCGCCTGCTGGTGGTGGTGGAACTGGGCGTATCCCTGGTGCTGCTCATCGCCTCGGGCCTGCTGGCCAAGAGCTTCCTCAACCTGGCGCGCACCGAACTCGGCTTCCCGGTCGACCATCTGTTGACTCTGCGGCTGAATCTGACCGGGCCCGAATATGCCGCCGGGAAGGCGCAGACGCGCTATTATGCGCAGGCGCTGGAACGTGTGCGGCAACTGCCCATGGTGCGCTCCGCGGCGGTTTCCACCGATCTCCCGCTGACCGGCGACCGGCCGTTTCAATCCATGCCCTTCCAGGTGGCGGGCAGGGTGCCGCTACCCATGGCGCAACGGCCGCAAGCCAGCGTGACCATCGCCAGCCTGGACTTCTTCCGCACCATGGGGATGCCGCTGCGCAGCGGGCGCCTGATCCAGGTGGCGGAGCAAGAGCCCGACAATGTGGTAGTGAACGAGGCCTTCGCGCGCCAGATCTTCCCCGGCGAGGACCCGCTGGGCCAGCGCATCGTGTTCGGCCGCAATGACGCCAGTCGCTGGACCATCGTGGGCGTGGTGGGCAGCATTCGCGGCAGCGAGTTGGGCGCCGAACCGGAGCCGTGCATGTACCGCGCCATCGGCCAGAGCGAGGACCGTTTTCTCTCCCTGATGCGCCTGTCGGTGCGCACCACGGGCGACCCGCTGGCCGTGCGGCGGGCGGTGGAGGGGCAACTCTACGCGGTGGATCGCAGCCAGCCCGTGTTCGATGTGAAGAGCATGGAGCAGCGGGTGGCGGACACGCTGGCGCCGCAGCGCCTCCAGTTGCTGCTGATCGGTACTTTCGCCGCCATGGCGGTGATTCTGGCGGCCCTCGGCGTGTACGGCGTGATGGCGTACCTGGTGACGCGGCGGACGCGCGAGATCGGCATCCGCATGGCCATCGGCGCCCGCCCGGAGCAGGTGCGCGGGCAGATCCTGCGCGAATCGCTGGCGCTCGCCGCTACCGCCGTGGCGGCGGGTGTCGCGGGGGCGTGGGGGCTGACGCGCTACCTCGGCGCCATGCTCTACGGCGTCACCCCGTTGGATGGCGTGACGTTTTCCGCCGCCGCGCTCGTGCTGGTGGCGGTGGCCCTGGCGGCGTCGCTGGTGCCGGCGCGCAAGGCATCGCGCGTGGACCCGGTGGTGGCGCTGCGCGAAGAGTGACGACCATCGAGATGGTGGGGCGGACCCCAGGGGCGGGGTGCCCTCTGGGCCGGGTCCCCCTGGACCCGCTCTTCGCCAACCGGGGTCGCCACCCGCGTAGATACAGCCTGTGGTGTCGCCGCTTCCTTATCGTGCCCGTGCTTCTGGCCGCGTTTCCGGCGCGCTCCGCCGTACCCGGGGAAGTGCGCATCCGCAGCGGCGCGTACGTTCCGGCCCCCGCCGTGACGGTGTCCGTTCAGGCGACCCTGGTGGAAGTCGGCGTGACCGTGCGCGACCGGCGCGGCGAAGCGGCCGGCGGGTTCCAGGCAGCCGATTTCGAGCTCCTGGACGACGGCAAGCCGCAACGCATCACAGTCTTCTCCGAGCACAGAGCGGCGCACCCGCCCGCCGATGGCGCCCCTGCGCGGGCGGACGAACGCGCGCCGCTGGCTCCGCCCGCTCCGCGCACCCTGGCCCTCTACTTCGACGACACCCACGCCGCGCTCTACGACCTGGCACAGGCCAGAAAGGCCGCCGGGACACTGTTCGCCGGCCACCTGAAGCCCGGCGACCGCGCCGGAGTGTTCACCGATTCCGGCGAGGTCACGCTGGATTTCACCGCCGACCGCCAGGCTCTGCTGGACGCCGTGGGACGCGTGCGTATGCATCCCAAGCCTGCCGGGCAATCGTTCGGCGTATGCCCTTCGGTGACGCCCTACGAAGCGTACGCGGTCTCTCACCGCATCGACGAGGAGGCGCGCCAGCGTCTCATCAGGCAGGCCGTCGCGTGCAATTGCCAGGGCGGAGACCCGGGTTGCGTGGACATGCAACCGGGCGTGGTGCAGACCCTGACCGAGACTGCCTGGGACCACTTCCGCGAACACTCCGTCACGTCGCTCGAGGTGCTGGCGGTGGTGGTGCGGCATCTGGCGACGATGCCGGGAGACCGCGTCCTGTTGACGCTCTCGCCGGGGTTTGTGACCGGAGATCTGGACCGGCAGAAGAGCGCCATCGTGGACGCCGCGCTGCGCGCCCACATCGTCATCCACGCGCTCAATCCGGCGGGCCTGGAAGCGGGAGCGCGGGAGCGCCCGCAGACGCAGATCGTATCCGAGTTCATGGCCGCGGCGGCGCACTCCACCGGCGGGATCTTCGTGCGCAACAGCAACGACATTTCTGGCGAGATGAACCGGTTGGCCAGCGCGCCCCTTGTGTCCTATGTCCTGGGTTTTGCGCCAGACGGTAAGGCCGACGGGAGGATGCATGCGCTGAAGGTGCGGCTGAAGCGGGGCGACGGCTACCAGGTGGAGTCGCGAACCGGCTACTTCCCGGCGCCGCCGCCGGAACCGAAGCTGACCGCGCAACAGCGCATCGACCGTGCCGCGCGGGCCACGGAATCCATGGACGGGGTGTCGGCCACGGTGCAGGTTGTGGCGGAGCGGGGAGCGGCGGTCCGCGTCGAGGTTGCGGTGGACGCCAAGGCGCTGCGCTATGTCGCGCGCGACGGCAGAAGGGTGCAGCAGTTGACGTTTGTGGCGTTGCTGGAGGACGCGAACGGCGCACTTCTCGAAGGCAAGCAGGCCACGATGGACCTGGATCTCGGCCCGGCGACGCTGGCGGATTTCCGGGCGAAGGGAATCCACGCGAAGTTCACCTTCCGGCGCCCCAAAGGCGATTGGCGCGTGCGCCAGGTGGTGCGGGAAGCGGCCGACAACCGCATCGGAGCCTGGACGGTGAAAGGGACGGAGCAGTAGTACTCGGTGTTTGCGAACTGGGGCCCGGCCCATTGTAAATCGGCGCACTGCCGCGTTCGCGGTGGAGCGGTGGAGCAGCAGCGGTAGGCCGGGGGTAGCCCTAGGTCGCGAGTAGGTTGTCCGCCCATTGGCGTTAAGTTAAGGGCTGGTCGACCGATTCTGGTGGATTTCGTAACAGCAACCGGCCCTGCGGCTTTACCCGCGGGGCGGCCCTCAAGCTTCCCAGATGAACGACTTCCGGACCCGCGACGGCTCGCGCACATCTACCCGTCGGGATACGGCCACGTCGTACCCCGCGACGACCAGTCGAACGTCGGGAGGCCGCAGAACCGGAAATGCTAGAATACCCCTTCACAGCCTGTGATCTGACATGACACGGTGGGAAGTTGCGCTCATAGTAGTCGGCATCTGTGCCATCGGTCTGCTTTATCTAGTTTACGAACGGCGAGGAATGGAAAAGAGGCTGCAGGATGTAGCACTGTTCCTGCACAACGTACAGGAATACCAGCGCAGCAACGGCCAAAGCGCAGAATGCTATAGCTGGTTATTGCGCCATTCCCACCAGATGCAGACTGACATGGGCGCCCTCGGAGTGATGGGTTATTTTAGTGCGCCTTTTGCGAGGTTTGCGACGTCGAATTGGCCGATTGTTCTCAACGGGTTGACTGAAATGCGGCAATGGGCCGATCAGGGGTTCGGTGTCTTCGGTGGCCCACATAAGCAGTTCTTCCAGTACGGGGCTATCTTGCAGGAAGCAATCCTCAGATATGTTGGAGTACTCGAACTTCAAGCCAAAGAACTATCTAGTTCAATGCGCAATCCGTTCATTTGGTTCCGCCTCGGTGTCCAATTGATACTGCTGCTGCCGTTGACGATTCTCCGGTGGCTCGGGCTACATAGCATCCCCGAACTGCGTATCTTGAGCGGAAAGACAGTAATTAAGATCGTCACGGCCTTCGCTGCGGTGGTTGGCTTCATCGGTTCCATCGCGAGTATTATCGCGGGTTGGGACAACACCGTGTCGTTCACAAGATCGCTCGTGAAGCTGATTCACAAGTGACTAAGCCATCACCCAAAGGCGCTCAGCCCAGACAGTGCGCTCTTCGTACTCTTCGTAGGAGCGCTGCGCCACCGCCTGACGTGATTACGGGATCTTGTCTTGGACGGCTCGAAGCATCCGACCCATCAGGCCTCTCAAACCTTCACCATTGCGACGACCTCTCCCAGTGTCAACGCCAGTTGGATATTCCCGGAACCGGGCTTCAGGCCAGGAAGGGAGTTCCGGCAGTTCCCCGGGGCCAGCCGTGATGCAGGCATAGCCCGGCAGCGCTCCATGCGGTATCGTGTTCCTGGAGAGAGACGAGTGGTACAGTCGTTGTATCGGGAATGCTCCGGTCGTCAACGATCAGGCATGCTCGTTTTCGTTGTCGGAGGTACTACCGATACAACGCCAAGGACTTCACGGGAGCGAAGACGCAGAAACGCGCTTATCCGCCTACTTTCACGTACTTCGGCTTGCCGACTATTGGGTCACACATCGCCGAAGAGGGCAGCCGCATCAGATCGCAGCAATCCGATCGGTCAGCCACTTGAGAGATCGTCGGTAGTTCACCAAGTCAAGTTCGTCGGCATCTTTGGCATGGGCGTCGAAGCGTTCATTTATGACGTTAGCGTGACTCTCAAACTGCTTGCGGTCGCTGAAAACAGTGTCGAAGATCGTCCACTCCTTTAGGATTAGAGCCGCCAGTTCCGACCACAAGAGCTGCTCGACGAGCTCGTCAGCAGGGAGATGATTGAGCTTGCTCCGTCTATCCGGGGATATACAGGCAGACACCCTGTCTTTCGTCGAGCCGCGCCTCTTGCTCGCAAGGGCATCCATTCTCAAAAAATTCAAGACCAACTGCCTGAGCTTCTTCTCCAGAACATTGCGCCCTTTGTTGATCACCGCAAGATCATCTGCCCAATCATCGAGGGCTCTCTTGTCCTTGATATCGGTCCCGATGGCAAGGGGCAGTTGCCCGGAGGTCTCTAAGGCTTGTGCCGCATCTCGTTGGTCCTGGTAGGATACGAGCGCCTGTCGTATCATTTCACCCGAGGGTTTAGGCGAACCGCTGGGTGCGAATACACCATAGCGTCTAAGGATGGTAAGTAACCCAGGATTCCCAGGCTCGGCTTTGGCAGAAAGGCAGGCGAGCGCTGGGCCCTCTAATTCGGGATAGACCCGAAATAGATGCGCCATGGCGACCTGCGCCAGTGTGGCGCCTTCTTGCTCGATGAACTGAGTGACTAGGTCTCGGACCTGTGGCGCTTCCAATGTCAATGGGCGCTCTGGGACACCTATATGACGGTGGATGAACGAGCAAGCTTTCCGGACCCAAAACGGCATGTCGCTACACGCGGACGAAACTATGTCGGCAGTTTCATTAGTAAAGACGAGCCCCGCCGAACGAGCGATCTTCTTGATCATCGCATTCGTTGCTCCGCGGGCCAACGGACTGAGGTATTCCTCAGGGATAAGTGCCAGTGCAGCGTTCTCGACGCCGCCGATCGAGCCGACAGTAAACCACTTGCTGGAGACACCTCCAATCATTACCGAGAGCTGTTTGCCCACCCGCAGTGACTCCTGGTAGACCGCGCGAAAATTGCGCCAGAAAGTGTTAAAATACTCCGCCCACATAGCTGCAGTCGGGCTGCCTGGTGTGATGTAGTCGATCTCGTCTATGAATATCAATACCGGCTTGTCTGCGGTAGTGACCGATTGGAGCAGGGCCGATGATGCGTCACCCATATTTGAAAGCGCGGTCGGAGCCGTCACCGTTGCATATCGGTCAGGGCTCTGAACGGCGCGGATTACCCCTTCGGTGAGCGCTGTCATGAGATCGGCCGATGTCTGCGACCAAATTTGATCCCGCGAGCAGTCTAACATAACGCAATAACAGTCATGTCGACTGCGCGACTCGGCGATGATCCTGTTGATGACAGATGTCTTGCCGATTTTCCGAATACCCAGACATGAGCGGATTTGCCCTGTTTGGAGCTTGCGCGCGAGATCGAGGGCTTCATTGCGTCGGCCGAAGAAATTCTCGTCGTCGCTGACCGGGCCAGTCACGTCGAAGGGGTCATGACTGAAAAGCTCGTGGCACAGATGACGTTCGAGTTCCTCCGGGCCTGAAGGCATCCGGCCGGCGTAGACGGGAAGTATTGCTAGTCCAGCACTTCTGCCCCACTTCTGAAGCTTGCCGTTGCCCTCTCGATCGTTGTGGACAATGATCGCCACCGTCGGTTCTAGGCGTCCTTCGTAGCTCGATATGACATCACGCGCCGTTTTGATTGTTCTTGGCTGCTGCTCTTCGAAGGAAGACATCAGGATAAGCAGTTCGCGGTCCACAACAAGTGCGGCGGCCAATCTCTTAGATGGCTTCGCCAAAAGGTATGCGTACCGACCCTTTTCGCGGGTGATAAACTCAGGCTCAGTGGTGGTGAAAGCAAACAGGTCCTGGCAGGCACTCCGGACCTTCTCAACTAGGGCGGTCAATTGTTCTTGCGGGTCGGGTTTCTTCATCGCTGCACGCTGAATCCATCATACCCGCCCGTTTGGGGCAAGCGTAGGTAGCGTTCGCCGTTACGTTTTACTCGCGTAGCACGCCGTTCCCTGAAAATGGGCGAGGTCTGTCGGCAGCGGGTCATATGGACGACTCGCCGACTCGCGAACCGCCCGGTCACCGCAGACTCCCCACAAACTGCCTTCTGGGAGAGGACCCCCTGCCCTGGCAGCCCAGCCTCAGGCTTGTTTCGCCTGGCCCCGGTGTCCTGTCGGGCGCCATCGACGATTGCGGGACGTGTTTCCGTTGCTCGTCGAGATGCGGGAGAATATTGAATAGGACCGGCGGCATGGACAAGTCCACAATCATTGCCAAACTGCGGGAACACGAAAGCGAGCTGAGGGCCGCCGGCATCCAGCACCTGTTCTTGCACGGATCATACGCGCGCGGGACAGCTATCCGCGAGGTGTCGGATGTGGATGTCATAGCGGAGTTCGCTCCGGGACGGCGTCTGTCCCTTTTGGACATGGTCGCTATTGAAAACCGCCTCGCGGACAT
>JBEKDV010000120.1:0-18743 GCA_050014175.1 Candidatus Solibacter sp. | reverse complement strand
ATTGGCCGCCGATAAACGCCGATGAACGCCGATAGGCTTTCTGTTTTTCATCGGCGTTTATCGGCGTTCATCGGCGGCTAATGTTCTTGATTTTCTACAGCCGATTAATCAGGCTCGCCACATAGCCCGCGCCGAAGCCGTTATCGATGTTGACCACGGTGACATTGCTGGCGCAACTGTTCAACATGCCGAGCAGCGCGGCCAGTCCGTGAAAGCTGGCGCCGTATCCCACGCTGGTCGGCACCGCGATCACCGGGCACGAAACCAGGCCGACCACCACGCTGGGCAGCGCGCCTTCCATGCCGGCGCAGACCACCACCACGCGCGCCAGCATCAGCCGTTCGCGATTGTTCATCAGGCGGTGAATGCCAGCCACTCCGATATCGTGGATGGTGTCCACCTCATTGCCCATCAGCTCCGCCGTGACCTGCGCCTCTTCCGCCACCGGAATATCGCTCGTGCCCGCGCACACCACGGCAATGCGTCCCTTGCCGTGCACCGTACGGTCGCGCCAGAAACGGATGGCTCCGGAAAGCGGCAGGTACTCGGCGTCCGGAAGTTGTGCCGTGACCAGGGCGGCGCATTCGCGGTCGGCGCGCGTAATCAGGACATTGCGCGCGTTGGCCAGCAGGCTTTCCGCAATGGCAACCACTTGTTCCGGTGTCTTCCCCTTGGCAAAGATCACTTCCGGCATGCCGTGGCGTAGGGCGCGATGGTGGTCCACCTTGGCGAATCCCAGGTCTTCAAACGGCATGTGCCGCATGCGCCCCATGGCTGCGTCGATATCTACCGCGCCCGTGCGCACCTGCTCGAACAGCGCACGCAGTTGGTCCTGGTCCATGACGCCAGAATATCAGAAGCGCCCACGGTGGTAGTTTGCCACCCCAGGGAAGGACTACCGGATCCACCCGAAGCATACCAAAGTACTAGGAAGACACTTAGAAAATGCAGACTTCAGAACTATTGTGCTGCCGTGCTCAAAGCTCCATGATAGAACCCATGAATAAAAGCACAGACGGTAAAAGTGCTCACGGCGGAGGGCTCCCCGAACGGCGGGGTACTAACAGGTTTCCGGTTCGTGAGGACGTACGGTATCGGGTGACGCAATCCAGATCGGCCAAGATCATTGGCTGCGGAACCACGCTGAACATCGGCAGTGGCGGAATTCTGTTCACCACGGAAGAAAAACTGCCGGTCGGGCGCACGGTGGAGTTGAGCGTAAACTGGCCGGCGCGAGTGGATGGCGTCTGCCCTCTTCAATTTGTCGCCACGGGCCGCGTGATTCGGGCCGACGTACAGAGAGCGGCCGTTCGCATTGAAAGGTATGAGTTCAGGACTCGCAGCGTCAACAGCCTGACGGCCGCCACGGCTGCCGCCGCCGGCGCGTAGACTTCGCGCCGAACCTGCCTTACTCGTCGCGGTGTACCGTCTCCATGGCAAAGGCAGGTAGACACACCGCGATGTATTCAGCCCCCTCCGGTTCCGGCGTGCTGTACCGCACCCATTCGCCACGGTGCGCGATCACCGCCTGTCCCGCGTGAACGTCCAATGAACCCGCCCGGTGTTCCACCCGGAGCGTGCCGCGTAGTACGACCGTAAATTCTTCAAATTCCGGGGTTTGACCAGGTTCCTGCCAGCCGCCGGGGCTGCCCATGTGGGCCACGCTGGCTCGGCTGGTGGCCGAATTCACACGTCCGACATATTCGTCGATCAGCTTCGGCTGATTGCCGGCGGCCTCGACCCGTTTAGGCCTGGCGATGAAGGTTGGCACCGTTTTCCTCCTGCGATGCATCCATCTTACCAGTCGTCCCAGACAAACAGTTTGGACTTGCCGGATCATAAAGGTCCCCGGTATACTTACATTTTCGCTGAGATTCGATATGACGGCGAGAGACGATTTCGACCCCTTGGCGCCGCAGCGGGAAGCTGCTTTCTTCTACGGTCTATTTCTGCGCGGCCACGACGTCGATACCCTGCGGCAGGATATCGACGTGCCCCATCCCATGATCGAAAAATGGATGAAGGCACGGGACTTTGAGGCCAGCTTCCGCGATAACTTGCGGCGCGTCTGTGCCTACCGCAAGCAGGTACTCGCCATCTTTGACGGCCTGATCCTCAACGAACAGAATCGCCCGCGCCTGCAATAGCAGATGCGGCGCGCGCCGCTTGTGCTTCTACAGACTCCAACCCTGCGCCCCACAACCGGCATCCTCCCCTGCGGGTTGCGACCAGGGGCTCGCCACCACCGGTTGCGACCAGAGGCTCTCTCCAGCGGGCTGCGACCAGGAGTTCTCCGCCACCGGTTGCGACCAGGCGCTCTCCCCAGCCGGCTGCGACCGGGAGTTCTCCGCCACCGACTGCACCCACGGGCTTTCCGCCACAGGTTTCGGTTTTGCTTCCGCCTTGCCGATTCCGGCCCACGCCTCGGCAAGAGTGGATAACAGGCCCAGGACGTCCGCCAACGGCGCGTCGCTCTGCTGCATGTTTGCCTCCAGCAGCCGCCGTTGCATGTAGTCGTAGAGGAGCGCCAGGCGCTGGCTGATCTCTCCGCCGCGCTCGTAGTCCAACGAAGTCGCAAGCTCGATCACAATCTCGCAAGCCTTGTTGATCTCTCGCGAACGTTCCGCGATCCGGCCCTCCGCCAGGTGGCGCCTGGCCTCCCGCACCGCTTGCGTGCAGGCTTGGTACAGCAGATTCACCAGTTCGATGGGATCCGCTGTCAGTACTCTGCTCTCCAGGTACGCGTCGTGGCCGCTGTTAAACATCTTGGTCTCCCACAAAACCTTATCGGCACTCCGTGAAGCTTCTTTACAGCCCGTCGATCCCGCGCGCGGCCGGCGTGGGCGAAATCCGGAAGGCCCACGGCCGAAGGCTGACCGCGCGTCGCTACACCGATGGCCCAGGCCGGTTCTACCAGCCGCATACAGAACCTGGCAACCACCATGCCCGGCGCCGCCGCTCCGCCGCTTTAGCCCACTCTCGTCCACGATGGCAGACGCGCTCGCGCCCTTCCCCGGTTTTACCCCGCGGTCCGTCCGCGCCCTCGACCTTCCCGCGCTGCTATCGGCTAGCGCGACTTCTTCAGATCTTCCGCCAGCCGAAGGACGTACTCCTCCGGCACTTGCGACAGGACTTCCTTGGTCTTACGGTTCACCACTCGGACCACCATCCGGTTCGTCTCCGGATCCTTCTGGAAACACAGTTCGTTCTCCGGTCCGAACATCTCCGTGCCGTTGACCGCCTTGACCGCCTGCACCACTTGTCTGTTTTCGGCCGCCTTGTCCACGGTCACCGCGGGCGCCGGCGCATGAATGCCGGTCGCGCTGCCGCCGATTGCGGTTAAATCCATAACGACTCCTTCGCTAGGACCGGCCGCGGATTCGCCGCGCCCGGACATCTTCACACTTGTCCTTATCGGCAGCAAACCGGAGATCTCTAAATGCTCAAAATTTCCCCACCCCCGGCCGAAGAGTTACTTGAGAGATTCTTGCCGATGGCCAACACCGTTCCTGTGATCGGTATCGATCCCGCAGAACTCGCCTGGATCCGGATGCTGGTCTTGCTGCTCCGCCACCCCGACCCCGTTGTCCCCGAACTCACCCGCCAGGCCCTGCGCTACCTGGAAGCCGCCGCCTCCACAAGCGGCGTTTCCCCATCCGGCCGGGATGCCGCGCCAGCCATCCAAAGGTAACGGCGCGCTGGCGTCCCGATTCCAGATCGTCTTATCCTAATATGTAAGAGAGGCGATCATGAATTCCCTTGCCAAGATCCTCGTGCCCATTGATTTCTCCGAACGGAGCGCCCTCGCCGTCCGCTATGCCCGCGAACTCGCCCTCCACTTCCACTCCGAGCTCATCCTCGCCCACGTGCTGGCGCCCCTGCACTCCGAATTCGGTTCCATGCAGATCACCGGCTCCATGTTGGTCGACGTCTACCGCTCGCGCGCCGACCAGGCCGAAGGCGACCTCAACGCCTTCGAAGCCGATGCCGTCGCCGGGCTCGATGTGCGCCGCCTCCTCCTCCACGGCGACCCCGCCGGCAAAATCGTGGAGTTCGCCCGCGAGGAACACATCGACCTGATCGCCATGCCAACCCACGGCTACGGACCCTTCCGCCGCTTTATACTGGGATCCAATACCGCCAAGGTCCTGCACGACGCCGATTGTCCTGTCTGGACCGGCGTTCACATCGAAGAGGCGCGCCCCGTGGCCAAACCCTTCAGCCGGATCCTCTGCGCCGTCGACCTCGGCCCGCAAAGCGCCCGCGCGCTCGCCTGGGCCTCCTGGCTGCAGCGCGAGTTCCAAGGGCACCTCACCCTGATCCACGCCATCGCCGCCGCCCACTACGAGTCCGGCGACGAACCCGACCTCGGCTGGCGCAACGGAATTCGCGAGATCGCCGAAGAAGAACTCCTCCGCCTCCAACGCGAAATCGGCGCCCAGGCCGATCTGCTGCTCGAAGCCGGCGAACCCGCGCGCATCATCTGTTCCGCTGCCGAACGCACCGGCGCCGGCACCGTCGTCATCGGCCGCGGCAGCGCCGCCGGCGATTTCGGCCGCCTGCGCACCAACTCCTACGCCATCATCCGCCAGTCCCCCTGCCCCGTGGTCAGCGTCTAAAGGGACAGACATGAATTTCCGGCGCCGTTTGCCGGAAATTCGCTGTCTGTCCCAGGTTTGTCGGTGCTTCCGGCGCCTTTTGCCGGAAATTCGCTGTCTGTCCCAGGTTTGTCGGTGCTTCCGGCGCCGTTTGCCGGAAATTCATGTCTGTCCCAGGTTTGTCGGTGCTTCCGGCGCCGTTTGCCGGAAATTCGCTATCTGTCCCAGGTTTGTCCGGTGCCATGCATCCCTTACCGCGCCACCGTGATAAATTGCTTTTAGTGACTCCCCGCACCCTGTACCAGGTCCTCGAAGAAACCGCGCGCGTCCACGGCGACGCCCCCGCCCTCCGCCAGCCCACGCCCGATGGCGGGTACCTCGTCTATTCCTGGAACCAGTACCGGCGCGCCGCCGAGGAAATCGCCGCCGGCCTGCGCGCCCTCGGTATCGCCAAAGGCGACGTCGTCGCCCTCAACTCCGAAACCCGTCTCGAGTTCTACCTGGCCGATCTCGGCATCCTCGCCAACGGCTCCATCGCCGCCGCCATGTACCCGAGCTATCCGGTCCCGGACCTGGTGCGCACCATCCAATCCACCGGCGCGCGTGCCGTCTTCGTCGAAGACCCGCAGACCCTGAAGCCCCTGCTCGCCGCCCCCGTCGCGCATTGGATCCTGCTCACCGGCGAGGCCGCTGGCGCCCTCTCGCTCGATGCGCTCCGCCAACTCGGCCGCGACGCCCTCGCCGCCGACGCCGAATTGCTCGCCCGCATACGCGGCGGCGTCTCCCCCTCCGATACCGCCATTCTCTACCTCACCAGCGGCGCCACCGGCGAGCCCAAGATGGCGCTCGTCACCCACCAGAGCGTGGTCGCCAACATCGATATGGGCCCCGAAGCGCTCCCCCTCGGACCCAAGGATTCCACCGTCGTCTTTCTGCCCTCCGCCCACATCGCACAGCGCGTCGTCATGGAGTTTCTGCCCATGCGCTCCGGTATGCCCGTCACTTTCTTCGAGAGCCTGCTGAAACTTCCCCAGGACATCCGCAACGTGCGCCCCACCATCCTGCTGGCCCCGCCGCGCATGTGGGAGCGGATCTACTCCACCATCTGCACCGAGCTGCGCAAACGCCCCGCCGCCATCCGGCAGGGCTTTTACGGCGCGCTCGCCCTGGGACTCGCCGCCGCCCGCTACCGCCATGAGGGCAAGCCGGTGCCGGCCCGCATCCGCGTGCCCCTGGCTCTCGCCGACCGCATCTTCTTCCGCAAAGTGCGCTCCCGCTTCGGCGGCCGCCTGCGCGTCGCCGCCAGCGGAGCCGCCCCGCTCAGCAAAGACCTCGCGGAGTTTTACGAAGCCATCGGCATGCCCATCAGCGAAGGCTACGGCCTCACCGAAGGCGGCGTGGTTTCGCTCAACCCGGCCGAGCACCCCAAACCGGGCAGCATCGGCAAGCCCCTCGGAGGTGTCGAGATCACGTTCAGCGACGATAACGAGATCCTCGTCAAGAGTCCCTGCCTATTTTCCGGTTACCTCAACGACCCCGTCACCACCGCCGAAGTCCTGCGCGACGGACTCCTGCACACCGGCGACCTCGGCCACGCCGATAGCGAGGGCTACGTCTTCATCACCGGCCGCAAGAAAGAGCTGATCGTCTCCTCCACCGGCAAGAAGATCTATCCTTCGCGCGTGGAGAGCCTTTTCAAAATGGAGCCGCTCGTCAGCCAGGTGCTGCTCATCGGCGACCGCCTGCCCTTCCTCACCGCCCTGTTCACCATCAACCTCACCGCCGCCGAATCCTTGAAGGGCATGGAGCAGTGGAAAGGGCGCCCGTCCGACGAGATCGCGCAGGCGCCGCCCGTCGTCGCCGAGATTCAAAAGGCGGTGGTCCGCGTCAACAAACAACTCGCCCCCTTCGAGCAGGTGCGCAAACACCGCATCCTGGGCCGCGATTTTTCCATCGAGAACGGCGAGCTCACCGCCACCATGAAAGTCCGCCGCACCCGCGCCATGGAGAACTTCCGCGAGAGCATCGACGAACTCTACGCCGGCCGCGAGTAGCGTAGCCTTTTAGGCTGCCATGCCCCGATTCGTCGGGGCATTCTTCATCTATCCTAAACCGTGAACTCGGCGCGCACCACGTCGTCATCCAACGAATGCTTCAGCGTGAAACCCAGCTTTTCGCAGATGCGCATGATGCCGCGGTTGTCGGGCAGAATGTCGGCGGTCAGCTTGGTCAGTTTCTCGTCCGCGCCCACGATCAACAACCGCGCCAGCAGTTCCTTGCCCAGCCCGCGGCCCTGCCACTGGTCGCTGATCACCACCGCCACTTCCGCTTCCGTGGTGCCGTGAATCTTCATCGCCCGGCCCACGCCCAAAATCTCGCCCTCGCCGGTTTCCGGATTCCGCCGCTCCGCCACCAACGCCATTTCGCGATCGTAGTCGATAAAGCAAATCCGCGTCAGCCGTTCGTGCTGGATCCTCTGTTCCAGGTTCATCAGGTGGAAGTAGCGCAGGTACACCGTTCGCTCGCTGAGCGTCTCGTGGAAGCGCACCACGGCCGGTTCGTCTTCGGGACGGATCGGCCGGATCGTGACCTCGGTGCCGTCCTTCATGGTCCACGGCGCCACGTAGCGCGTGGGGTAGGGGCGGATGGCAGTCCTCGGCACCTGGTCCAGCGCGACTTCGGCTCCATGCACCACCACGCGCGCATCCAGCGCGATCAACCCGTCCGGCGACGCCAGCAGTGGATTGATATCGATTTCCTTAATCCACCGCTGTTCGGCCACCAGCGCGCTGAAGCGCACCATGAGCACCTCGAGCGCCACCAGATCCACCGGCCTGCGCCCGCGCACGCCCTTCAGCGCCTTGTAGATCTTGGTCTGCTCCATCATCCGGCGCGCCAGCGTGGAATTCAAGGGCGGCAGCCCAAGCGCGCGATCCTTAAAAACTTCCACGAGCTGTCCGCCCGTGCCGAATAACAGCACCGGCCCGAATTGCGGGTCCAGACTGCTGCCGATAATCAACTCGTACGCGTCCCTCAGCTTGATCATGGGCTGCACCGTCACACCCTGGAAATGCTGCGCGCCCACTTTGGCCGTGACCGAGGCCTGAATCGCGTCGAATGCGTTCGCCACCGCTTCGGCGGTGCCCAGGTTCAACTGCACGCCGCCCACATCGGTCTTGTGCGTGATCGTCTCCGAATACAGCTTGAGCACGGTCGGATAACCGATTTCGTCCGCCGCCTTCACCGCAGCTTCCCGGTTGGCCGCGATGATCGTTTTGGCCACCGGAATTCCGTAAGCCGCCAGCACCTGCTTGCTTTCGAACTCGGTGAGAACGGTGCGCCCTTCGGCCCGCGATTTGGCGATGATGCTCTCCACCAGCTTGCGGTCCGGTGTCCAGGTGACGGAATCCTCCGGCATGGCCGGGGTTTCGTACAGCGCTTTCAGGTTGTCGGCGTACTGCCACATGTAGTTGAACACGCGCGCCGCCGTATCGGGATAGGGGAAGGTGGGAATGTTGGCGCGGTTGAGAATCTCCTCGCCCGCCGCCACGTCCACGCCGCCCATCCAACTGGCCAAAAGCGGCTTGCCTTCCTGCTTCGCCAGCGGCTTCAACTGCTCGGCGATCCGCGTCGGGTCGGTCATCGCCTGCGGCGTCAGAATCACCAGCATGCCGTCGGAATTCGGATCCTTGGCCGCGATCTCCAACGCCTTCGCGTAGCGCTCCGGCGATGCGTCCCCGATGATGTCCACCGGGTTGTTATGGCTCCACGTCGCCGGCAGCACCGCGCTGTAGGCTTCCATCGTCTCCGGCGTGAGTTCGCTCAGTTCGCCGCCGCCCATGATCAGCGCATCCGTCGCCAGCACGCCCGGACCGCCCGCGTTGGTCACGATGGTCAACCGCGGCCCCTTCGGGCTGGGCTGCTTGGAAAGCACTTCCGCCATGTAGAACAGGTCCGCGATGGTGCTCACACGCAGCACGCCGCTGCGCCGGAACGCCGCCTCCAGTACCTCATCGCTTCCCGTCAGCGACCCGGTGTGCGACGCCGCGGCCTTCGCCGCCGCCGCCGAACGTCCCGGCTTGATGATGATGATCGGCTTGGTGAGCGCCACTTCCCGCGCCGCCGACAGGAACGAGCGCGCGTTGCCGATCGATTCCATGTAGATCACGATCGACTTGGTCTTCGGATCGTTGCCCAGGTAGTAGATCAGATCGCCCCAGCCCACATCTACCATCGATCCCACCGAGATAAACGCGCTGAAGCCCACCATCTCCTTCAGGCTCCAATCCAGTACCGCCGTGCACAGCGCGCCGCTCTGGCTGATGAATCCCACCGAACCCGGCCGCGCCACCGTCGTGGCGAACGTCGCGTTCATCCCCGACATCGGGCTCATCACCCCCAGGCAGTTCGGCCCGATGATGCGGATATTCGCCTTCTGCGCTTCCACCAGCAACTGCCGCTCCAGTTCCGCGCCCTCCGGCCCGATCTCCTTGAAGCCGGCCGAAATCACAATCGCGCCCTGCACACCGTTCTCCCCGCATTCCCGGATCAGCCCCGGAATCGAGGGCGGCGGCGTGATGATCACCGCCAGATCCACCGACTCCGGAATATCGGAAACCGACGGGTACGCCTTCACTCCTAGTACGCTGGGCCGCTTCGGGTTGACGGGATAAACCGTGCCACCAAACGGGCTGGTCACTAGGTTCCACAGCACGGTCCGTCCGACCGTGCCCGGATTTTCCGTGGCGCCGATCACCGCCACGGTCTTCGGCGAGAAAAATACATCCAGCGGCTGCTTCCGCCTGCGATTCAATTTTTTCTTTCCGGGCTTACTGATTGCTTGCATTTTCGGTACCTGCCTTTGGTCTGAACGCGGCCTGATTCAGCGCCTCTACTACGTCCAGCGAATTGAGTCCGTTCTTGCGCGCAACCGTTTCGATATCGCAGTCGTCGCATGACGGCCGATACCGGAATTCTTCAAATACGGGAATGGTTTCAGGATGACGTTGCTTCACATCACGGATGATCATGTCGCGGCGGATCAACTGATCGAATCGAAACATACCGTTGCGCCCTCGAATGGCAGTTAATTACTGCACCCTGAATTCCAATCTATCACTAAATGGAATCAATGGCTTACAGGGATGGCGGCAGGACGGCTGGGTGATATAACGCAGGCGCGGCGGGGAAGGGGGCAGGATAGGGCCGGGATATGGCGCGCGCACCCCGCCCGCTCCGCCGCCGCGTAAGATCGAGTTCCGGATGTGAATCTCCGATTTTCTGTGCTATGCCGTACCCGCCGCGGCCGGCAAGGGCTGCGCCGGCCGGCCGCCAGGATCGCCAGGAGAACGACCATGAGCTTCCGAAGCGTCCACCGTCCGTGGCATTGACCGTCGCGTTGTACAATCGGCATCATGAAGACACTGGCCTCCATCATTCTCGTTTCCACCGCCCTCTTCGCCGCCGCTCCCGAGGAGTTTTCCACCTCCGCCGGTACCCTTCAAATCATCCCCATCCAGCACGCCAGCCTGCTGCTCAAAGCCGGCGGGAAGGTGCTCTACGTCGACCCCGCGCAAGGCGTCTACGACGGCCTGCCGCCGGCCGACTACATCCTCATCACCGATATCCATGGCGACCATATGGCGCCCGCCGTGGTCGACAAGCTGAAGAAAGCGTCCACCGTAATTGTGGCGCCAAAGGCGGTGGCTGCGACATTCCCCAGCGCCCTCGTCATGAAGAACGGCGACACCTTGACCGTCGGCCCATTCCAGGTGGAAGCCATCCCGATGTACAACCTGAAGCCCGCTTCCGACGGCCAGATCTATCACGAGAAGGGCCGCGGCAATGGCTATGTCGTCACCTACGGCGGCAAACGCTTCTACTTCGCCGGCGACACCGAAGGCACGCCGGAAATGCGCGCGCTGAAGAACATCGACGTGGCCTTCATCCCCATGAACCTGCCCTACACTATGACCCCGCAGGCCGCGGCCGACGCGGTGCGCGCCTTCCATCCGGCCGTGGTCTATCCGTATCACTATCGCGGTCAGGACACGAAGATTTTCGCCAAGGCGCTGGAAGGCACGGGCATCGACGTCCGCCTCCGCGACTGGTACGCAAAATAGTACTCCGCCGCGCCAGCAAACTTGCATCCGGACACAAACCATCGGACAATACTCCGATGCACCCACGACGAAGCTTTCTGTGTTTCGGTTCTCTCCTGCTGCTGGCGATCGCCGCGGCATCCGCCGAGGAGCCGAAACCCGCGCCCAAGTACGAGATCGTCGATGGCCACCTCCACTTCCTCAACTTCGTCCAGGAGACGGCCGGGATGGACCAGTTCCTCAAAGCCATGGACGATACCGGCGTGACCGAGAGCGTGGTGATCGGCATGCCCGTGGTGAAGAAGTGGGACGAGGGAGACGCCCGGCGGCCCACCTACTACCTCGACAACGATTCCCGCGCGTATTGGTACAGCGCGACGGACTTCCTGGTGGCGCGGGCCGTGCTCGACCTGCCGAAGGATAAGCAGGCCCGTCTGCACCCCTTCATCTGTGGCTTCAACAGCGCCGATCGCAACGCCGCCGATCACGTCGAGCGCATGCTGGCCCTCTACCCCAACTTCTGGCAGGGCATCGGCGAAGTCTTCCTGCGGCACGACGACCTCACCGCGCTCACCTACAGCGAATCCCCGCGCGCCACTTCGAACGCGTTCGCCCGGTTGCTGGACCTGGCCGCGGCGCGCGACCTGCCGGTGCTGGTCCACAGCGACATCGGGCCGGCCTGGCGGGAACAACCCGACTATCTCGGCGAGATCGAGTCGGCCATCCGGGCGCATCCCAACACGCGCATGATCTGGGCGCACGCCGGCATCAGCCGCCGCATCGTGATTCCCAATCACACCGACATTCTTCGCCGCATGCTGGGACAGTACCCCAACCTCACCATCGACTTGTCGTGGGTGATCTTTGAACAGGAACTCGCGCCCGGCGGCGTCTTGGACCGGAGATGGGCGAGTCTGATCGAAGAGTACCCCGGCCGCTTTGTGATCGGTTCCGACACCGTCGGCGTGTTTGACCAATACCAGCCGACCTTGCAGCGCTACTATGTGCTGCTCGATGCGCTCCAGCCGGAGACCGCGCGAAAAGTGGCCCACGACAACTTCCTGGCCCTGCTTCCCGCGCACCGGCCCGTTGCAGCGACCCGTTAGCGCCCGGCCCCGTAATTCGCCACGTCCGGCTTACTCGCCGAACTCCAGTTTGGTGGTTGAGCCGCCGATTTCAATGGCCGTTATGTGGGTCGCGCCGTTGCTGTTGTCGGTCACAACCGTGGTCTGTTCGAATTTCTTTTTTCCCGTGTCCACTTTCACCGCTGTGGTGTACGTTTTGTCGTTGTCGACTTCGGTAAGGACGGCGTTCGTCCCGTCCAACTTCAGCTTGTAATCGCCCGCCGGAAGCTTCACGGTGCCGGCCATCGAGGGTGTGGAAAGGTGGAACACGTAAGTCTTGGCGTTGACAACGGTCACCGCGGAGAGACACAATGCTCCCACCATAAACATCGACTTGATCGTCATAGTATTGTTCGTCCTGTGGAGGTGCGCTTCAGCGAGCGCTTGTGCGGAAGTGCCGCAATTACCTCGAATGCGGCTCACTGCATCTCTGCCAGTGTTTGGCGCGCATCTGAATAGACGGCCGATGGAAGTGATTTGTTACCGCACTGGCTCGATGGAGCCAGTCGTTCGCGGTCCTCACGGATTCACGGGGCGCGGCCAGGCCCGCATTCCTTAACCGTGCTTGCGCGCGTGAATGCTCCTACATCGCGCGGTCGCTGGTAGGCGGCACGACACCCTTCAAGCGCATGTATACCGAGATGTAGCCGTACATCTCGTTGTTGTGGGTGGTGTTGCCGATCAGCGCCGTGATCTTGGAGCGCTGTTGCCCGCCGCGGCCGGCAATCGTCTCCATGGCGGTGTCGTTGTTCATGCTGTCCCAGGCGGCGTCGCAGGCGTCGAAGCTCGCCTTGAGCGCGGCCACGAGATCCGCCTTCGCAGTCTTGCCGGCCGCGGGGTTTGTCTTGCGCTCGCCGGTCATGCCGCTGCACGTGCCGATCTGGTTGGCGATGTGCGCCATGCGTTCGCCGAACGTCTGCATTTCCGGCGTCGGCTTGAAACTGTAGGCCTCTTCGGGCATTTTCTCCGCGGCCTTGATCAGGTTGGCCTTGTTCGCGGTGTAAGCCGCCTTTTGCTCGGCGATCACGGGGTTTTGCGCCACCACAGCGCCGGCGCCGGAAAGAGAGAGGGCAAGAATCACGGCAAAACGGTTCATATTCGTACTCCTTTTAAGGTTGATGTCGCGCCAATGGTAGCTATTCTACTGCAACCTACTGCGCCGCCATGGTAACTTTTCTTCCGGTGCGCACCGATTCGCGCGCCGCCTGCAGAATCTCCACCACAATCACATTATTCTCCAGCGAATTCAGCCCTGATGGCTTGAACTTGCCGCGCGCCATGCCCGTCAGGTAGGAAATAGAATCGCTCTCCGCCGCCGGCAACTCGCCCGGCTTGCGCGTCTCCTCGGCGCGCTGTCCGGGCAGGCGGACGCGCAACCCCTCCCCGCCCGTCGCGATGGCATACCCCTTCTCGCCATAGACTTCGAAATCCTTGCGGCTGTACGGCCAGTTCCAGGACGCCTCGATCACGCCCTGCGCCTTCGGGTACTGCACCAGGATGGTGGCCTCGTCATCCACCCGCGCGTAGATGCCGGGCTTTTCGCTCTGCGCGATGGCCGTCACCGCGACCGGACGCTGATTGCCCATCAGCCACGTCATCAGGTTCGCGCCGTAACAACCGAAATCGAACAACGCGCCGGCGCCGTTCTTCGCCGGGTCCGTCAGCCAGGCGAGAAATTCCGGCTGTACGTTGATCTCCTTCGGCCCCTGGTGCCCGTCCATGGCCACCATGCGGCGGATCTCGCCGGCCGCGTTCTGCTCTTTGATCAGTTTCCAGATCTCGCCGTGGCTCTTGTACCAGGTGGTCTCGTAGTTCACCATCACCGCGATGCCGCTCGTGGCCGCGGCCTTCTGAATGACGCGCGCCTGCGCGTTATCGACGGCCAGCGGCTTCTCCATCATCACGGCGATTTTGCGCGCCGCGCACGCTTCCACCACCATGGCATGATCGCTCGTGCTGGTGAAGGTGGCCACCGCCTCGGGATGGACGCGGTCCAGCATCGTCCCCAGGTTCTGAAATAAAATCTCCGCCGCGAACCCGTTGGCCTTGGCGTAGCGGGCCGTCAACGCCGCATCCGGATCGAAGACGCCGACGATCTCCACGTCCTTGCGCAATTGGGCGCTTCTCAGGAATCCGGAAACGTGCCCGTGCACCAGGCCCGCGATGGCCAGGCGCACCGGCTTCGCATCGGGTGTCTGCGCCCCGAGCAGCGCGCAAAAGGAAAGAAGAGCAATCAGCCCGCGAGTCATGCCTGCATGATATCGCGATGCCACAGGTCTTGGGCCGGGCGGCGCGGATATATAATGGTGTCCGGTCACCCTCCGGAACACGGTGATGCCGCCCCGGCCGCCTCTACCGGGAGCTTGAAGGAGAACACTAGATGAAGCGTCACGTACATATTGCGGTGCTCGCGCTGGTCGCTCTGGCGCCGCTTGTCGCCCAAGCGCCGAAGGGCTGGAAGATGCGCGTCGATCGGAGCACGGCAGCGTCGGACCCCGACGCCCCCGGCGACATCAAGTTCGTCACCCAGGGATCGGGCTTTCACGCGACGAATCCCCAAGCGGCGGTGTACTGGAATCCGGAAAACACCGCGACGGGCACTTACACTCTCAAAGGCACGTTCACGCTGATGAAGCCGAGCGGCCACACCAACTACTATGGCCTGATATTCGGCGGCAGCGCTCTCGAAGGCGGGCAGCAGAACTATCTGTACTTCGTGGTCGCCCAGAACGGGACGTGGCTGATCAAGAGCCGCAACGGCGACGCCACCCCTACCATAGCGCCGAAGACGCCTAACGACGCAGTACAGAAACCGGGAGCCGACGGAAAATCCGTCAACGCCCTCGAAGTGCGCGTTGGCGCCGACAAGGTCGATTTCGTCGTCAACGGCGTGGTCGTCCACTCGGAAGCGAAGAGCGGAGCGTTGGCGAAGACCGACGGCATCTTCGGCATCCGCATCAACCATCTCCTCGAAGTTCAGGTGGACGGTTTGGCCATGTCGAAGTAGCTTCGGTGGGACAGGCTTCAGCCTGTCAATCCGAGCAAAGCTCGGACTCCTCCTCTTGACATCCAAAAGGAACAGAGTCATACTCCTCTTGGATGTCTACAAGAGACCCGGGTATTCTCCAGGGCACGCTCGATCTGATGGTGTTGCGGACGCTCGAAACCATGGGGCCGCAGCATGGTTTCGGGCTGGCCAAACGCATCCAGCAGATCTCTGGCGGCGCGCTCGATCTCAACCAGGGGACGCTCTATCCGGCCCTCCTGCGATTGGAGCAACGCGGCTGGGTTGAATCAAGCTGGGGCACCAGCGATGCCAATCGCAAGGCCAAGTTCTACCAACTGACGCGCGCGGGGCGAAAGCAGATCGCGCGGGAATCGCAAGAGTGGGAGCGCACCGTGGCCCTGATGCAGCGATTCCTTCGCCCCGCCGAATAGGACGGACCCGATGCGGATGTTCTGTCGGCGCCTTTGCGCTCTCCTTCGCCGAAACCGGCTGGAGCGCGACTTGAACGAAGAGATTGGCATTCATCTTGCCATGCAGGAAGAGGAATTCCGCCGGCGGGGCATGGAGCCCGCTACCGCGCGCGCCGCCGCGCTGCGCGAATTCGGCGGCGTGGCCCAGACCAAGGAGGACTATCGCGACCGCCGCGGCGTGCCCTGGCTGGAAAGCGCCGGCCGCGATCTTCGCTACGGACTTCGCGGACTGCGCCGCACACCCGGCTTCACCATCGCCGCGGTTCTTTCGCTCGCCCTCGGAATCGGCGCCAACACCGCCATCTTCTCCCTGTTCCACACCTTGATGTTGCGCCTGCTGCCGGTCGAAAAGCCGCAAGAACTGGTGAGCCTCTACCGCACCGGCGGCTGGGGCAAAGGCTACGTGTCCTATCCCCTGTTCCAGGAAATCGCCGAACGCAGCGACCTTTTCACCGGCGTCATCGCCCGCACCGGCGTGGCCAAGACCCGCTTTGCGACGCGTCCCGGCGCGCGCGGACAATTCACCCAGCGCGAGTTCGTTTCCGGCAACTACTTCTCCGTGTTGGGAGTGACAGCGGCGCTCGGACGCCTGTTCACCGAAGACGACAACCGCATCCCCGGCGGCCACCCCATCGCCGTGCTCAGCTACGATCTGTGGCGCAACAAATACGGCGCCGATCCCGCCATCCTGGGCGGCAAAATCATAGTGGATGAACAGCCGCTGACCGTGATTGGCGTGGCCGCTCCCGGTTTCCACGGTGTGGAGGTGGAGCATCGCGCCGAAGTCTGGGTGCCTGCCATGATGGCGGGCGGGAAGTTGAACGACCCGCGCCACTGGTGGGTCTGGGTGGTGGCGCGCCGCCGGCCGGAGGTATCGGCGCGGCAGGTGCAAGCTGCCATGGATGTGCTGATGGCACAGCACCTCCGCGTAATCTACCCTTCCACTTACAACGCCGCGTTTCGTCAGAGAGCGCTGGGGCAGCGGCTGGAAGTGCGCGAAGGGTCCGTCGGACTCTCCATGCTGCGCGAGGAATTCGGCCGCCCGCTCACGGTGATGATGATGGCCGTGGGCTTGGTCCTGCTGGCCGCCTGCGCCAACGTGGCCAACCTGCTGCTGGCGCGCGGCGCCGCGCGGCAAAAGGAGGTGGCGCTGCGCCTTTCCCTCGGCGCCACGCGCGCGCGCCTGGTGCGCCAGGCGCTTACCGAGAGCATCCTGCTGGTGGCGGCCGGCGGCGCGTTCGGCGTCTGGCTGGCCGCCTGGGGACAGCGCGCCGTGGTCCGCTTCCTCCCGGAGAGTTCCGGCAACCCGTTCGGCGCGGCCCCCGATAACGCCGTGCTGCTCTTCACCCTGGGCATCACCGCGCTCTCCGCGCTGCTCTTCGGCGTGGGTCCGGCGCTGCGCTCCACCGCCGTGGACCCGGCCACCGGCCTGCGCGCCGGCAACGTAGGACAGTCCGGCCGCCCCCTACTACGGCGCGCGCTGGTGGTGGCGCAGGTCGCATTCAGCGTGGTGCTGGTCGGGTTGGCCGCGTTGTTTGGCCACAACCTGTACGCGCTGCGCAGCGTGGATCTGGGCTTCCGCAACCAGAACGTGGTCGCGTTTACCGTGGATTTCCCACGCGCCATGCGCTCGGAAATCCGCACGCCCTCGCACCAACTCGCCGAACAATTGCAGACGCTGCCCGGCGTGATTTCGGTCAGCTACGGTTTTCCCGGACCGTTTCTCATGGGGTTTGCCAGCGCCAGCATTCGCGTGCCCGGCTCGGAGCGCACGGCGCGCGAACCCGTCGATGTGGACGTCGCCGGCATCGCCCCCCGCTACTTCGAGACCATCGGCACGCCCCTTGTCCTCGGCCGCGAACTGGAGCGCAACGACATGACCGGCCCGCGACACGTAGCCGTGGTCAACGAGGCCTTCGTCCGCGAGTTCCTGCCCGGCGAGAAGCACCCCGACGCGCGCATCCTAAGCTTTGACGACAGCAAGCCCGAGGGCGGTGAGCCCACCTTCATCGTGGGCGTGGTGCGCGACGTGCACCACGCCGGCATTCAAAAGCCCGCCAAACCGACGGTGTATGAAGCCATCGACCAGGGCCAAGTCTCCGGCCTTCCCACCATGCTGGTGCGCACCCAGGCGCCGCCCATGGCGTTGCTCGCGCCTCTCTACCGCGAACTCGGCCGCCTCGGCCCCTCCGTCGCCATCGGCGATTTCGGCACGCTGCGGCAGCAGGTCGACGATTCCATCTACGAGCAGCGCATCCTCGCCGCGCTCGGCGCTTTCTTCGGCACCCTCGCCCTGGTGCTGGCGGCCGTCGGTCTCTACGGCGTCGTCGCCTATGGCACCGCCCGCCGCACGGGCGAAATCGGCCTGCGCATCGCCCTCGGTGCCCCGCGCGGCCAAGTGGTCTGGATGATCCTGCGCGATTCGCTCGTCCTGGTCGCGCTCGGCCTCGCGTTCGGACTCCCTGCCGCACTCGCCGGCGCCCGCGCGGTGGAATCCGTCCTCTTCGGCATACAGCCCGCCGACCCGTTCACCTTCGCGACCACCGCCGCGCTTCTTGCCGCCATCGGTGCCGCCGCCGCATTCCTCCCCGCCCGCCGCGCCTCACGCCTCGACCCCGGCCAGGTCCTGCGCAGCGAGTAAGGCGCGCCGCCGGCTGCCTGCTCCTGTCGGCATAAGTTGTGCATCTTGGCGGGGCAGGCGCTTTCGCCCTGGTTTACGGTTTTTCGGGCGTGAAGCGGAGGGCGGCGGAGTTGATGCAGTAGCGCAGCCCGGTGGGCGCGGGGCCGTCTTCGAAGACGTGGCCGAGGTGGGCATCGCATTTGCTGCACAGCGCCTCGGTGCGGCGCATGGAAAGGCTGGTATCGCTTTCGGTGCTGACGTTCTCTTCGGCGGCCGGTGCCCAGAAACTCGGCCAGCCGGTGCCGGACTCGAACTTCTCGGCGCTAGAGAACAGGGCGTTGCCGCAGCACGCGCAGCGGTACACACCAGCTTCGTGATTATCCCAATAACGGCCGGTGAAGGCGTGCTCGGTGCCGTTTTTGCGCGCCACGGCAAACTCTTCCGGCGTGAGTTCTTTCTGCCATTCGGCGTCGGACTTGACGATTTTATTCACTTGGATGGTCTCCCCTCTCTCTCCATTATCGCGGAAGAGAACCAGCTTAATCGTACGGCCCGTGCCAGTCTGCCGGGGATCGGGGAGCGGGCGTACGCGGCGATACCCAATCGCCAGCAGGCCGCCGAAGGCCAGCGGCATGAACAGGAAGGCGCGCCGCGGGGTTCGATCTAGCTGATCCACCGGGCCAACCCGAAGGCGGCGGCGGAAGCCAGACCGCCGATGATCACCGTCTGGAGCCCGCCGCGGAAGGGCGAGATCCCCGTCATTTTGGCCTTGACGTAGCCGAAAACAAAGAGCGCCAGCAACGTCACCGCGACCGAAACCAAC
>JBEKDV010000119.1:0-18749 GCA_050014175.1 Candidatus Solibacter sp. | reverse complement strand
CTGCGAAAGCCGCTGACGAGGGTTTTCAGGAGAGCCGGATGCGGGAAATCTGCACGTCCGGTTCGACGAGGGGACAGTGGGTCGCGAGGACCGTCGCTCACTGTCCTACTCTACCGGCTAATTCTTCTTCTTACCCCACGCTCAACCAGAAGCTCTCTTTCCAAGTCGCCCCCGGAGCCACGCTCTGCAACTCCTTATATACCCCGTCGTGATCCAGATTGAACGCGTTGGTAATCGCCGACATCGGCTCGAAGCAGATGTAATCCTGGCCTCTCGGCGCGTAGACCACCGCCACCGTGTACTTCGGTCCGTAAGCCACCGTGATGCGCTCCCGCCCGCCTTCCACGTGGAAACGCGCCAGCCCATCCGGGTCGCGGATCAGGTTGCCAAAGACATCGTCCAAGGGACCGGCGCTCAGCGAGTACGGGTCGGCGAATTCCACCGGCTTGCGCTCGCCCGTCGGAATCAACTGCGCGTTCAGCACCAGGTGATCGCGCGCCGCGAAGTGTACGTGCCACTCGTCGCGATGCGTGTCGTGCAACTGGAAGTACGGGTGGAATCCCACCGCGATCGGCATCGGGTCGGTGCCGTGATTCTCGATCGCCGTCTCTACTTCGACCTTGCCCCCGCGCACGCGGTAGGTCATCGTCAACGTGTGCGGGAAGGGGAACTGCGCCATCATCTCCGTATGCCGCCAGAATTCCAGCCGGCTGGCCGCCCACGCGCCCGTGCCGTCCGCCTTGGCCTCCACCAGCTTCCACGCTTTCGAGAAGCCGAGCACTCCGTGGATGGGTTTCCGATTGCCGTCGCGCCCCACGTTGCCCAACTCGGGATTCAGCAGGTAGTGCTTGCCGTTGGCCCAATAGGCATCGCCATCCAGGCGGTTGGCCCACGGTCCCAGGAACGGCACGCCGCACAGCCGCGGCCGCGCCGCGAACGCCGCCAACCCGGGGTACGGGAAGTAGAGGTAGTTCCGCCCGCCTACATTCCACTTGTAGGCCATGTTGCCCACTCCGGGCGCGATTTCCAGTTCCACCTTGCCTGCGGCGTCGGCAAGTTGCACCGTATCGATGCCGTCCACCGCTTGTTGACGGGCTGTGTAGTTGTTGGGGCTCATCGAATATCGTCCAGGTCGCGCAGATCCAGGTCCGTGTCCTTCTGGCAGCACACGCACGGACCGGGCGTGTATGCGCGAATGTAGCACACGTCGCACCAGTAGGTAATCATCTTCAGCTTGCCGCCATCGCGCACCAACAGGGCGCGCGTGTGCTGCGGGTCGATCAGGAATTGTCCCGGCGCCGTGAAGTGCCCGGTCGCTTCCACCTCGAACCCGTTGACCCGCGGATCGTGCAGCACCTTCCGCGTGGGCGTATCGCCATCCAGCACGATCCGCTGGTGCTCCCCGGTCTCTAATACCGGCGACTCGCCGCTCCGCACCACCAGCTTGCCGCGCACGGTTTCACTTTTCGGAGTCGCCGCGTGCAGGGAAAGGACGCCTAGGATCAGCAAACACAAACAAACCCTCATGACTTCATTGTACCGGGACAGCGCGGTGGCGTCGCAAGCGGGCACTACCAGCAGCAGCCGCCGCCAACTCAACGCGGAAGCGCACATTGCCCCACTGATATCATTAGAAGATATGCAGGAAGTCAATGTCGGCATCGTAGGCTTGGGCAATGTCGGCTCCAGCACGCTCGCCATACTCTCCGAAAACGGCGATCAGATCGCTCTCAAGCTCGGCTACCGCCTCAAGGTGGTCGCCGTGTGCAGCCGTTCGGTGCACAACAAGCATATCCCGGCGGGACTCGGGCCTGTCTTCAAGACTACCGACTGGCGCGAGGTGGTGGCCCACCCGGACGTGCAGATTGTCGCCGAACTCGTGGGCGGCACCTCCGTCGCGGCGCAGATCGTCGATGCCGCCATCGCCCATCACAAGAGCGTGGTCACCGCCAACAAGGAACTCATGGCGGCCTGCGGGCCGGAGATCTGGGACCGCGCCATCCAGGCCGGCATCAATCTCGCCATGGAGGCCTCGGTCTGCGGCGGCATCCCCATCCACGCCGTGCTGCGCGAAGGCATCTCCGGCGACCGCGTGCAGGCGCTCTACGGCATTCTCAACGGCACCTGCAACTACATCCTCACCGAGATCGAAAAGCGCGGCGCCGATATGGAGACCATGATCGCCGAGGCGCAGCGCCTGGGATACGCCGAAGCCGACCCGAGCGCCGATGTGGATGGCTACGACGCGCGCAGCAAACTCGTGCTCCTCGCCGCGCTCGCCTTCGGCGAGAAAATCACCGCTTCGGACATCTTCATGGAAGGCATCCGGCGCATCACGCCGCTCGATTTCCAGTACGCCCGGGCGCTCAAGCACACCATCCGCCTGATCTGCGGCGGGCGCAAGACTCCCGACGGGCTGATTCTGTTCGTGCGCCCGGCGCTGATTCCCACCTCCACCATTCTCGCCAGCGTGCAGGGCCCCTACAACGCGGTGTGGGTGAAGGGCATGTTCGGCGAAGACACCTTTTATTACGGATGGGGCGCGGGACATCCCACCGGCGTCGCCGTGGTCAGCGACCTGATGCGCGTGGCGCGCGAGATTCGCGGCGGCAGTCCGGAGCGCGTCTCGCCCTTCGCCCATGAGCGGCTGGGCGAGAACAAGCCCGTCTCCGTCAAGCTCCAAAGGCGCGCCTACTACCTGCGCTTCCGCGTGGAAGACCGCCCCGGCATCATCGCCAAACTGGCGGGCATTCTGGCCAACAAGAATATCGGCCTGGAGGCGGTGTTGCAGGAGCCCTGCGACACCAAGGACGATCTGCCCTTCGTGATCACCACCGAGCAGACCAGCGAGCAATCCATCGGCGAGGCCATCGAAGAGATGTCGCGCCTCGATTTCATGCGCGAAGCGCCGCTCGCCCTGCCCATGGAGACCGCGCTATGAAAATCGCCGGCGTGTTCTTAGGATTGCTCGTGGCCGGCACGATTGCCGCGCAGGTGGCCGGCCAGGCCAACTCCGGATATCAGACCGAGCAGCAGCGCAAAGGCCTGGCCGCCGGGCTGGCCGACCCGGCGCGCGACGAAAGGCAAAAACCGGGCGAGCTGATTCGCGCCATGGGCCTTCAGCCTGGCATGACCGTGGCCGACGTCGGCACCGGAATCGGCTACATGCTGCCCTTCCTCAGCCGCCGTGCCGGACCCACCGGCCGCGTGATTGCCGAAGATATTTTCGACGACTTTTTGGCGTCCGCCAAGCAGCGCGCCGCCAACCTGAAGCTGGAAAACGTGACCTTCGTCAAAGGCACGGAAACCGACCCCAATCTGCCCGAAGCCGCCGTCGATATCGCCCTCGCCCTCGACGTCTACCATCACTTCGATTACCCCGAAAAAATGCTTGCCGCCATCCACAAATCGCTCAAGCCCGATGGCAAACTGGTGGTGGTGGAATACTACAAGCGCCAGGAGGCCATGCCCGAAGGGCGGGCGCTCACCCACATACGGCTCGACATGCCCGACGTGATCAAGGAGATCGAGGCCAATCATTTTCATCTCCTCGCCGAGAAAGAACACATTCCCGACAGCCAGTACCTGCTGATCCTGAGGAAGAATTAGGTAAACCATGAAGAAGTTTCTTGTCTACGCAACGTTGTGCGCGGCGCTGCCGGTGGCGGCCCAGGTGCCCAATGACCAAGGCGGCCTGACGCGCCAGCAGGGCGAGCAGATTCTGCAGGAGCTGCGCCAGATCCGCCAGTTGCTCGAACGCCAGGCCAAGCCCGCCGCGCCCCAGGAAGAGGCGCCCACCAAGGCCAAAATCACCGACCTCAGCGCAGTCCCGATGCTGGGCTCCAAGACCGCGCCCCTCACCATCGTGGAGTACACCGACTATCAGTGCCCCTTCTGCCAGCGCTTCCATACCACGGCATTTAACGATCTGAAGAAGGCCTACATCGACACCGGCAAAGTGCGCTTCTTCAGCAAGGACATGCCGCTCGATTTCCACCCCAACGCCATGCGCGCCGCCATGGCCGCCCGCTGCGCCGGCGAGCAGGGCAAATTTTGGGAATTGCGCGACACCATGGGCGCCAACCCCAATTCGCTCGATATCGAACATATCGTCGGCTTCGCCGCGGACCTGAAGCTGAACACCACCGCTTTGCGCGCCTGTATCGACGGCGGAAAGTACAAGGAACCGGTGCAGAACGACGTGCTCGAGGCCATGCGCATCGGCGCCAACGGCACGCCGACATTCATCGTGGGCAAGAGCGTCGCCGGCGGCGTGGATGGCGAACTGCTCGTCGGCGCCATGCCGTTCCAGATGTTCGACCTCAAGCTGAAGGAACTCCAGGGAGCGAAGTAGGCCTGTCCCGCCGAAGCGCGGTCCTACCTCTTATATCCGATCATGCGCAGGAAACCGCGACGCTTTTCGGTGTCTTCGGCGCCTTCGACGCCCTTCGGCATGGAACCATCGATCACGCCCAGCACGCCGCGGCCCCGATCGCTTTCCGCCACCACCACCTGCACCGCGTTCGCCGTGGCGCAGAAGATGGTGCAGACTTCGGGGACGTCTTTGATGCGGCCCAGCACGTTGATGGGGTATCCGTCCGTCATGACCACGACGAAGATGTGTCCGGCGGCGACGGCGGTCGCGTTCTTCGCGGCCAGCGCCTTCAGGGCCTCGTCGTTGCCGTCGACGCGCGTCAGGCACGGGCCCGACGCCTCATTGAACGCCACGCCGAATTTCATCTGCGGGACGGTGTTCACGATGGCTTCGTAAATGTCCTCCACGCTCTTGATGAAGTGCGTCTGCCCGAGAATCAAATTGCCGCCCTCGGGAATTTCCAGCGGTATAAGTTTGAGATCCATTACTGAAATACCTCGCTGACCGGTTTCACTTTGATATCTTCCGCTTTTAAGCCCAGAGGCCACTTTATTACCAGCTTGTCTTCGTCGGCGATCTCCTGCGGCTTCGGCGAATTGTAAGTCATCGGCGAGGCGTCGTCGCTGGCCAGTTGCCGTTTCAAGTCCTCGCCATTGCGCGTCACCGCGGCGATTGCCAGGCGGTCGGTGCGTATGTACCGCTTGATGACGCGATTCACATCCGCCAGGGTCAGCTTCGCCAGTTGCGCCTTCAGGTAGTCGTTGTACGGTGGGATGCCGTAATACAGGCTGTCGATGGCGTATCCCAGTTCGGCGCGCTTGGTGCGCGTCAGCACGTTGACGTACTTACTCAGGAATTCCCGCGTGCGCTCGAACTGCTCCTGCGTCAGGCCGTTCTTGTTCAACTTATCGAGCTCAAAGAGCGCCAGGCGCAGGGCGAACTTTGCCGTGGGCGGCTCCACCGGACGGATCCACACCTGGAAAATCTGTTGCTGCCGCGCCAGGTTGGGCTGCGGCTCCATCAAGTACATACCGCGCGGAAAGTACTCGATGTAGGCGTAATCGCCGTAGTTCAAGCCGCGCTTCTCGCGCATGCGATCGTATAGCGCGCCGCCGCTCATGCGATGCTGGCCCAGATAACTCGACACCAGGAGCAGCGCGGGGTAGTCCGGCCGTGCGCGCGTCACGTCGATGGGGTAGCCGATGGAGAACGCCACGCTGCGCGTGTCCTTGTCCACGATCACGGCGCGCGATTGAGCGATTGCGGCGGGCGCCGCGATCCCCGGTTTGGGAATGGCGGCTGCCGGCAGTGCCGCGAAGTCCTTTTTCATCGACGCCAGAAACTCCGGCGAATAGCCGCCGGCGATGCCGAGAATCAGTTGCGGCTGGCTGTACTGGCTCTTGTAGAACGCCTTGACGTCGTCCAGCGAGATTTTCTCCAGCGACGAAACCGTGCCCAGGTTGTAGTGTCCGTACGGCGTTCCCTGGTAGAGCGTCTCGTAGAGCACCTCCTTGCCCAACTCCTCGTCGTTGTTGCCGCGCAGGCCGACCTTGATGGCGTTGATGGCGTCGTCTTTGACGCGGCGGAAATCGTCTTCGCGCCAGCCGGGTGTCAACAGCAGGCCGCGCAGCAGTTTGTAATACTCGGCCAGATTGTCCACGTGGGTAGCGCCGCCGAACGCGGACATTTCCTTGTCCACTTGCGCGCTTACGGTGGAAGCCATGGGGAAGAGGGCGTCGCCCACCTGTTTGTAAGTCAGGTCCTTGGTGCCGCCATCGGCGATCGTCTGCGCGGTGAGATAGGCGAGGCCGGGTTTATCCGCCGGGTCCGCCGCCGACCCGGTGGTGAATACGATGCGGAAGGTCACCAGCGGCGATTTTCCGGGCAGCTCCACGGTGCGGATCTGCGCCGCAGTCGAGGATGCGAGAAGGAAAAGGCAGGCGAGAACGAGCATGGCGCGTAATGACCGGAGACGGAGAGGAAGAATGCCCCCAGGAATGGGGGCATGGCAGCCTGGAAGGCTACTCCACAATGAAGGCACCGGGGGGATCATTTTGCACCTCCGGGGCCGGTCAGGGTGACAATGGTGCGGCCCTTCTCCACAAGGTATTTCGCCGCGGCCTGACGAACGTCCTCCGGCGTCAAGGTGGCGTACCGGTCGTAGAGCGCGTTCATGGTCTCCGGGGTGCGTTTGAGCGCCACGTAAAACGAGACGATCTGCGCGATGGTGTCGCTGTTATCCATGCTCAGCGCCACCTGGTAGCGCAGCCGCTTGCGCACCGTATCCAACCGCGCCTGGTCCGCCGGCTTCTCCTGGAAGGCCTTCACCGTCTCCAGAATGCGGTCGCGCACGTAATCCATGTCCTCCACTTTTTTCACCCGCGCGGTAATTTCGAACAGCCCGGCATCGACGCTGCCGGGGGCATTGGCCTGGATGGCGTCGGCCTTCTGCTCCTGCACTACCAGCTTCTGGTAGAGGTCGCTGGTGTTGGAGAACGCCAGGTTCGCCAGCGCGTCCAGCGCCGCTGTCTCCTTGGTCGCGTCGTTGTACGCCGGCGCCTTGAAGGCTACGACGACCAGGGGCAGCGTCGGGCTCGGCCAGTCCACATGGGCGGTGCGCGGCCCGTTCTGCTCCGGTTCCACCGGGATATCCGGCCGATAGCTGCCGCGCTTCCATTCGCCCCAGTACTTATCCACCAGAGCGCGGACCGCCTTCGCCTTCACGTCCCCCACCACGACGATGGTGGTGTACTCCGGCCGGTAATAGCGGTCGAAGAACTTGAGGCTGTACTCGTACTGGTTGGGCATGTCCTGTATGTCCTTGAGGAATCCCATGGTGGTGTGCTTATAGGTGTGCTTGTCGAACGCCGTATCGTGCAGCGCCTCGTTGAGCTTGCTGAACGGTGACGCGCTGTTCTTGTTGTACTCTCCCAGCACGGCCAGGCTCTCCGTCTTGAAATCGGGTTCGGCGTACTTGAGGTGCTGGAAGCGGTCGCCCTCCATGGCCAGCACGGTGTCCAGATCTTCCTTGGAGAAGGTGGTGTGGAAGACGGTGAGATCGTCGTCCGTGGAAGCGTTGGAAGCCGCGCCGATGCGGTTCAGCGTCTGGTTGTACTTCTCGGAGGGATACTTCTCCGTACCCCGGAACATCAGGTGTTCGAACAGGTGCGCGAAGCCGGTGTGCCCCGGTTCCACTTCATTGCGCGACCCGGTCTGCACCACGATGTAGGTCGCCACGATGTTGGCGTAATCGGTGGGGACGGTGATGAGGCGCAGGCCGTTGGGCAAGTCCTCCTGCGAATAGTCGTAGGGAAATATCTTTCCAGGTTGCGCGCCACAGGCCACAGCCGCGCATCCCAGGAGCAGGCATAATTTCGGAATCATCAATACTATTCTATGATCCCGGCACACCGGCCGCGCGGCGCATCCATGGACTGCTTCCGGCAGCGAAAGGTAATATGATGCCATCATGCTGGTACAGCGACTGAGAATCTCCGCCGTCATGATACTCTCGGCTGGCGCCGCCATGGCGCAGGCCGACAGACCGCCGGCCGACAGGCCGCCGGCCGCGGTGGTGGCCGGAATCCCGGTCAACTACGATGAAGCGAAGGTGGGCACGTACACCTTGCCGGACCCGTTGCTGCCGGCCAACGGCAAACCGGTCCGCGACGCCAAGACCTGGAACGAAACGCGCCGCCCCGAGATTGTGCGCCTGTTCGAAGAGAATGAGTACGGCCGCGCTCCGGGCCGTCCCGCGGGCATGAGCTTCGACGTCTTCGACAAGGGGACGGCGGCGCTCGAAGGCAAAGCCATCCGCCGCCAGGTGACCATCTACTTTTCGGCGGACAAGGCGGGTCCCAAGATGGACCTGCTGGTGTATGTGCCGGCCAATGCCACCGGGCCGGTGCCGCTCTTGCTGAATATCGGCTTCTCGGCGAATTCCAGTACGGTCAACGATCCGGGCGTCAGAGTGGGCGAGGTTTGGGGCAGGGACAAGAAGAAGGTGCCCGCGGCCCAGGGAATGAATTTCGGGAGGATCAACGTGGCGCGTCTGCTGGATGCGGGGCTAGGCTTCGCCACCGTCTACTACGGGGACATCGATCCCGATTTCCCGGGCGGCGTCCCTTATGGCGTGCGCTCGCTCTATCTGAAGCCCGGCCAGACCGAACCCGCGGCCGACGAGTGGGGCTCCATCGCCGCCTGGGCCTGGGGACTGAGCCGCGCCATCGACTATCTGGAGACGGACAAGGGCGTGGACGCCAAACGCGTCGCGATCATGGGCGTGTCGCGGCTGGGCAAGACGGTGATGTGGGCCGGGGCGCACGACACCCGGATCGCCCTGGTGATCGCCAGTTGTTCGGGCGAGGGCGGCGCGGCGCTGAGCCGCCGCAACTACGGCGAGACCATCGCCCACCTGGTGGAACCTACCCGTTATCCCTACCAGTTCGCCGGCAACTATGCCAAATACGCCAACCAGGTGGACCGTATGCCGGTGGACGCGCACATGCTGGTAGCGTTGATAGCGCCCCGGCCGGTCCTGTTGCAGACGGGCGACAAGGACTTTTGGTCGGACCCCAAGGGCGAGTTTCTGGCCGCGGTGGCAGCCGGCCCGGTGTACCGCCTGCTCGGCAAGCAGGGGCTGGATACGGATCAGATGCCGGCCGCCGGGACGCCCATCCTGCACACCATCGGCTACTTCATGCACGCCGGCGGACACGGCACGATTCCTTCGGATTGGGACCAGTTCCTGGCGTTTATGCAGATGCACCTGCTCGGGAAGCGGTAGAAAATCAATGGCCGCCGATGAACACATAGCGGCAAGCCGCAAACGGAAATGACACGGACGATCTCCCGCGGAACAACGCGGCGGCGCGGAGGAAGAATGCCCCCACGAATGGGGGCCGCCCAAAGGGCACCCGGCCTGAAAGGCTACGCTACAAACACAGATAAAACATTTTGTCTTATCCGCGTTTATCTGCGTTCATCGGCGGCTGATTTTGCTTTTTACTGCACGGGCAACAGGAGCGTATTGCTGGCCGCTCCGTTGACCGTAACTTGCAGCGTCACAGTCCCGGTGACAGAATTATCCAGGCGGAACTGCACGGCGTCGATGGCGCAGCGGCCCGGCGCCGCGAATGCCTGCTCCGCGGCGATGGAAGCCTGGCCCACCTGCACCGTCACCGCATCCACAATGTTGTACGCCGGCGTTTGGGGAATCGGGAAGCCCTCGGGACGCGGCTGGGTAGCCGGCCCGAACCCGGTGCCGTACACCGTCAACAACTCGCCCCATCGTGCGGGCGCATCCGAGGTCACCGGCGAGCCGTCCTCGTGGATCGCCATCGCCATCGACTGGCCGTTGACCGCCACCGGGAACAGTCCCGGCGCGTTGCGCACCGCCGTGAAGGCCGCCTGCACGTTCGCCGCACCCGCCGGAGTGACGGTCAGCACCTGATTGCCGAGCGGCAGATCGTCGGGCAGTTGGGCGTTAATCTGCTGCGGCGAAACGAAGAACAGGGGCAGAATGCGGTCGGCCACGCGCGCCGTCAGTCCGCCCAGCGTCTGCGGCAGCATCCCATCCGGGGCCACCAGCGCGGCCGCCGCCAGATTGATACCGAAGATCGAAACGATGCCGCCGGGCGCCACGCCCGAGACCGGCGTCGTTCCCGCGGCATTGGTCACCCCCGCCGGCGCGAGATACGGGACCGGATCGAGCAGCGCGGTCACCGCGCGCGGGGCGCTCATCGTCACCACGCCCGACGGAATCGTGCCGCTGAGGTCGCCGGCCCAGCGCCGGAATTGGTACCCGGGTTGCGCCGTCAGGCTCAACGCCACACTCGTGGTGGCCGGATAGAAGCCGTCGGGCGAGGCCGGCAGCACCGTCCATACCGCTCCGTTCACCGGGTTGCTGGCGGTGGTGAGCTGGTTGAGCAGGTGATAACTCGCGGTCACCGTGGCGGGGCTGTCGCCCACCGTGACGACCAGGTCGCCCGTGGTTCCCGGCCAGCCGTCGAAATCCGCGCGCGACCCGTTGCCTTGTGGAACCGAGGCCGGCGCGCTCACGTGCACCTGCGTTCCCGGAGCGCGCTGGGTCACGCACGGCGTCGCGCAGGCCACGCCGTCCACGGTTACGCTCAAGCCGGCCAGCGAACTGTTGACCGTCAGCTTGGTCAGCGGCGTATACGTCGCCGTCAACACCAGACCGTTGGCGGCCATGTCCGCCGTCACCGTGACGTCCTGCGTTGCCGTCCCGCCGTTCGACCAGGAAGCGAACTGCCACAGGCGTCCCTGCGCGTCCGTCTGCTGCGCCGCCGCAACCAGGTGGTGGGTCTCGCCGATTCCCCAGGCGAAGTAATAAGGATTGAGCGCGTTGTACTGGCCGTCCACTTTGATCTGCAGTCCCACCGGCTGCGTGAGGATGCTGACGCCCGCCGCCGCTACATAGTTGGCCGTCAGGGTGGCCGGCATGCTCGAACTCGGCACCGTGTATGCGTGGTTCAAATCGCCGCCATCGCTCCACGATTGAAAGGCCCACCACTTGCCGCCCATATCCTTCTGCGGCGAGTTGGCGCCTACGGTGTGCACCGAGTTGACCGCCCAGTCCAACGAAGACGGCGTGGGCACCGGCGTCCGGTCGGCGAGCAGGGTCAGACCCGGCGGGTTGGTGGCCAGGTTCACCTGGCGCGCGACCTGAAATATCGGATACACCACCAGCGGGCCGGACATGGTGACCGTGTCCTGGAAGCCCATGATCGCCTGGTTGGCGCCCGGTTGCCACCCCACAAAGACATATCCGGGATTGGGAAATGCCTGCAAAACCACGGCGGAGCCCGCCGGCACGTACACATCGGCAGACGAATTATATGCCGTCCCATTGACGCTGATGATGCCGGCGCTCTGGCAGTTGGTGGGATCCGGACAATTGGAGAAGGCGAGCCCCAGTGCGTAGAGAACGTCGAAAACTACCTGGTACTCGGAGATGTCCGGACTCGCCGTCACCGTCAACGGATTGAACAGCAGGTTGCCGCCCACGAACTGAAAGTGGCTGAAAGAGTACTGCGTCCGGGTCAGGTTCGACTGCAGGGGAACGGGCACGGCCAGAATGTGCTTGCTGCCCGTCGGCCACACGGCGCTGGTGGCGTGCGAATAGACTTGCCCGTCCACGGTGTACATGGCGCCGTCGGGTACCGGCGTAATCCGCGTGATGGAGCCTAGATCCTGGGCGCGAAACGGCGGCGCCAGCATCGTGCACAGCGCGAAGACGACGAATATCAGTACGCATTTCCGGTCGAAGTTCTTCATTGCAGTTACTTGGCCCTTCCGTGGGCGAGCCGGACCAACGCCGTTTCCATGGCGGCGGCGGACTCGATCCACGCGGGAAGTATAGCCGTAAGTCCACGGAAATACATGGCTAACTTTGGTAATGCGGTGGCTGCTAGCCAAGTCGATCATTGCTTCGCTGGCGGCGGGGGATTTTAATCGTAACGTCTGAAGGCCCTCTACTTATGCGCTGGAACAATTGCCTGATCTTGACCGCGTTCGCTGCTCTGCTGAGCTCGTCGCCCTGCGGCGGCGCCAGCTTCGGGACCGTCGTTCCGATCGCCGGGCAAGCGTCCGATATCGCCCTCGATGAATCGCGAGGCATGTTGTATATCGCCAATTTTACGGCCAACCGCATCGAAGTCATGTCTACCACGGACTACTCCATCCACACTTCGATGAACGTGGCGGCACAACCGGCGGCTCTGTCGCTATCTCCCGACTCCAAATACCTGCTGGTGGCGCACTATGGCAGCACGACGCCCGCCGACCCGAGTAAGAACGCGCTGACGCTGATCAATCTCAACGACAACACGCGGCAGACTTTCACCACCGGCGATACTCCGCTCGGCCTGGCCTTTATTGCCGACGGGCGCGCTTTCGTGGTCACCTCCACCGCGATTCTGCTCTTCGATCCCATCTCCGGGGCCATGCAGACGCTGGCCACTTTCGCCGCCCTGGCGAAGACGCTGCCCGCCAATCCGGCCACGTTCCCCGCGCAGGTGGTTTCCGCCGTATTGTCCACTAATCCCGCCCGTACCTTCGTGTACGGCATCGCCGACAGCAGCTCGGCGCAGGCCTATTATTACTACGACGCGCGCAAGGGTCAGTTGAACGGCTACAACATGGTGGCCGCTCCCAAGCCGCTGCCCCGTGTCAGCGTGGCCGCCGACGGATCCTGGGCGCTGGTCGGCCAATACCGCCTGGACGGCAACGCCGACTTCCTGGCGCAGTACCCCAATTCCACGGCCTCCGTCAATAGCGGCGGCAGTGCCATCGATTCCCAAAACGGCATCATCTACGCTCAAATCCCCACGGTTTCCGCAACTACATCCACGGGTTCCTCGCCAACCTCGCCGGCGGTGCAGACCGCGCCGCCGGTCCTGTCCATCCTGGATACCGAAAACCTGCTGGTGCAGCAGAGCTTTTCGATTCCCGAAAACATCGCCGGCCGCGGCACGCTCAACGCCGCCGCCGATACGCTCTACACCGTCTCCGATAGCGGCGTGATGATCTTCCCCGTCGGCAGATTGAACCAGCAGCACCGTCTCGCCGCCAGCGTGCGCGACGTGGTGGCGCGCGGCACCTTCTGCGATCGCAGCGTGATTACGCAAACCGTCGCCATCACCGATCCGGGCGGCGGCAACACCGATTTCCAACTTTCCACCAGCACGCCGGGCGTCACCATTTCACCCTCTTCCGGAATGACTCCGGCCGTGGTGAAGGTGCTCGTCGATCCCACGGCGTTCCAGAACCAGAACGGCACCCTGGCCGTGTCCCTGACCATGAGTTCGGCGACGGCGATCAACGTGCCGCCGCCCATCCGCCTGCTCATCAACAACCGCAATCCCGATCAGCGCGGCACGTTCGTCAACGTACCGGGATACCTGACCGATCTGCTGGCCGACCCCGTGCGCAACCGCTTCTACATCGTGGCTCAGGATACCGATCAGGTGCTGGTGTTCGACAGCACCACCTATGCGCAGATCGCGGCGCTCAAGACGTCCGCCACGCCCACGCAGATCGCCTTCACCTTCGACCGCAAGTACCTGGTGATCGGTCACGACAACGCCCAGCAGGCGTGGGTCTACGATCTGGACAGTTGGCAGCGCCAGACTCCCATCCAGTTCCCCAGCGGCCACTATCCGCGCTCCATCGCCGAGAGCGGCAACGCCATGCTGGCGCTGGTGCGCAGTGTCAACAGCGGCGCCGCGGGAGTGATCGACCGCATCGATTTCAATTCGCGGCAGGCCAGCCAATTGCCTACTCTCGGGATCTTTACCAACTCCGTGAACCCGAACGGCGCGCTGGCCCCGGCGCCCAACGGGGCCGGCATCCTGAGCGTCATGCCCGACGGCAACGTCATGCTGTACGATGCCAACGCCGATACCTTTACGGTGTCGCGCAAGGATTTCACCGTTCTCTCCGGCGCCTACGCGGCATCCAGCTATAACTCCTACGTGGTCGGCAGCACGCTATTGAACGCGTCGCTGGTGCCCGCCGGCGTCCTGGAAACCACCTCCGGCACGGCCTCCGGCTTCGCCTTTGTGGATCAGGGCGGGCTGCGAACCACCGTGTCGTCGCTCTCGGCGCCGGGCATCATCGAACGTGTCAACCCCACGCAGAGTTCGGTCACCGGCAGCGCCACGCGCCTGGTCGAAGCGCCGACGCTTCCCAGCGCCGTATCCGCCTCGGGAAGCACGACAACCGGCTCGACCTTCCCCAGCGATTCCGGTTCGGGTACGGGGACCGGGATGAGCTTTCTGCGCACGCTGGCGCCGCTCTACGACCAAAGCGCGGTGATCTCGCTAACCGTCTCGGGATTTACCGTTTTGCCCTGGAACTACGATGTCGCTGTGGCGCCGCCCAAGATCACGTCGGTGGTCAACGCCGCCGATGGCACCGCCCCGGTGGCCCCTGGCGGACTGATCAGCGTTTACGGCCAGCAGATGTCCCCGGTCAACATGGCCACCAGCGAAATTCCGTTGCCTACCGCCCTGGGCGAAAGCTGCCTGACCGTCAACGGCGTGGCTGTCCCCGTGCTGTTTGTCAGCAGCCAGCAGATCAACGGTCAGTTGCCCTTCAACGTGGTCGGCAACGCCCAGATGACGCTGCGCACGCCTGGCGGCATCAGCGACAACTTCAATTTCTCGATCCTGTCGGCGGCACCCAGTGTGTTCCGCACCGGCGCGGCCGGACCGGAAACCGGGCTTGCCACCATCACGCGCGCCGATAACGGCGAATTCATCACCCCCACCAATCCGGTGCACCCCGGCGATTCCATCGTCATCTGGGCGACCGGCCTGGGGGTGACCTCGCCGCCGGTCGGCTCCGGCATGTCGGCGCCTTCCAATCCGCTGGCCAGCGCGGTGAACCAGCCCGTCGTGCAACTCGGCGGCGTGGCTCTCAATGTGGGGTACGCAGGCCTGGTGCCCGGCTCCGTCGGGCTTGATCAGATCAACGCCACAGTGCCGAATTCGGTGCCGCAGGGGTTGTCCATTCCGCTGGTGATCGCCCAAGGCGCCAGTTCCACCACGCTCAATGTGCGGGTTGTGAAATAGCCGCTGGAGATTGCACATGAAAACGCTACTACGATCGATTCTGGTGCTCACCGCCGCCGGCGCGGCAAGTTTCGCCCAGCAGTGGGAATTCGGTGGCGCCGGCGGGGGCGGCTTCCTCAACAGCGTGCCGGTCACTGGCGGAATCGGTTCCGCCACCGCGGGCTTTCAGACCGGCGCCGCCGTGGGCGGGTACGTCGGCTTCAGCCAGTACCAGCACATCGGCGGCGAACTCCGTTACGGGTACCTGCAAAGCAACCTCAGCCTGAAGAGCGGCGGCAACGAAGCCACGTTCTCCGGCGTGTCTCACGTCGTTCACTACGACCTGATCTTGAAAACCACCAGGAACAACGGTAAAGTTCAGCTCTTTGCGGCCGCCGGCGGCGGTATGAAGGTCTTCCGCGGCACCGGCACGGAAGCCGCCTATCAACCACTCAACCAGTTCGGCTACTTCACCAAGACGCAAGCCCTGAAGCCCATGGCCAGTGTCGGCGGCGGCGTCAAGTTCGCCCTCACCAAAAGGGTCTTCCTGCGGACCGAATTCCGTGACTACATCACGGCGTTCCCCAAGGAAATCATTACTCCACCCTCTGGCGTGAAGTATGGCACCCTGCTTCACGATTTCGTCCCCATGGTGGGTCTCGGCTACCAGATGTGATCGAGGGCCTCCGTTTTTTCCCTCCGTTTCCGGCCGGGACGCCTGACGCGTGTCCGGCCGGTTTTTTGCTCACTTCGCCTTGATGGCGAAATCCCAGACCTGGATGTTCAGTTTGCTTTCCGTGTACTCCACCACCGCGTACTCGCCGGGCTCCAGCTTCTCCTTCGGCCAGATTTTGTAAAGGCCGCCATCCACTTCCTTCTTCAGGATATCCACCATGGTCGGCTCCTCGACGAATTCGTTGACCACCGGTACCTTGGTCACGTTCTCGACGATGCGCACCGCTCCCTTGGTGGTCAGTTTGGCGATGCCGAAGCGTTCCGGTTCGGAAAGCTGGATATAGAACTCCTGCTCCGGGTTGGTGAAGACGTTCAGCGAATTCGCCCCCTGGATCTCCAGCGTGGCCTTTCCGTTGATCATCGGCACCGGCGTCAGTTTCTGCAAAATCGACCGGCCTTTATTGGTGTGGAGCGAGGATTCGGCCAGTTTCATCACTTGCACTTCGTTGCCCAGCAGCCAGTAGACGCCGGGATCCTGCGGGATGCGCCGCTTCTCCTTTTCCAACTCCCGCTCGGCCTGCTCCTCCTGGGCCATGACTTTAGCGTCTTCCTCCAGCTTCGTCTGGCGGTCGGCGACCTCGCTTTGGGTGCGCTTCAGGTCCACCAGATCGAGGGGGACATCCTCCCAGTCGCTCCGCTCCACGCTGTAAAAATGGACCCGGTCGGACTGCACCTGGTATTCGCGGACAATATGATAGCTGCCATCCTTCATGTACAACTTCAGGTTTGCCGCCCAGGCGGCGCAGGCCAGAATCAGGAGAGCCAGCAGGAGCTTCCGCATATGTCTGTAGACTACTCTAGCGCTCCGCCGGTTTCCCCGCTAAGAATCGTCGAACTGGCGCGTCCTCTCATACGTATAGGGATACAAGACGGGCCATAATAGTGTTTTGAGGTCCCATTCATTTTATGCCGCTTATGCCGCGATTTAAGTCGATTCTCTCAGTCATGCTTTGTTTCACCATGGCGCTTCCGGTATTTGCCCAGACGCCGGAAATCACGGGGAGCAGCGGGGGCTTCTTCCGCCGCCTCGCCAAGGACTACCTGCCCACGACGGTGGCGCGCATCAGCTACGAGGATTCCCCGCGGATCGAGCGCCTGATACGCGCCGGCACCATCTACCTGTCGCTGCGCGATGCCATCGCGCTGGCGTTGGAGAACAACCTGGATATCGAGGTGGCGCGCCTCAATCCCAAGCTCCAGCAGGCCAACCTGCAGCGCGCCAGCGCCGGGCAGTTGCTGCGCACCGTGAGCACCAGCATTTCCTCCGGACCGTCGTCTGCCTCGCTCGGCGTGCTGGCGGGGGCAAATGCGGTGGGTGCTACGAGCAGCACTTCCACCAGCAACAGTACCGGCGGCGTGCTCAGCGGGCTCAGCTACCAGTTGGCCGGCTCCGCCATCCCCAACCTGGACCCCACGGTCTTCGTCAGCGCCCAATACCAGCACCAAACCTCGCCCTTGACCAGCACCTTCACCACCGGCACCAACTTTCTGGTGACTTCCTACAATAACGAGAACTACGGAGTCCAGCAGGGCTTCCTTACCGGCACACAATATACCCTCTATATGTCCAACACCCTCGGTTACCGGCAGAATTCGCCCAACAGCGATTTCAACCCGGTGGATCAGGGCTCAGTGAACCTTTCCATAACGCAGAACCTGCTCAACGGGTTTGGGATCGCGGTCAACAACCGCACCATCCGCATTGCCAGGAACCAGTTGCACATCTCCGACCTGACGTTTAAACAGCAGGTGATCGCCACGGTGAACAACGTGATCGGTTTGTATTGGGACCTGGTGTCGTTCAACGACAGCCTGAAGGTGAGGCAGCAGACGCTGGAACTCAACCGGCAACTCTACGTGGACAACAAGCGCCGCGCCGAACTAGGCGCCCTGGCGGAGATCGACATCATCCAGGCGGAAGCCGAGATGAAGAGCAGCCAGCAGGATGTGGTGACCGCGGAAACGCAGGTTTTGCAGCAGGAGATGATTCTCAAGAGCGTGCTCACGCGCGGCGGCCTCGCCAACGCGGCGGTGGTTGGCGCGCGCATCGCCCCGACGGATCACTTCGACATTCCGCCGCAGGATGCCATCCAGCCGACGCAGGACATGGTCGCCGAGGCCTTCCAGAAGCGCCCGGAGATCGAACAGAGTCAGATCGGTCTGGAGGATTCGCGAATCAGCATGCTGGGCACCAAGAACAACCTGCTTCCCACGCTCAGCGTCTTCCTCAACCTCTCCAACAGCGGCCTGGCGGGCAGTGCCAACGACCTGCCGGTGCCGATCACCTCTTCGACGGGCCAGGTCCTGGGCTATCGGACGCGCACAAATGCCGATGTAAACAGCTTTTTTCTGGGCGGTTACGGGTCATTTATGAGCCAATTGTTTAACCGCAATTTCCCCAACTACAACGCGGGTTTCCAGCTCAACATCCCGCTCCGCAATCGCGCCAACCAGGCGGATTTGATCACCGACGAACTGAACTACCGCCAGGCGCAGATCCAGGACAAGCAGTTGCAGAACAGCATCAAGCTGAACGTGATCAACGCGCAGATTGCGCTCAAGCAGGCGCGCGCGGGCTTCGCCAACGCGGTGGAGGCGCGCCGGCTACAGGAGCAGGTGCTGGCCGGCGAACGGCGCAAATACGAGTTGGGCACGTCGAGCATTCTCAATGTGATCCAGGTGCAGCGCGACACGACCACGCGCGAACTGGCGGAGGTGGATGCGCGCAGCCAGTATGTCAAGGCGCGCGTCGCGCTCGACAACGTACTGGGTAATACGCTGGAAGCGCAGAACGTGGATATCGGCGATGCCAAGAGCGGCACGGTGACGCGCGAACCGGACATGACCCCGGCGATCCCGTCGACGAGTGCGGGGCGGAACAGGTAAGGCGGACAAGACGACAGGGTCGAAAAACCACACCGAAGAGTTGGCAGGCGAAAGCTAGGAACTTGCAAAATTCCGGATCCAGAGCCCCTGGTTGGTGGTGTCGGTACAAAACAAAATTGAGAGGAAATGTACTCGGCGGAGCGGCGAGGCAATAGAATATTTGTGATGAGCAAAAC
>JBEKDV010000118.1:0-18911 GCA_050014175.1 Candidatus Solibacter sp. | reverse complement strand
TCCAGCGGATTGAAAAGAGGGTAGGTCTTCACTCAGCGGTTTTCTGAAAATTCACCATGCAGGCATTACACTTGCGCCTCGGCGTTTCGAAAATTGAACGCGAAGTGCGAAAGTCAGGTTAGTATTGGCGGCCGTCGGCGGCGTGAAAGCTTGACACATGATGCCTTACGGAATAACATTGTTATTACCATGAAAGTGATGCACGTAAGCATCCGGCAGATCGGCAACTCACAAGGCGTCGTTATACCCAAGCCGGTCCTGACACAACTGGGACTCAGCGGTGAGGCGGGAGCGGAGATGACCATCGAAGACGATGCCCTCGTGTTGCGCAGGCCGGCCAGCCCTGTGCGCACAGGTTGGGCGGAGGCCGCCAGGAAGATCGCCGAAGCCGGGGATGACGAACTGGTAATGGGCGAATTCGGTAATGCGGCCGACACGGAGCTGGCCTGGTGACGCGCGGGGAGATTTGGCTCGTGAATCTTGATCCCACCATCGGGAGCGAGATCAGGAAGACGCGTCCGTGTGTGGTTGTATCCCCCGCGGAAATGCATGATCACCTGCGGACCGTGATCGTCGCGCCAATGACAACAAAAAGTCGCGCGGCACCGTTCCGCATCGGCGTTACGCTTGGCGGCCAGAGGGGTTTGATTTTGCTGGATCAGATGCGCGCCGTGGACAAGGCCCGGTTAGCCAAGAGGTTGGGAGCGGTGTCGGCAAAGACGCTCACCTCCACCTTGAGCACGCTACAGGAAGTCTTCGCGGAGTAAACCTCAGGCTGTCGACTGAGCCTGTGCGGAGAATGGGATCTCGTCCGCAAAGGGGGATTGGCAGCCATATTGACGGATAGGTAACGATCAGTCGCCCAAAGTTCACTGACATCCTCCCGCCGTTCACCGCCGCTCTGACAAAATAACTCCCTTCTTCCCAACCACCTAACCTCACCCAATTTCAGACTCGATCCCCTCCCCGTGCTATAGCTCAAAGCGGAAGGTCCCCCATGCCGCATCCCAAACGCGAGCCGCCGCCATCGCCCGTCCACGGTCCCCACATCCCTGCCAGGGTGCGCCGATGGGTTCGTCCCGAAGTCGGTAACCACCTTCCTGTCTTAGACTTGCCCCGGAAAGTGGGTTCGTTTCGCATAATTACTCCATCGCCATTCCGCCCGCCCCACCCGCCCCCGCCCATCCCGCCCCCATCGTGTCGGAAATCCGGACAAATCCGTCTGCCATTCCGGCACGCTTCCCAGATTAAGATAAATAACTCCTTTATTCTGAATATGGCCCCTACCGTGCATTACTCCTCGCCGAAGGAGAAGTCTCACTGATGAGCGATCCATCTACATACTGGCTGACCATCACCAACGCCGCGTTGGGCGTGGTCGTCCTGATCTGCTGCGTCGCCGTTGCTATCGGCGTATTTCAGGAACTTGCCGCCAAACGCAGAAAAGCGACTGCCATGTCCAAAATCGACCGCGAGGTCTCCGATCTCGTCAACGCCTACCAGGACGACCATGCATTCCATCTTCCCCAACTCGGCCTCACCATGGCCGATGGCGGCGAAGAACTTGGGAAAAAGGACGAAAAGTAACCGCCATGACCTGCCCGTTTCTCAAAGAAGCTCAGGTCAAGTATTGCCAGACGTCCTCGGTCCGGAAACTCATTCCCCTCACCGCGGCCAGCCGGGCAGACGACAAATGTTCCTCCCTGGAACATCTCACCTGCCCGGTCTACCGCGCGCAGTCCGCGGAACCGTCGGTTTCTGGCCAGTGCCCCTACCTGGGCGAGTCGCTGATGCAGTACTGCGGCGCCGCGCCTGTCGCCAAAATGATTCCCTATAGCGAAAGCCAGCTTTCCCGCTGCGGCTGCGACCGCTTCCGCTACTGCGAACTCTATCTCTCCATGGTCCACCCGGGCTCGTCCGCCGACGAGGTCGACGGCATCCCGCTGCCCGAGTGGCTCAGCTACTCCCCCAACCACATGTGGCTCGATATCGGTGAAGACGGCGTCTGTCACGCTGGCATTGACGCCTTTCTCAGCCGCGCCCTCGGCCAGGCCGAACGCATCAGCTACGTCTGGCAGCGCGGCCAACATCGCGCCACCGCCGTCATCACGGTCAACGGCGCGGATCACGAAATCGTCTTCCCCAACCCGTTCCTGCTGACCAATTGCAACCTTTATTTGCGCGCCGATCCCTCGCGCCTCACCGCCGAACCCTACACCGGCGGCTGGCTCTTCGAGGGCGTTCCCGCGCCGGAAACTACCGAAAACCTCCTCCAGGGCCCCGCCGCGCGCCAATGGATGGAGCGGGAGCAGCACCGCATCAACGAGTTCCTCCAGCAGCAGCCAGGCCCCGACGGGCCGCTCGCCGCCGATGGCGGGCTGTTCGCCCAAGGCCTCTCGCGCTACCTCGACCGCGAACGGATGCTGGCGCTGTTCCATACATTTTTCTCGCCCTATGCGAGCCGAAAGAGCTAACCCGTGACACTTCGCGGAACCATCGTTTTCTCACTCGGAGTGCTGGCCGCCCTGGGAGCGGGCTGGGCCGGCTTTCCGCGCGTGATCTACCAGACGCACCAGCAGCCGGTCGATTTCAGCCACCAGGTCCACGCCGATAAGGCCGGAGCCAAGTGCGACGACTGCCACGCGTTTCGCGCCGACGGCACCTTCGCCGGCGTCCCCACCCTGGACAAATGCTCCAGCTGCCATGCCGCCGCCATGGGGTCCACCGTGGCCGAAAAAAACTTCATCGATCGCTATGTGACGCCGCAGCGCGAGCCCGAGTGGCTGGTCTACGCGCGCCAGCCCGAGAACGTCTACTTCTCGCACATCACCCACGTCAAACGCGCCAACCTGAAATGCGAACAATGCCACGGCTCACAGGGAACCACCAACACCCTGCCGCCTTTCCAGCAGGATCGCATCAGCGGCTACTCCCGCGATATCTGGGGACACGCCGGAAGGCCCGCCATGACCATGGATGCCTGCGTGGCCTGCCATCGCCAATCGCACCTGGAACATAGTTGTCTGGACTGCCACAAATGAAAAACACACGTCGAGACATCTTCAAATTCGCCGGCGGCGCCGTGGCAGGCGCTTTCTTCACGCCGGCCCCGTGGCGCCTGATCACGGATACCGCGCTGTGGAGTGAGAACTGGCCCGGCATTCCGCGGCCCGCTCGCGGCGAAATTCGCGCCAAGTTCACCAATTGCGCCCTTTGCCCCGCCGGTTGCGCCGTGCGCGCCCGCTGCGTCGGCGAACAGCCCGTCTCCCTCGCCGGAGTCCGCGGCGGGCTTTGCCCCTTCGGCCTCTCCGCCCATCACCTCCCCTTCCACCCCGCCCGCCTCAAGCAGGGTCCCATCCAGGAAGCCACCGCCGCCGTCGCCAAACGCTCTCCCGAAGGCATCGCCGTACTCGATCTCAACCCCGGACGCACCGTCTCCTGGACCTACCGCCGCGCCATGGCCTCCCTCAAGGGACTCTATCTCGCCCCGGATTCCCAGCCGGTGGCATACGACCTCTCCGCCGCCAAAACCGTACTCAGCATCGGCACTCCCCTCCTCGATGGCTGGGGCACTCCCGCCAACGTCATCGCCGCCCGCCGGAACTTCCACCTGATCCAGGCGGAGGCTATCGAATCGCGCACCGCCGTGCTGGCCGACGAGTGGATTCCCCTCGCCCCCGGCACCGAGCGAGCCTTTGCGCAGGAAATCCTGGCCGCGCTCAAAGGGGAACGAACCTCCACGGTGGCCAAACAGCTTGCCGCCGATGGCACCTCGCTCGTGCTGGGCGACGCTCCCGAGATCCCCGAAATCAACCGTCTCCTCGGCGCCTATGGCAAGACCATCGTCGCGCCCTCCGAAGCGCCCGTGCCCGAATCCTGGACCCAGAGCGCGGCCGCCATCACCCGCCTCGCCAGCGTGCCCGACCGTTCCATCCGCGTGCTCCTGATCGACGAATCCGCCGCCGCCAGCTACATCCCCTGGCACCTCATCGAGCCGAAACTGACCGGCGACAACCCGTTGGTTGTCACCTTCGCCGCCACCCGCGGCGGCTACGCGCGCCATGCGCAGTACGCCCTGCCCATCGCCGTCTTCCCCGAATTGACCGACGACATCGCGCCCGCCGTGGATTCCGTCCACCCCACCTTCCGCATCTCGGTCCCGCTGGTGACGCCGCTCGCAGGCCTGGCGAATCCGGCGGATTTCGTCGGCGCGCTCGCCGGAGTATCAGCCTCCAACTCCCTCCGCGAACGCGCCGACGCCATCCACAAAACGGGCCTGGGTACGGTGCTCACCTACGCCGATGGCAAGGAAACCCCCGTCAAGGACCTCACCGCCGACGCCTTCTGGAAATCCCTGACCTCCGGAGCAAAGTGGGACAGGCCGGGGTACCCTCTGGGTCGCCTGTCCGCCCCAAGCCTGGTGGGGCAGGCGGGGTACCCTCTGGGTCCGCCTGCCAATACTCCTTTTTCGTCGCCCGATCTCAACCTCATCGCCATCCGCGAGCCTCATAATCCCGCCCTCGGCTCTCCGCTGATGACCAAGCTCTACCAGGAATCCAACCTCCGCCTGGCCCCCAACCGCGTGGCCCTCCATCCCGACGAGGCCCGCGCCGCCAACCTCTCTAACGGCGCCCGCGCCACCCTGCACACCCGCATCGGCTGGTGCCCGGTTGAGGTCACCGTGGACCCGGCCGTTCCCCCTGGCGCCGTACTGGTGGGTTCTTCCCCCGGCATTCAGGATGTGTGCGGCCCCGCCGCCCGCGCCAAGGTGGTGAGAGCATGACTTCGCAAACCAACAAAACCCCCACCGCGCGCTACGGCATGAGCATCGACGTCGATCGCTGCAACGGCTGCGGCTCCTGCATGGTGGCCTGCGCCGTCGAAAACAACGTCCCCCCGGCCGCCAACGGCGCCACCGATCGCACCGGCCTCACCTGGATCCGCGTCTTCCGCATCGATAACGGCGCCGAGGGCTCCGACCGCCGCTCCGCCTTCGTCCCCGTCCTCTGCCAGCATTGCGGCAAGGACGCCCCCTGCGTCAGCGTATGCCCGCAACAGGCGGTGGATGTCGACCCGGCCACCGGCATCGTCGGCCAGATGCCCGAGCGCTGCCTCGGCTGCCGCTACTGCATGGCCGCCTGCCCCTACCACGCCCGCTACTTCAACTGGTGGGATCCGAAATGGCCCGCCGGCATGGAAAAAACCCTCAATCCCGATGTCTCCCCGCGCATGCGCGGCGTGGTCGAAAAGTGCAACCTCTGCCACGGCCGCTGGCACGCCGCCAAGGCCAAAGCCGTGGCCAACGGCAAGAGCGAAATCGATCCCGCCGATTACATCCCGGCCTGCGTCGAAGCCTGCCCCAACGGAGCTATTAGTTTCGGTAACCTCAACGACCCTTCCACCGAAACCGCCCGCGCCGCCCACCAACCCGCGAGTTTCCGCATGCTGGAATCGCTCGGCACCGATCCCAAGATCTACTACCACTCCAAGAAAAACTGGGTGCGCGAAATCTCCAGCGCCCCCCGCCCGGGAGTCGCCAAGGAGACCTCCCGTGGCTAACCAAATGTTCCAGCAAATCGATAAGGAATTCATCACCCGCGGCGTCCGGCGCTGTTCCACCCCGCGCTTCATCCTGTGGCTCGCACCCTGGGTTGCCCTGCTCGTCTTCGGCGTCTATAGCGCCGGCCTGTGCCTCGTCAAAGGCCTCAACCAGACCAACATGGATAACCGCTACGCCTTCGGCCTGTGGATTTTCGTCGACCTCACCATCATCGCCCTCGGCGCCGGCGCCTTCTTTACCGGCTTCCTGCTCTATATCCTCAAGTTCAAGGAACTCAAGGCGGTCATCAATAGCGCCGTCGTCATCGGCCTGGTCTGCTACAGCGGCGCCATGTGCGCCCTCATGGTGGATGTCGGCCAGCCGCTGCGCTGCTGGTTCACCTTCTGGTATCCCAACGTGCACTCCATGCTCACCGAGGTCACCTTCTGCATCAGTTGCTATCTCACCGTGCTGTGCATCGAGTACCTGCCCATCGTGCTCAAGAACCGCAAGCTGCGCGACGTTCCCGGCTTCCTGGTTTTCGAGTTCGAGCTGCACAAACTCATCTACGTGCTGGCCGGCGTGGGCACCTTCCTTTCGTTCTTCCACCAGGGCTCGCTCGGCGGCCTCTACGGCGTGCTTCGCGGCCGCCCCTTCGCCTTCCGCGAGCACATCTTCGTGTGGCCTTCCACCTTTTTCCTTTTCATTATTTCCGCCGCCGCCGTCGGCCCCAGCTTCCTCATCTGCACCACCGCCCTGGTAGAGAAGATCACCGGCAAGCGCCTCGTCAAAGACCGCGTCTTCGACCTGCTGGCCCGCATTTTGGGCATCCTGCTTTCCGTCTACGTGCTGGCCAAGACCATCGACACCCTGATCTGGATCAACCGCACTTCTCCCGGCCTCGGCTTCACCGCCTCGCAATACTACGATTGGAAACCTTTCGGCACCTGGATCCTTTTTGCCGAGATCGTGCTCTGCGGTCTCGTGCCGGCGTTGATCCTGCTCACCCCGCGCCTCCGCGCCCACCGCCCCTGGCTCGTTTCGGGCGCGTTCCTGGCCTGCTGCGGCATCGCCCTCAACCGCTACGTGCAGACCGTGCAAACTCTCGCGCTGCCCACTTTATCCTTCGACAAGTTCCTTTCTTATACGCCCAGTTGGCAGGAGGTCGGCACCTTCCTCGGCGTCCTCGCCTACGGCGTTCTGGTGTACTCGTTCTCATTCCGCTACTTCCAGGTATTTCCGGAAGAGCGAGAACTCAAAATTGAGGTGCGGACCCGGCAGGAAGAAGAGCCCGCCCTCGCAGGGAGATTCTAAGTTATGTTTCCGTGGAACTACGGCTTTCACTTCGGCGTTGCCAGCTACATTTTCCTGGGCGCCTTTTACACCGTGCTGATCGTGGTCGCTACCACTGTTGTCAACGCCCTCTGGCGTGCCAACCGCGACCTGAGCAAAGGCAAGGTGGAAGACATCCGCTGGCACTCCGACTTTCACGATCTGTCCGCCGCCGACCGATCCTGCCGGCACGTCCTCACCGGCGAGTTCACCAGCCGCGAATGCCCGCATGCCTTCGATTGCCGCCAGTGCGAGACCCACGCCAAGCTCATCGCGCTGCATCCGCTGGCCCAAGCCGCCGAAGCCGAAGCCGAGATCTTCGGCATGTCCTTCCCCCTCGACCGCATGTACCATCGCGGCCATACCTGGGCGCGTCCCGAAGCCGATGGCACCGTCACCGTGGGGCTCGACGACCTCGGCGCCCGCCTGCTCGGCACGCCGGACGCGGTCGATCTCCCCGAACCGGGAACGCTCGTGCACGCCAACGGCACCGCCTTCCGCGTCCACCGCCGCGAAGCCGACGTCCGCATCCTCTCGCCCGTGGATGGCGAAGTGGTGGAAACCGGCGGCGTCGATCGCGGCTTCTTCCTGCGCGTGAAGCCGATCTCTGGCGTCATGGACATGCGCCACCTGCTGCGCGATGCCGAAGTGAAGCCCTGGCTGATGCGCGAACTGGAGCGCCTGCAACTGGCCCTCACCATGGAAGGCGCGTCCATGCCCAGCCTGGCCGATGGCGGCGTGCCCGTGGCCGACATCGCTTCCGCCTACCCCAAAACCGACTGGGATGCCGTCTGCGGCGAGATGTTCCTCGAACCGTAGAGTAGCCCTCCAGGGCTGCCATGCCCCCATTCCTGGGGGCATTCTTCGTCCGAGCCGCGGCCCCGGAGATTATTCCTCCTGAATCAGCTTCGGGATCTTCTTCATACTGTTACGGATTTCGTCCGTCGCTTCCACCATCTGGTTGGTGTCGTAGATCACCCGCGGCGTCAGAAAGACCACCAGTTCCGTGCGCGACTTGGTAATGCTCTGCGCCCCAAACAGCGAGCCGATCCACGGCAGCTTGTGGAGGAAGGGCACGCCTGCCGAACTCTGCAGGTTGCTCTCCTGGATGATGCCACCGATGGCCACCGTGTCGCCGTCCTGCACCGTGATCTGCGTCTCGAAAGACCGGTTCTGGAACGAGGGCGATTGAATGCTGCTCGATGCCGCCGGCGCCTCCGGCGAACTCACGTTCTGATTGATCATCATGGTCACGATGCCGCTCGAGTTGATCCGCGCCGTGATGTTCAGCGTGACGCCCGTGCTCCGGCTCGACACCGTGTTGGTGAATAGCGAACTGCCGCTCTGCTGCACCCCGCCCACCGCCTGCGAAGTCAGCGTCGGCACGTCTTCGCCCACGTTCAGCGAGGCCGGAATACTGTCTGTCGCGATGATGCTTGGCGCCGAGATCACCCGCGTATGGCTCTTCGTCTCCGACGCCGTTATCGCGGCCAGCAGTTCGGAGCTGTGCAGCACCAGCGCGCCCGTGGTGAGCGCCACTCCGCCCGAGCCGGAAGCCACGTTCAGGATGCGCGCCGCCGCGCCCCCCGAACCCGAGTTCTTCTGCTCCAGATAGGCGGTCACGCCCGCCGCGAACGCCCCGGTCAGATCCACTTCGTATATCTTGGCGTCGATCAGCACCTGCCGCGGAGGTATGTCCAGTTGGCGGAGCAGTCCCAGAATCTGCCCGTACTCTTGCGGCGTGCCCTGGATCAGAATCGTGTTGTCGAACGGGTTGGGAATTACGTGCGGCACGCGCTGATTGCCCTGCGCCTGCGCGCCGGCAGCCCCCCCGGCACCCAGATACTCGCCCGTCTGTCCGACAGAACTGCCGCCAATGGGCGCGGCGATGCCGGCCGCCAGCGGCGACGCCTGCTGGATCTGCGGATATCCCCCCAAAGTCTGGTTGCCATAACCGCCCGTGCTCATGCTTCCGTAACCCATTCCTCCCGCGCCCATCATCGAGTACGAGCCCATGCCGCCCATCTGGTTGCCATAACCGCCCGTCTGATTGCCATACCCGCCCATCTGGCTGCCATACTGCATGCCCCCCATGCCGTTGCCGGAGCTCATGTTCTGCTGGTTCGCCATGGCGCTCAGCGCCATCACCGCGAACGGATTGCCGCTGTACAGCGCCATGATCGCCATCGCCACCGTGTCCGCCCGCGCGTACTTCAGCCGGTAGACGTAACTGTTGACCGAGCCGGACGAAGCTTTCACCGCGATGTCCAGCTTTTCGATCCAACTCTGCACCTGGGCGAAAATCCCCGGATTCGGCGCCACCGCGATGATCGTGTTGATGCGGTCTACCGGAATGAATTTCACCGAGCCCGCCGCCTTGTCCGAAAGCGCGTAGGCTTTGAAGACCTGATCCAACTCGTGCTGCAAGTCACTCGGACGGCTGTTTTCCACTTCGAACAATCGCACGCGCTGTCCGGCGAACTGATCGCTGTCGAATAAGGCGATCAAATCCATGGTGCGCCTCATGCTGCGCGCGTTGTCTTCGATCAACAGCAGGTTGGCCGGCTCGTACACGCTGGCAAACGCCCCTTCCCCCAGAAACGGCTTCACCAGGTTCTGGATCTCCGAAGCCGTGGCGTACTTCAGGAAGATCAGGTCCATCACCATCCGCTCATCGTCCGGCAACGTCTTCGGATCTACGTTGACCATCGGCGAGAGCGGCAACTGGTTGATGCGGTTCACCGGTACGATGCGGTAGGTATCCCCCACCTTCACCATGGCGTCGCCATTGATCCGCAGGATCGTCTCCAGCAGCGGCATGTAGTCCACCGGCTTGACTTCTCCGTAGGTGAAGATGGATACCGTACCCCGTACCGCCGGGTCCAGGATGTAGTTGATCTTCAGCCGCTTGGCCAGCAGATCGATCATCTCGGTCAGCGAAGCGTTGGGCATGATGAACGCACCGCTATCGGTGAGCCGCGGTGCATTCGTCGCGGGGACGTTTTGCGGCTGCGTGGCCCCGGGTTGCTGCTGGGGCTGCTGCTGGGGTTGCTGCTGAGGCTGCTGAGTCGGCTCCGGCGGCCCGATTACCCGGGAAGGCGCGGGTTGTGCCGAAAGCACGGCGCTGGCGGCGAGTGCGGCCAGGATCAACCGAAGATCGAACATGAGTCGCATAGATTAGTCCTGTTTGGAAACTGTTTGGTTGTTGGCTTGGGAGTTTTCGAGCGCGGCCTTCTCGGTCGCATCCAGTTCCGACTTCTTCTTCTCCCACTTCCAGAGGCCGAACGGTCCCATCCGCTCGAACCGCACGATGTCGCCATCTTCGGTGGCCTTGATGCCCGCGCCGTTGGCCGCCGCCGCCTTCCCGGCAGCGCGTTCCGGAGTGTCTTCCATACGCGTCACCCCGAAAGGCGTCTTGCGGTAGATCCACTTCTTTCCCTGGGGATCGGTATAGTGGTAATCGCCGTCGTCACCCTGCACCGCTTCCACCGGAATGGCCGTGGGCTTGGAGGCATCCGTCACTTTGGGCGTTGCCTTGGCGGCCGCCTTCGCCTTGCGCGGCGTCTGCGGGGTTTGCTCCTTGGGGACCTGGGGATCCTGCGCCGAAAGCGCCAGGGCGGAAACGAAGACTACCAGCAACAGTTTCATATGAATCTCTCTTTACGTCCTACTTCACCGGATCCCAGCGGCAATTCTTGCCGAAAGGTGTGGTAATAATCGTCTTGCGGAACCCGCCATCGATGGTTCCTTCCGGCGAGGAGTCGTTCGGTATGCATTCCTTGAATCCGAACCCGGTGATTGCGCCCGCGCCCAGATTGGACTTGGCCACCGGCGCCGCCGGCGCGCTCGCCGGCGCCGCGGACCGCACATCCGGCGCCGCGGGCGCGGCCGCTACCGAGCTGTCCGCCAACTCGCGCAGCGAGCGCCGCGCCAACTCGCCATTGAACGTCCAGGCAAAAGTGATCTCACTGGTATTGACGTCCACCAGCTTGAATTGGCCGATGATCTCCCCCGGTTTAATCGCCTTCTCCGCCATTCCGGGTTTTTCCACCAGCAGCACCATCGGTCCATCGCCGAGGTTCATCTGCCCGTGATACCGGGGCACATCCGGCATGGGCGGCGGCGGCGGCGGTGGCGGCGGCAACTCCACCGGCACGTCGGGGTTGCGCGAAGGATGAAACAGGTCCTTCATCGCCACGTCCTTATACCCCGACGGCAACACGGGAGGGTCGTTGGGCAGCGCCACGAAGGGCGGCGGCGGCGCCGGTGAGATGCGGACCGCGCGCAATGCCGCTCCCCGCGCTTTCGCCGCCTGGTACTCGTTCCGCAACTGGACGCCGCCATAAATTACCACCAGCAGCAGCACGCCGTTCAACAACACCAATTTGCGATTCACAATGCGCCCCCGGTTTTCTTCTCCAGGGCCAGCTTCCTGGGCACCACACCCGAGAGGGTCAGCCGCACCTGGATGGTCTTATTCTTGTCGGCGGAGCCCGTGATCTGGATCTGGTTGGTGGAGAGCAGTTCCGGTTCGTTGGCCAGCGCCGCCAGCAGGTTCACCAGTTGCTCGATCAGGCAGGTGAAGCGGACCGTCACCGAAACCTCGCCGTAGTCGTTGCCCAACACCTTCGCGCGCGCTTCCTCCACGCCGCGAATGTCGATTCCATTGGATGCGCCCGCCTTGTGCAGCAGTTCCTGCAACTGGGCCTGCGCCTGCGCGCTGGTTTCCGCCTTGAGCATCCCCTTCTCGCGCGATTCCAGTTCGCCGGAGGCCTGCTTCATAAGCGCTTCTTTGCCGGGAACGGTGGCCGCAATCTGGCGTAGCCGCGCCAGGCGCTTCTCCGCCATCGGCTCCGATTCGGAGACCGCCACCACGTCCGGCGACCGGTCGGCCAGCACCACGAAACGCAGGATCAGGATCACGGCCACACCCGAGATCCAGAGGATGGCGGTCTTGCGGTCGAGCGCTCCGAAGTTCATTTGCCTTTCCTCCGGTTGGTGCGAATCTGGAACGACTCCCCACCGGCCTGGGGAGTGGACATCTGAATCTCCGTCTTCTCAAAGAATGGAGACGCGTCCAGAATCTTCAATAGCGGCGCCGTCTGGGGCGCCAGGCCTGAGATGCGCACGCTGTCGCGCGCCAGATCGATGCTATTGCTCCAGGCCGGCGGTTCCAGCAGATGCGTCAGCTCGTTCAGCGCGTCCAGATCCATCCGCGTCTGCTTGCGAAACTGGTCGAGCAGTTGCGCCCGGGCGCGCGTGCGATCGGTTTCCTTGTCCAGCCAATCGGCCCGTTTGTGCAACGGTTCCAGTTTGGCGATCTGGGCGCCGATCTGCTTGAGGTACTGTTTCTCGCTCCAGGAGGCGTACGCCGCCATGGAACCGGCCACCAGGAGAAGGAGGGCGGCCAGCACCATAGTCGGGACAAACACCGCGCGGGAGTTGAAACGGCGGTACTCCAACGGCAGCACATTGGCCGCCGGAGCAAACCGGGGACAGGCCCCGGACAGAGCCGTGGCATACGGCAGGGCATTGCGCGAAAGGTCGTTTTCCACCGGATTGGCGGCCGGCTTGGGCAACATCTCTTCCAAGGTCCTGGGAGCGGTGTCCGCCGCCAGGCGCAGTTCCGAGAGCGCTAGCTGTGTGGCGCGCTGCGGGGCCAGGTCGAATTCCGCGCTGAACATCGGCCGCGACGGGCTTTCGCCATACACTTCCACGGCGCCCGCCGCCGAGCGGCTCAGTGCCACGAAGCCCTCGCCCCCATGTCCCGCGCCATTGAGCCGGATGCTAGAGTGCACCACCGCCGCCGAAAACGTGAAGCTGCGCACGGCGATTCCGGCCTCGACAAAAAGGGCGACATAGCGCTCGATCGTGCTGCGCAGCACGATGCCCACCAGCACGCCGCCGTAGCCTAGCGGCGACCAGCCCCACACCACATCGTCCTCGCCGTAGGGGTGGAGCGTATCCAGTTGGAACCGGATGGCGCCCTCGATATCCTTGGCGGCGACACCGGGCAGCGCAATCTGGCGCACGATCGCTTCCCGCCGCGGCAGCAGGACCGTGGCGCTCAGGCGTTCCGCCCCCGACGCCTTCAGGAAACGCGCATACTCCGCTCCCCACTCGGCCGCCGGACGCGCGGCGTAGTTCTCGATGGTCGCTCGCCCCAACACCTGGATCTTGTGAGGGCGCACCCGCGTTACCGCGACTTCCAGATCCGTGACGCCGATCTCCAGGCCCACGCCGGAGCCGAAGGCGAGCAGCTTCCGGAAGTCTTTGGCGATGGGAAAATCCAGGGGCATGGTCTGGCTAGTTGCTCCACGTGGTGTCGTACCACCGCAGGATGTGGATCGGGGTAGAGTAACCGGAAGGCATGTACTTGACCAGGGCCGCCACGGTCCGCTTCATGTCCGAAAGCTGCCCGTTGGCCAGGCGCACCTGCGCCGTCGCCCGGATGGTGAGGATCGAGTTGCCTTCCAGGCGCAGAGACTGCCCGCCCGGACCGAGCAATGGCTGCAACTGGGCCAGGCGCGCGGGAGTCAGCGGCACCGCCCGTTCCTGAAGCAGTAACTGGATGCCGCCCGGCGTCAATCCCAGCGCCGCCAGTACCGCCGGGTCGGCGGTGTTGGCATCCACCAGGCCGCTGGAGCCGAACACCGACAGGCATTCCACCAGCCCGCGGCGCCGTATCAGCCGGGCTCCGCCCGCCGCGGAGTCGCCCTGGGCAGGGATATAGGTGCCGTAAAAGATTTCCGGAGTTACGCCGCTCACCGAAAGTAATTCCTCTATCTCTTGGAAAGACGCGGCAATCCCGGGAAAAGTCGGACCCGGCGGCACGGAATCACCGCCGCCGGCGCCGCCCCTCCGGGCGACGATGCCCTGCGTGATCTCCGTGGCCAGGCCCGGGTCCACGCCGAGCGCCGCGATGAGGCGCAGCAACCGGTCCGCAGGCACGCTGTTGACGTCCAGTTTGGCCGTTTCCGGGATGAGTTCGACGTGCGCCACACCGCTCGGAAAGGCGTAGTCCACCGAGGCCGAACCCTGTTTGATTTTACGCGCCCCCTGGGAGGTGACGCTCCAGAGCAGTTCCACCGCGGCGCGGTCCACCGCCCCGGTGGCCAGATAGTAGCCGCGGACCTCGTCGATCTCGGTCGAAGTCCGGTCGGTTTCCCCGCGCACGGTGTTGGCCAGAGAGAACCCGAGGGCGGCAAGAGCCGCGGAAATCCACAGCACCATGAGCAGCGCGCTGCCACGGGTGGGACAGACCATCGCCTTTCGTGGTCTGTCATGCCTGGCCAAACCACGGTTGACAGACGACATAAGACGATCGTCTGTCCCACCTCTTTGCCTAGTAGTCGCCATAAGGGATCTCCGGGTGGCGAAAGACGTGGATGGGGGCAACCACGCTGATGGGCTGAAGCCCTCCGGCGTCCGGATGGAGCGGCGCCATCTCGATGCGCACCGCCTGCGGCCAGGTGGGGCCCACGAAACGCGAAAACCAGGCGGGCGCCAGGTTCAGGTCGGTCGGTTGGTCCAAGTAGCTGAAGCGGCAGAAAGCCAGCTTGTCGGCGAGCACGAAGGAATTCGGCCCGGCAGACGCGCCGGGAAACTTATGCGGGCCGAAGCACAAGCGTCCGGCCGACACTGGTCCCTCATAAGGAATCTCGTTGACCACCAGGCGCACACCGCCCTCGGCGCCCGGGATGACGAAGATTTCCAGGATCTCCGTCTGCCCGCGCCACGCGCCTTGCAGCGAAAACGTGGACACCAGCCGCATGGTATCGGGCTCGCCCTGGAAGAACTGGGCCTTGCTCCCGCCGCCCTCCATCCCAACCCCGCACTGCGCCACTACCGGGACCAGCCCTTCGAGCTCCTGCTCCAGAATGCGCTGCGCGCCGGCCACGCGCCGGTTGTCCATCAGCCTGGTCTGGGTCTTCGAGTAGGCATTCAGCCCGATGCGCAAGGCGAACAGCAGGCCGACCGAGAGCAGGCTCAACAGCATGACCGAGATCAACAGCTCCATCAAGGTCACGCCGGCGGTGGTACGGCGCCTCATGGCACCATCCCCAGATCCTCCGTCCGCAGCGTCCGCCGGCGGTAGCTCTCCAGGGGAAAGCTGCGGCGCTGGCCGCCGGATGTCCACCAGATTTCCAACTGGACGTGGTCCAGTACGTAGTCGCCCGCGGCCGCCGTGGGCACCTTCTCCGCCACGCTGACCTGCGCCCGCCACCCGCATTCCAGCCCGCCCGTGATGGCCGGGTCGAAAAGCCCTTCCCCGCTTCCGTTGGCGCGCGGATCGGTGAGCAAGCTGTTCATGCGCAGGCGCGCCAATTGAACCACCCGGTCATAATCGCGCAGGCGGGCGGCGTTGCGCGTGGTGCTGGAGATGCCGCTCATCAGCCCGGCCACCGCGATCCCCATGATGGTGGTGGCCACCAGCATCTCCAGGAGCGTGAATCCGCGCTTGCCGCTCACTTGGCCTCGACGTTTTCCACGTGCGGAAAGCCGGTCATCGGGTCGAGGCGTACCCGGCGGTGCGCGTTGCGGCGGTTGCCCAACTGGATGGAAATGCCGGGAACGGTAGCCCCCGGAATGAACAGGATGCGGCCTTCCGCGGGCTGCACAGCCTCGATCGTGACGCCCTCCGGCAGCTTGAGTTCGCGTGTGAACCCGGCCTCGTTGGAGTACAAAGCCAACCGCCCCTCCCCGGGATAAACGACCACTTCCACCGGCTGCTGGTGGCGCTCGGCCCGATTCTCCGCGGCGTTGAGGAAGGTGGCCACGGAATCGGCGGCGGACACGATTCGCACGTTTTCCACCCCGGCCGAGGCGGCGGGGAAGCTGATGCCCACAATCAGGGCGATGATGGCCACCACCACCACCATCTCCACCAAAGTGACGCCGCGGCGGGAACGGCTGACAAGCACCGCTCCCCGCCCAGGGGGCACCCCGTCGCGGCTCGGATGCTTGCGCGAAAAGACGCCCGCCAGTTGGATTGGCAGGCTGAAGGCCTGCCCCACCATGGAGGTCAGCTTACTTGTTTTTCCAACTGACGATGTCGGCATTGATCCCTTCACCGCCGGGCTGGCCATCGGCGCCGAGGCTGGTAATCTCCGGCTCGTCGGCCTGATGTTCGCCGGGGAAACGGTAGATGAAATCGCGCGCCCAGGCATCCTTGGGAATATCCTTGGGCATGTAGGGACCATTCCACTGGTTGACATCGGCGGGCTTCACGCGCAGCGCCTGCAGGCCCTGCTCGGTGGTGGGGAACGTGCCCGTATCGAGTTTGTAGGTGCCCAGCGCGGTCATGAAATTGTCGATCTGCGCGCGCGTGACGGTGACTTTCGCCTCATCCGCCCGCCTGAACAGCGCGGGACCGACGAGAGCCACGAACAGCCCGATGATGGTCACCACCACCAGCATTTCGATCAGCGTGACACCGGCTTGCCCGGAGCGTTTTCGATTGCGTTTCATAGTTTGCCCCATGTTATATCGCCACATCGTTGATGCTCGTAATCGCGAGCAGCATACTCAGAATCAGCGCGCCGATCAGCACGCCCATCACCAGGATTACCACCGGCTCGAAGATGGCCGTGAAGCGCCGGATGGCGGCGCGGGTATCGGTTTCGTAAATTTCGGCCATGCGGGCGAACATCTGGTCGAGCCGCCCGGTCTCCTCGCCCACCGTCAGCAGGTGAGCGGCCAGGGGTGGAAAAACTCCTGCCTTGCGCATGGGGCCGGCAATGCCTTCGCCGCGCTTGACGCCGGTGGCGACGCCAACGAGCGCGCCCGAAATGGTCTTGTTGTTCAAGGTCGCGGCGGCGATGCCCAGCGATTGCACCAGCGGCACCGAGTTGCCCACCAGGGTTCCCATGGCGCGCGCGAAGCGCGCCGTTTCGGCCTTCAGAAGCGCGTCCCCCAGCAGCGGGAGTTTGAGGCGCGCGCCGTCCCACCAGAGCCGCCCGGCCACCGTGCGCGTGTACACCCGCCAGACGATCAGAACGGCGGCCAGGGCGCTGGCGCCCACCCACCACCAGGCCGTCACCACGTTGCTGACTTCGAGCAGCATCTTGGTGGGCAAGGGGATCTTCATGGTGGAATCGCTGAAAATACTGGCGAAGCGCGGCACCACGAAGGTCAATAGCAGCACGATGGACGCGAGGCCGACGCAGGCCAATAGCGCCGGGTAGATCATCGACGAGATGATGTAATTGCGCAGGTCGTCGCGGGAGCGCTCGAAATCGGCCAGGCGCTCGAAGATCACCGCCAGAGAGCCCGACGCTTCGCCGGCGCGCACCATGTTGGTGTACAGATCGCTGAAGTACTCCGGGTGCGTGCCCAGACTGTCCGCCAGCGACCGTCCGCCTTTGAGCACGCGCAGAATGTCCAGCACGATGAAGCGGAAACTGGCATGCTCGGTAAGTTCGGCGGTGATGCTCAGGGCGCGGTCCAGTGGGACGGTGGCGTTGAGCAGGGTGGAAAGCTCCTGGGTGAAAAACAGGACGTCGCGGCGGCCTTTGCCGAAGGTCGGCAGCTTGAATTCCAGGGCGGCTTTGCCGGGAGCGACACCCACGTAGATCGGCGTCAGTCCCTGTTTCCGCAGCTCGCGTGCAATCCGCTTCTCATTGTCGCCGGAGAGGCTGCCGGTGCGGATTTTGCCATCGCTAGAGACGGCGCGGAAAAAGAAGGTGGCCATCAGAGCGCCTCGTGCTTGGAAGCTGAGAAAAAAACAATCGCTAGCCGCCGATGAACGCCGATGAACGCCGATAAGCACTCTGTTTTTATCGGCTTTGATCGGCGTTCATCGGCGGCCATCTTTTTTTTCCCCGGACCCTTCTTCCGCATCAGAATTCCTGCGTCACGCGCATGACTTCTTCCACCGTGGTCACGCCGTCCTCGATCTTGCGCCAGCCGTCTTCGCGCAGATTGCGCATGCCGTTTTTGCGCGCCGTGCGGGTGAGGACGCCGGCATCGGCATTGCTCATAATCAGCTTGCGCACTTCGTCGGTGACGTCCATCATCTCGAAGATGCCCATGCGCGAGGTGTAGCCGCGCCCGTTGCATTCGGAACAGCCGGCGCCGCGGAAGGTGAGCACGCTTTCGCCTTCGGGAGAGAGCACCCGGCCGTTGGGCTGTTTGCAGTGCGCGCAGATCACGCGCACCAGGCGCTGCGCCAGCACGGCCACCAGCGAACTGGTGATCAGGTAATTCTCTACGCCCATGTCGGTCAGGCGGGTGATGGCGCTGGGGGCATCGTTGGTGTGCAGGGTGGAAAAGACCAGGTGGCCGGTGAGCGCCGCGCGTATGGCGACGTCGGCGGTTTCACGGTCGCGGATTTCGCCCACCATGATGACATCCGGATCCTGGCGCACGATGTGCCGCAACCCGCTGGCGAAGGTGAGCCCGATTTGCGGATTGACGTGGATCTGGTTGATGCCGTCCATCTGGTATTCCACCGGGTCTTCGATGGTGATGATCTTCTTGTCCGGCAGGTTGATGCGTTTGAGCGCGGAATAGAGGGTGGTGGATTTGCCGCTGCCGGTGGGGCCGGTGACCAGGAAGATGCCGTGGGGCAGGCTGGTGAAGTGCTCCATGCGGGCGAGCATGTGCTCGTCGAAACCGAGGCGGCGGAGATCGTAGAAATCGCCGGCGGAGCGATCCAGCAGGCGCATGACCACGCTTTCGCCGTAGAGCGTGGGCAGGGTGGAAACGCGCAGATCGACCTCGCGGCCCACCACTTTGATCTTGATGCGCCCATCCTGCGGCAGGCGCCGCTCGGCGATATTCAGCTTGGCCATGAGCTTCAGGCGGCTGATGATGGCGGCCTTGAGCTCGCGCGGCGGCGGTTCCTGATTGAAGAGCACGCCATCCACGCGGAAGCGCACGCGGAATTCCTTTTCGAAGGGCTCGATGTGGATATCGCTGGCGCGCATCTCGATGGCTTCGGCGATCATGGCGTTGACCAGGCGGATGACGGGAGCTTCGCTGGCCATGTCGCGCAGGTGCTCGAGATCGGCGCCGGCCTCGTCCTCGCCCTCGCCGG